>CAMPCW010000001.1 GCA_946647665.1 uncultured Caryophanales bacterium
AAGACTTATCTAGCCATTCTTTTTCCCAAATATATGGATCCGACATGCCTGTAAGTAAATATATTCCTGGTTTTTTAATTCTTTCTAGCTTATGTAAATCCGCGACCGGTTTAGAAAAATCATCGGTTAAATGGAAGCGCTTGGCCACCGCTCTTGCATAGCAATATCGGCATCCGATGTTACAACCGATTACCGCGTTTATATTCTTGATTTTTGATTTGATATCAATAATCTCACTCATAGCAAATGTATTGTACTATATAGTACTATTTATATCCATTATTAAATGAAAACAGTCCTGAATGTATCAGAACTGTAGTTTACATTTGGCGGAGAAGAAGGGATTTGAACCCTTGCAGGACTTGCATCCTCTAGCAGTTTTCGAAACTGCCCCCTTCAGCCGCTTGGGTACTTCTCCAGCGTGTTTAATTATACTGATATCGGAATAAAATTTCTATATCATTCAATTATGAATAGAAAAATTCATAACATCTATCTATAATTATGTATTGTATGAGATTCGGAGATTTTACTGATTATCGATTTATCATCTTCTTTGTCACTTTTGTCATACTTGTTATTTTACTTGTTGTAGTCATTACTTATTACGCTGTTGGAGCGCATAATGAAATTACGTTTAGAAAACAAATTTCTTATGAAAGTACTACTACTCGTATTTTTATTATCGATGTCAAAAAGAATAAATATGTTGTCTTTAATAAAAGTGATATTTCAAATAAGAAGACGGCAGATTTATTTTCTTTTTATTCTTCCTTTCATCCTAATGATGTTGAAAGAGTAAAAAGCTGGATCTTTGATATCTGCGTTAATCCTAATGATGTCAATGAATATTTAGAGGCCGATGTTTTAATTAATAAAACCAATAAAGTGTGTTTCTCTTTGCTAAGATTATTAGAATATAACCGTGAAGTAGGCTTAATTCATTTAGAAAGTCACCTTCTTAAATACATCACCCCTCTTAATGAGCCTAAAAAGAAAACCACCGGTAAAAAAGCTCCTTCTGGTATTGTTAAACGTAGTCAAATTATGCAGCTGATTAATAAGAATAAATCATTAGCAGGTTTTACTTATTGCATTAGATTCTTCTACACCAAACAAAAAGTTATTTCTAATGACAAAGTTGAACGTTACATGGTGATGAACTTAAAGAACGCAATTTATCCATTTGCTTCTAATCCAAGATTAACTAGACAAATGCTCGATAATGGAGATAATGAATTATTCTTATTTGATTTACGTATTTCTAACAAAGAAGCAGCGATGCAACTCGCCAGTTCTATGGCTAAAGCCATTAGAAGAGAAATGGAAGTTAACGGCTTTGCTGGATTTATTAATTTCTCTATTGGCGTGGTGGAAAACGCAAACTTCTATCAAGACTATGACGCTATTGAAGAAAAAGCTCGAGAGGCGTGTATGGCAGGACAAACCAACTCTAAAGAGATTGTCTTACATCAACGCAATATTGAAGCTAATAATGAGATGGTTTTATATAACGAACAAATTGAACATATCTTAAAGGACAATGTTTTAAGATTCTTATATCGACCAATTATCAACGCTAAAACTAGCCAAGTTATTGGTTACTTTGAATACGTTAAAGCATATGACTCACCATTTTCTAACTATGCCGAAATGTCAAAATATGCAGCACGTATTAACTTAAATACAGAACTACTCGCTAAAGTGAGTAAAAATGTAGTATCCAAATTCATCATGGAAAGACCAGAAGAATCAATGAGATTATTCTTCACCATTTCAATGGTGGACGTTAATAGTGTCTATGATATTATTTCGCAAATCCCTAATTATCAAAAGGCTCATATTATTTTGGTTTTTGATGAACAAGAGATTAACGAGAACTCCACTAATATTGATCTTTTGGTTCACACTCTTGAAGGCTTAAAAGAAAAAGGCTTTGAACTTGCCTTATCTTTAAAAGATAAAAACTTATTACTTAATGATACAGTATATTTCCAATTCCATTACTTTGTTGTTGGTAGTGCAATGATGGAAGAGGTGAAAGAGAATAATCGTATTAGATTATCCTTATATGCTTTAATCGAATCATTACTTAAGTATAGCCGTCCAATTATTGCTACTGACTTAGAAGGCTGGCAAGCAGTGGAATTGATCATTAAAAGTGGTATCAATTATATTTCTAGTGACGCCATATCTGCTTCTAATGATATGCTTCTTCCAATCGAGAAGAAGAAAATGGAGAAAGTTACCGCGATGGCGGATAAATATTTATAGGAGATTTTCTTATGGAAAATAATCAAATCAAAAATCAATCAATTACTAGACAAGAAGATGATTTTGCTCAGTGGTACACTGATGTTTGTAAAAAAGCGGAATTAATGGATTATTCCTCTGTTAAAGGTTTTATAATTTACCGTCCTTATGGCTATGCCATTTGGGAACAAATTCAAAATTATCTCGACAAAAGATTTAAAGAAACTGGTCATGAAAATGTTTATATGCCAATGGTTATCCCAGAATCTTTATTTAATAAAGAAAAAGAACACGTTGAAGGATTTGCTCCAGAATGTTTAGTGGCCACTCAAGGCGGTAAAGAACAAATTGAAGATAAATTAATTGTTAGACCAACTAGTGAAGTTCTTTTCTGCGATCACTACGCGAAAATCATTAAATCTTATAGAGATTTACCAAAACTATATAACCAGTGGTGTTCTGTCGTTAGATGGGAAAAGACCACTAGACCATTTTTAAGAGGCGCAGAATTCTTATGGCAAGAAGGTCATACCATGCACGCTAGTGAAGTGGAGGCAAGAACCGAAACCTTAAAAATGCTTGAAGTTTATGATGATTTAGGAAGAGACATATTAGCAATTCCATTTTCTAAAGGTCGAAAAACTGATAAAGAAAAGTTCTCAGGAGCTTTAGAAACCTATTCTATTGAAGCCCTTATGCCTGATGGCAAAGCTTTACAGTGCGGCACAACCCACTATTTTGGTAGTGGCTTTGCAAAAGCCTTTGGAATTCAATTCCAATCTAAAGAAGGAAAATTAGAAAACCCTTATCAAACTTCTTGGGGTGTTTCTACTAGATTAATTGGCGCCACTATTATGGTGCACGGAGATGATAATGGCTTAGTTTTACCTCCATATGTTGCTCCTATTCAAATCGTTGTTATTCCTGTTGCGGCAAATAAGCCAGGAGTTATTCCTGCAGCTAGAGAAGTTGCTTCTAGATTAACTAAAGCCGGATATAGAGTGAAATTAGATGATTCTGATAAAACTCCAGGATGGAAATTCTCTGAATACGAAATGAAAGGCGTTCCACTAAGAGTGGAAATGGGTCCTAGAGATATCGAAAAAGGACAAGTCGTTATCGCTAAAAGAAATGATGGCACTAAAGTATTTGTCTCTTTAGATGATCTTGAAGATAAAGTTAAAGGATTAATCAAAACCATTCATCAAGAAATGTATGAAAAAGCTTATAAATATTTATTAGCCCATACCACTGATGTTCATAATATGGATGAGCTTAATAAAGCATTAGACTTTGGTGGCTATAGCAAGATGATGTGGTGTGGAGATAGAGAGTGCGAAGATAAAATTAAAGAACTCACTAACGCAACCGCAAGATGCCTACCATTTAACCAAATGGGTAATGGTGAGACTTGCCCAGTATGCGGCAAGAAAGCTAGTAAAGTTGTTTTATTTGCCAAAGCCTATTAAAAAAAGAAGGAACTAAAGTTCCTTTTTTCTTACCCTTTTATATGAATAATATAGTATTAGTGAAGAAATAAAGGCTACTAAATTTAGTCCAATTAACATAACAAAGCCAACGCCTAAACCATATGTTCCAAAAGCGTACCAGTCCCAACCATCTATATTGCCATAATCATTATTAGCAGCTAAACAAATAACATAGATTGTGCCGTATGTTCCAGAAGGGATAATGGAGAAGAAATTCCATTTAAACTTTAGTTCGATTTTTGGTTCTACGAAGATAAAAGAAATAATCGACACTACTGGAATAAATAGATGCATATATAAATTAGCGCCTAAAAAGACAGCAAATATTCCCATAAGTGGTGCTAAGTACCCCATCACTGTTAAGAAAGTTAAAGTTAAACAAGTAGTGGAAACTAGTTTTAAAACTACAACCCAAGTTGGATATCTGTTTTTAAATAATAAATATATAAGAGATATAAAAGCGCTTATTCCGATAAAAATATTGCTTTGAACAGTAAAATATTTTAAAGCGTGCAATTTTGAACCTTTAATAAAGCCATCGCTAGTGGTGAGCATCAAATAAATAGAGATTGCTACTAAAACCACTAATAAAAAGTTAAAAAATAGGTTTAAATTCTTTTTTCTAATATTCATCGCTTAATAATTTTATATCAATTATGTCTTTAATTTGAATAGAATCTCGATTTATAAAAACAATTTTCTTCTCTACTTTATCTATTTGTTTTATAGTGCCTTGATAAATTAGATATTTCTTTTTATTCAACGAATAATATTTTATTTCAATAACATTTCCTTTATTTAATTGGTGGAGTTTTTCTTCTAATTCATCTTTTTTATCTTTGGCAAGAATTATTTTCTCTTCTTTATATTCCTGAGATTCTTCTATGGCTTCGCTATAACCAACAAGCGCGGCAAAAGGAGCAAACTGTGCTGCTCTATTTTCTAGACTCATCTGTGGGTGATTTTTACTGACATGATGAGATAGATTAATGATGTCATCATATTTTCCCATTACGCTTTATGACCACCGATTTGCTCATTTCGCTCTCTGGTGGTTCCTCCTTCTTGAAAGTCTCTTCCCTTTAAGACTTTGTTTTTGCCGTATTTTTTCTTAATTGAGTTAATTGTTTGTTGCAACTTATTTTCTTCTTCAAGTTTAGTTTTTAAGACCGCTTTTTTCTTTTCAAGTTCATCGTAGTCAATGAATAAATTAAGCTGTTCATAGTCTCTTTCAAACTTCTTAACTTCGTTGATTTTTATTACTCTAGTAGCCACAATATACATTCTTCGTACATGAAGTTTTTTATTCACTAATTTATCAAATAAAGCGACGGAGGCCGCCTCAATTAGTGTAGTGGAGTTAGTGAATTGACCAATATTAATTGAAGAATGGTTGCCTTTAGGTATGTCTCTACCATACCAGTCTTTATCTATAACAATATTATCTTGAGTTAAGTCTTTTACATCATAGCCAATAGAGATTGCAATTTGATCAGTTAATAACCCTTTTGCCACCATATCTAAAGATAAAGATTCCGCCATTTCTTTAATGATAAGTAGAGCTTTACTATATTCATATGGTCCAGGTAAAACTTGACCAATAGATAATGAGTTATTTTCCGGAACATAAGATTTTATCTTATCCATAGTAACAGGTTCATATCCCCAAGCATGGTCGATTAAAAGTTCAGCATTTATTCCAAATTCTTCATATAAGACATCTTCATTTAGTAATGATTGTCTAGCAATATCGCCCATTGTGAATAATCCTAAATTATATAATCTTTTGGTTAAGCCTCTACCTACTCTCCAAAAGTCAGTTAAAGGGAGATGATCCCATAATAATTTTCGATAAGACATCTCATCTAAAGAGGCAATTCTTACTCCATCTTCATTTTCTTTAGCGTGCTTTGCTAAAATATCCATCGCAACTTTACATAAATAAAGATTATCTCCCACTCCTGCAGTAGCAGTAATGCCTGTTTGGTCATAGACTTCTTTAATTAACATCGATGCAATTTGACTAGCAGTCTTTTTATAAGTCTTTAAGTATTTACTGACATCGATAAAGACCTCATCGATTGAATAGACGTGGATATCTTCGCTATCAATGTATTTTAGATATATTTTATATATCTCTGTGCTCTTTTGGATATATTTAGCCATCTGTGGTGGGGCTATAACAAAATCTAATTCTAATGATGGGTTTCTTTTTAATTGGTCATCATTAAAACTTTTTGCTTCAAATTTATGATTATGAGCTTTTTTAATTCTTTGATAGTTAATCTTTTTAACTGCTTCTTTAGCTTCAAATAATCTACATCTTCCTGGTAGACCATATTGTTTTAAAGAAGGAGACACTGCTAGACAAATAGTTTTATCAGTTCTAGTAGGATCTGCTACTACTAAATGAGTCTTTAAAGGATCTAAATTTCTTTCCATACATTCTACGGATGCATAAAAAGATTTTAGATCAATAGCGATATATTGTTTCTTTAATGTAGACATGTATTTATTGTATAAAAAAATCACCTTCTTTAGAAGATGATTTCAATAATTTATTCTATTTAAATGTTCCTTCTGGATAGCAGCGGTGCATGGTCTTTTCTATCGCTTCTTTTAAGCCGCCTCTACCAATATGAAGTTCTGAAGCGACTTTATCCATTACTTCAGGTTCAATACAGCATTTATCTCCTGACATAATCTCTTTCATTACAAGTTTGAAGTTAAGTCCTGGTTCCAGTCCTTTCTTCATCTCTTTTTTAGCAACCATCTTTCCACCCATAGCGCATAAGGTCTTACCTGGATGAATAATTTTTCTTGGTTTCTTTAAGACCGCTCCAGTCATGGTGTTTAACATGAAGTCAAAAGATTTATTTTCATCGCCAACTGGATACTTTTCTCCGTCTTTTCCATATTCGATCGCTCCAATAGCGGCTTCGGCGATATGTTCAACGGCAATCATAGTGGTGCTTCCCTTAGGGAAGAAGATGAATTTATGACCGTTTACGTATCTATCAAGGAAGACATCTCTCCAAATCGGCATTCTTTCTGGCATGGTACCAAAAATATATGGGAACTCAAGCATCACAACTTCCATCTTTTTCTTTTGTTCATTTAATAATTTAGCTTGTTCAACACGACATCTAATATATGGGTGTTTTTCCGCGAGTTTCATCTCTGGATATCTTCTATCAAAATAAGCAAAATATGAATTAAAGCAGGCTGCCTTTTTAATGCCAGCTCTTTCCGCTGCTCTAAAACATTTTGCGCATTCGACAACTAATCTTCGATGAAAATATTCATAGGCAGGGGCTTTAGGAGTTTCTCTATCATCTGGTCCGACAGAGTAAATCATATAGTCGTAGCCTTTAAACATTTCGGTCAAAGTATCTTCGTCGGTTTCAAATAAATCAGTAAATCTAACATCAACTTCTTTTGGATACCATCCATCTAAATTGACATCGTTTAAAGAGATAGAGCCGACTTCATATCCTTTTTTGAGTGCCAACATAGTGGTGTAGTAACCTAAAAAACCAGTTCCCCCTAGAATTAATAGTTTCTTTTTCATATCTATATCCTCTTAGTGATAATTATTGCATTATTTATAATTCTTAACCACCCATAAATATATTTTGATGTATACTAATAATCTAATTATGACTCCTAAACTATATATATTTGATTTAGATGGTACTTTGGTAAATACCGTTAAAGATTTAAATAGAGGAATTAACTACGCTTTAAATAAAAATGGCTATCCTAGTAAAAGTGTAGCCCATACCTCTAAAGCGATTGGTAACGGCATTTTCAAAACATTTTTAAGAAGTTTACCAACAGAAGATTTAGAAGCAGCTAAACAATGTTTGATAGATTTTAGAGAATATTATTCTAAACATTATCTAGATTATTCTTACCGCTATAAAGGAATGTTAACAACTTTAAGAATACTTAAAAAAGAAGGACATCTTTTAGCGGTCGCTACTAATAAGTTAGATAAAATTGCGATAGATCTAGTTAATACTTTATATCCAAATATATTCGATATGATTCTTGGAGATGATGGGGTTAGTCCAATTAAACCAGATCCATCAATGATTAATAAAATTATTAATACTTTAAAAGTAAATAAAACAGATACAGTTTATATTGGTGATAGTGAAGTGGATATCTTGTCCGCTAGTAATGCAGAAGTAAAACTGATACTTGTAGACTATGGTTTCCATAGAAATGAAGATTTTCTCACTAATAAAGCTGGTATACATATCAATAAACCAAGTGAACTATTGAATATAAACTTATAGTTTGTCAGCAAAATAAAACCCTTGATTGCTCAAGGGATTTTTATTAGTGGCGGAGTAGGAGAGACTCGAACTCTCGCACCAGTTGCCCGATCTACTTCCTTAGCAGGGAAGCCCCTTCACCAACTTGGGTACTACTCCAGTTCTTGTGAACGCTACATATCATAACACATTTAATACTTTTTATTAAATATATAATTTATTTTTTGATTTTTAAGGTCTAAATTTTCCTTTATCGGCAAATAAAATTCATATCAGTTGCATATTGCCGTTAAAGAGCTTATATTATAACCAGAGGTAATAAAAATATGAAATACATGTCAGTCGCCGAAACTGCCAAAAAATGGAAGCTTTCTGAACGAAGTATCCGTAATTATTGTGCAGAAGGCAAAGTTGAAGGTGCTTTTTTAACTGGAAAAACATGGAATATTCCTAGTGATGCTAAAAAACCTGTTAATAATGTTAAAAAAGAAGAAACTATTTCACCTTTAGACGAAGTTAATGAATTAGTTAGTAAAGCTCAAGTAGCGTTAAAAGAATTTTCTAATTTCACACAGGATCAAATCGATTATATTGTTGCAAAAATGTCTGTTAGTGGATTAGACCATCATGGCACTCTTGCTCAAGCCGCTATTGACGAAACAAAAAGAGGGGTCTTTGAAGATAAAGCAACAAAGAACTTATTCGCTTGCGAATATGTTGTAAATAATATGCGTCATTTAAAGACTGTTGGTGTCATTTCTGAAGATCCAGTTACTGGAATTACTGAAATCGCTGAACCAATTGGTGTGATATGTGGTATTACTCCAGTTACTAATCCTACTAGTACAGTGATCTTTAAATCCTTAATTTGCATTAAAACAAGAAATCCAATTATTTTTGCGTTTCATCCAAGCGCTCAACAATGTTCTAAACAAGCTGCGATTATTATGAGAGACGCCGCTGTTGCTGCTGGAGCTCCTGAAAACTGCATTCAATGGATTGAACATCCAAGTATGGAAGCAACCTCATTATTAATGAATCATCCAGGTGTGGCTACTATTTTAGCTACTGGTGGTAACGCTATGGTTAAAGCAGCTTATAGCTGTGGGAAACCTGCAATGGGTGTTGGTGCAGGTAACGTACCTGCTTATATGCATAAATCATGCAATGTTGAACAAGCAGTTAATGATATCGTTTTATCTAAATCATTTGATAACGGAATGATTTGCGCATCTGAACAAGCGGCGATTATCGATAAAGAAATTTATAAACAAGCCATTGAATTATTTAAAAGATTCAAGGTTTACTTTGTAAATGAAGAAGAAAAGAAGAAATTATCTAGATATATGTTTGGTTATGCAGTTGGAGACGAAGGGGTGGAAGGTGCAAAACTTAACCCTGATATCGTTGGTAAACCAGCTTGGTGGATTGCTGAACAAGCCGGCTTTAGTGTTCCAAAAGATACATCTGTTATTGGTGTGGAATGTAAAGTTGTCGGACCAAGTGAACCAATTAGTAGAGAAAAATTATCTCCGGTATTAGCCTTCTTTAAAGTTAATAACGAAGATGAAGGCATTGAAAGAGCAGCGCAAATGGTAGCCTTTAACGGGTTAGGCCATAGTGCTGCAATCCACTGCGCTGAACAATCTTTAGCCGATAAATTTGGCGATAAAGTATTAGCGATGAGAATTATTTGGAATTCTCCTGCTACCTTTGGAGGAATTGGTAATGTCTATAATTCCTTCCTTCCATCTTTAACTTTAGGTTGTGGAAGTTATGGTAGAAATTCAATCGGAGGTAATGTCTCCGCGGTTAATTTAATCAACATTAAGAAAGTTGGTAAAAGGAGAAACACTGTGCAATGGTTTAAGGTCCCTCGCAAAATTTATTTTGAGAGAAATTCAATTCAATATTTAAAATCCTGTAAAGACATGGAAAAAGTCTTTATTGTTACTGATACTTCAATGGTGGAATTTGGCTTCTTTAAGAAGGTTGCTGAACAAATTAATTCTAGACGTAACAAAGTTACAATGCAGCTTTTCTGCGATGTGGAACCAGATCCAGATATCGAGACAGTCCGTAAGGGAGCAGAACAAATGAAAATCTTCCAACCAGACACCATTATTGCTTTAGGTGGTGGTTCGGTTATGGATGCTGCTAAAGGTATGTGGCTATTCTATGAACATCCAGAAGTGAACTTTGATGATTTAAAACAAAAGTTTATGGATATTAGAAAAAGAGCCTTCAAATACCCTGAATTAGGTAATAGAAGTAGACTCATTTGTATCCCTACAACTTCCGGAACAGGTAGTGAAGTCACTCCATTCGCGGTTATTTCCGATAAGAAGAATAACAAAAAATATCCTTTAACTGATTATTCTTTAACTCCAACAATAGCTATTGTTGATCCAGAATTTACTACAAATTTACCAGCTCGACCAACCGCGATGACTGGTATGGACGTTCTTACTCACGCGATTGAAGCTTATGTAAGCGTGATGGCTAGTGATTATACGGACGGCTTAGCTTTAAAAGCTATTCAATTAGTCTTTGAATATTTACCAAGATGTGTAAAAAACGGACAACATGATTTAGAAGCTAGAGAAAAGATGCATAACGCCGCTACTATTGCTGGTATGGCATTTGCTAATGCATTCCTTGGAATGACTCACTCTATGGCCCATAAAGTTGGGGCGGAGTTCCATACAGTACACGGCCTAGCTTGCTCAATCTTATTGCCACACGTTATTAGATATAATGGACAAGTACCAACTAAACTTAGTGTCTGGCCAAAATATAATCATTATTGTGCCGATAAGAAATATCAAGATATCGCTAAACTCCTTGGCTTAAAGGCTGATACTCCAGAACAAGGTGTGGAATCTCTTGCTAAAGCATGTGAAGATTTAGCTAAAGATATTGGTCTAGCCACTTGCTTTAAAGACACTGGCATTGATAAAGATAACTTCTACACTCATATTGACCGCATTGCCGTATTAGCGTTTGAAGATCAATGTTCTCCATGTAACCCTAGAGTCCCTCTAGTGGAAGACATGAAACAAATTCTAAAAGAGGCCTACGAGGGCAAATAAATTAATCTAGATAAATCCTTTTAGACAACTAAAGGGATTTTCTTTATAATTTGAATATATGAAAACATTACTTAAAAACGCCAAAATTTTATCCATGAAAGATGACCGAATTAGAGAAGGTCATATTGTTATTAACGATAACCGAATTAGTGAGATTGGCCCTCAAGTAGACCTTAACGCTAAATACGATAAGGTTATCGACTGTGAAGGTAATTTATTAATGCCTGGCTTTAAAAATGCCCACACTCATAGTGCGATGACATTTTTACGTAGTAAAGCTGATGATTCTGCTTTACATGATTGGTTATTTAAAGAAATTTTCCCTAGAGAAAATAACTTATATAAAGGCTGTGTTTATGAATTAGCAAAAGTGGCTTTACTTGAATATTTAACTAGTGGTATTACTGGAGTTATTGATCAATATTTCTTCCCAGAAGAATTTGAAAAAGCATGTAAAGAGTATGGCTTTAGAGCAGTCAATCTTATCATGTATGATCCAGAAAGTAGAAATAAAGAAACTTGTTATGAATTAATTAAATGTAACGAAGATAAAGATAGCTTAGTGAAAGCGGTTATTGGTTTACATAGCGAATACACTCCAACAGATGAGATGTTTAAAACCACTAAAGAATTATTAGATGAAACTAGTTTACCTTTCTATACCCACTTAAGTGAAACCGCTCAAGAAGTAAGTGATTGTCTTTCTCGTAGAGGCATTCGCCCAATGAAATTCTTTGACGACTTACATTTCTTTGATCGTGGTGGAGCGATATTCCACGGGGTATATCTTGATGATAATGATATCGAAATCATTAAAAATAGAAATGTGATTGTTGTTTCAAATCCTGCTAGTAATATGAAACTCGCTAGTGGGGTGGCGGAAATTAAAAAGTTATTATCTAAAGGGGTCACGGTAGCGTTAGGCACTGATGGACCTGCTAGTAATAACGCGCTAGATATGTTTAGAGAAATGTATCTTGTTACCGGTTTACAAAAGTTAGTGCTCAAAGATCCTGTTTCTATTCCAGCTTTTGAGGTTTTAAAAATGGCCACCATAAACGGAGCCAAAGCGATGAATTTAAAAGACGCCGATACTCTTGAAGTTGGCAAATTAGCTGACATTATCATGATTGATTTATCTAGACCAAGCATGCAACCAATTAATAATATTATTAATAACCTTGTTTATGCTGGTGAAAAAGATGTTGTGAAAATGACAATGATTAACGGTAAAGTTTTATATTATGACCGTGAATTCTTTGTTGGTGAAGATATTAAACAACTCTATAGCAGAGTACAAAAAATGACTGAATATCTATCAGTCATCAAGAAGTAAATCTAATAGAGATTTATCAGTTAACAAATTATCTAACTGGGCCTTGTTATTAATGACAAGGTCTTTTGTTTTCTTATAGTAGATATTTATGATGTGATCTTCATAACTTTTTTCTTTGTTGTAGTCGACTTTTTGCTTATCTAAAGTCTCTTCAATTAAACTCATCATCAATCTTCTTAAATATAAATAGAAGCTAGATTCTAACCAGTATAAAAATGTTGTGGACTTCGAGTGTTTCTCGCTTTTTTTGAATTTCAAAAATAGTTCTAATCCATCTTCTGGAGAGTGCCATAAATCTATAAAAGCATAGTCGCTTTTTAAATCTTTATTTAAATAATTAAGAGCATCATCTTTAATAATTTCAATTTTATTTTTATTTGGGAAATAATCTAAAAGATTATCATTAAATAATTTGATGATTATAGGATCATTTTCAATTACTTTAATAGAAGTGACTTCTTTTTTATTTGAAATCATAAATGGAAGATAGCCTAATCCTAGACCAAAGACTATAACTTTGCCTTTAATCTTCTTAATTGAATTTTCCATAGTTTCAATCTCATTAGGTGTGATATTCATCCAAGTCACCCCTTGGTAATTTAGGGCTAAAAATGGGAATTTTTCTTTAAAATAGCCTAAGAAATTAATTTCTATATAGTCAACTTGACTCATATCTTTATATGCAAATATTTCATAAGGTTCGTAGTGGTCCCAAACAAGTTCATATTTTCCAAGTTTAATAGGATTAGCTTTAACTAGCCTATAGTAGTCGTTATTTAAATATTTGGAAGTCTCTAATTCGTGAATTGAACCTTCAATATATTTTTTAAAGATTTCTTCATTATCTTCGATAGATAAATCAATATCTAAATAGTCACTAATTTTAGAAAGAAACACTTCGTGTTTATCGCTATTAAATCTTTCGCTTAATAAGTTAATTTCTTTACTATTAGTAATTTCTAAATTAGAAAAGATATTTCCTAATAAATCAGAAATAGAGAGATTAAGTTCATGCTTATCTAGCAATTCGCTTAGATAATTATTAAGTTCAGGGCTAGAGACAAATTTCATATAAACATTCTATATTTTTATTTCTATTTTTCAAAATTATTGTATAATTTTAGCAATTATGGCGACAAGAAAAGGCTTATGTCCATATTGCATAACTCATAGAGTGGACCGTCGTATCTTCCCAGTTAATCCTGAAGCTTCGACTTGTTTTTGTCCAATCTGTATGAAAGAAGTGGAACCAAAAGTGGCGATTGATGGTTACACTGAATTAATTAACAACATGCTTTTAAAAGCAGATAATACTTTATTTGTTACTTGTGACCCTGTTCTTGCTTATTCCCAATACGCTGAAGTTATTGAACTCGAAGCTAAAGAAGCTCACGCTCTTCTTGGTAGAATTCTTTGCCTTATTTATATGGGCAAAGTTCGTAAATCCTATTTAGCGGAAGCCTATACTTTATTAGAAAATACCCCTTATGAGGGTTGTAATATTGATGACTTTATCTTTTTCTTAAAGAAGATCAATTTCGCTTTGGATGAATATGATTCCTCACTTCAAAAGAAGTTAACATTTAAATCATATTTTTATGATTTTGATTGTTTGAAACTATATTGGTCACATCTTCATGATGTCGTTAAGATGAAAGAATTAATTCTTTCAATTATTAAAAGCATTAAAAAGAGTTATAAGTCTAGTCAAGTAGAAGTTATCGTCAATATGCTCGAGCATAATATCGAAAAGAAAAAGAAAACTCTTCATACCGATACTTATGTTTGTGATGGCACTCCTTATCATTATGTTAAGACGATTAACGGCAATACTGTTATTGATAAATCCACCAAAAGAAAGACCAACACTCACTTAAATCGCTACCGTTTGTCTTCTTTAGATATCAATGAGAAACATAAACGTTATATCAAAGATGAAATCTTTAAAGACTATACTAGAGTAGTGGTGTCTCAAAAGGTGGCTTTAGTCTTCTCAATTATTTTCTACCTTATTATGGGTGGAGGAATTGCTGCTACAATCTTATTTAAAGATCAAGCAATCTTCTTCTATTTGTTCTTAGGCGGTAGCATTTTATTCTTTATTACCGCGACAATCTTATTTATTTTAAGCATTTCTTGGAAGCTAACCTTAAAGAAAAGAAAACTACGTATCGTTTAAGATGCGTAGTTATTTATCTTTAGATAAGTTAGTAGTTTCTTTAGAGCTTTACCGCGGTGAGAGACCCGGTTTTTTTCTTCTTCGCTTAATGAAGCATAGCTCTTATTAAGTTCGTCACATATGAATATAGGGTCGTAACCAAATCCTGTTGTCCCATCTGGTTCGTAGCCAATTCTTCCTGGAACTATTCCTTCAAAAAGAAGTGGCTTATTTTCAACATTAACAAGAACAATATCGCAGATAAATCTTGCAGAGCGGTCTTTATCTTTTAATTCTTTATCTAATTCTTTAAAGGCCTCCAAATGTCCTCCACATTCTTTGGCAAATCTAGCAGAGAATAGACCTGGCTTATTGTTTAACGCTAAAACTTCTAATCCAGAATCATCGGCAATAATGGGCATTTTACTGACTTGTTGTAGGGCTTTAGCTTTAATTAATGCGTTTTCATAATAGTTTTTGCCGTCTTCAATAACGTCACCAATATCAATATTTAAATCCTTCATCCCGTAGACTGTAATATGATGAGGAGATAAAATTTCTCTAATTTCTTTTAATTTGTGAGCGTTATTAGTGGCTACAAGTAGTTCGAAGTTCATATATTTATATTTATATAAGGATAATAATATTGCAACTATTTTAAAAATTTTAGCACTCTCTATTGACGAGTGCCAAAAATAGACTATAATATAATTAGCACTTAAGCAAAGAGAGTGCTAAAAAGGAGGTCACAAATTATGAACAATATGCAAGGTATGGAAGATTATTCCCAAGATGAAAATATCTTAGAAAAATTTGGTCGTGATGTGACTAAAGCTGCCAGGGAAGGAAAAATTGATCCGGTCATTGGTAGAGATGAAGAAATTCATCAAATCATCGAAGTGTTAAGTAGAAAAAATAAAAATAACGTCATCTTAATTGGTGAACCAGGTGTTGGTAAAACCGCGATTATTGAAGGCTTAGCTTTAAGAATTGTTAAAGATGATGTCCCTACTAGTTTAAAAAATAAAATGATTTATGAACTGGATATGGGAGCGTTAGTTGCAGGAGCGAAATATCGAGGAGAATTTGAAGAAAGACTTAAAGCTGTTCTTAATAAAATTAAGAATTCTGAAGGTCAAATCATTCTCTTTATTGATGAAATCCATTTAATTGTGGGCGCTGGTCAAACCGAAGGAGCGCTTGATGCTTCTAATATGCTTAAACCAATGCTTGCTAGAGGAGAAATCGATTGTATTGGTGCAACTACTTTAAAAGAGTATCGACTTTATATTGAAAAAGATCGAGCTCTAGAAAGAAGATTCCAACAAGTTTTAGTTAATGAACCATCTGTAGAAGATAGCATTTCTATTCTTCGTGGACTTAAAGAAAAATTCGAAACCCATCACGGAGTGAAAATTACTGATAATGCGATTGTCGCAGCAGTGTCTTTAAGTAATCGATATATCACTAGTAGATATCTACCAGATAAGGCTATCGACTTAATCGATCAAGCCTGTGCTTCAATTAGAGTGGAACTTGAATCTACCCCAATTGAGCTAGATGAACTAGGTAGAAAAATCAAACAATTAGAGATTGAAAAATACGCCCTAGAAAAAGAAAGCGATGAATCCTCTAAAAAGAGATTAGAAAAGATTAATTCTAATCTTGAATCACTTAAAAAAGAACAAGAAGAGATGAACTCTAAGTGGCTTAAAGAAAAAGAAGCTAATCTTAAGATTAAAGAGCAAAAAACTGCTTTAGATAAATTAAGATTTGATTTAGACAACGCTTTTTATAACGCTGATTATGAAAAGGCTTCTAAGCTTCAATATAAAGATATTCCTGAGTTAGAGAAAAAGATTAAGGAATTAGAAGAAGCAAATAAAGATAAAAAGATTCTTTCTGAAGTAGTGACAGAAGAAGAAATCGCAAAGATTGTCTCTAAGATTACTAACATTCCTTTAAGTAAAATCTCTCAAGGTGAAAAAGAGAAAGTCATGCATCTAGAAGAGCAACTTAGAAAAAGAGTAATCGGTCAAGATGAAGCCCTTAAACTAGTAAGTGATGCGATTATCCGTCAAAGAGCAGGGATTAAAGATCAAAATCGACCAATTGGATCATTTATGTTCTTAGGTCCTACAGGAGTTGGTAAAACTGAAGTGGCTAGAAGTCTAGCAGAGCTACTCTTTGATAGTGAAACTCATATGGTAAGAATCGATATGAGTGAATACATGGAGAAATATTCGACCTCTAGATTAATTGGTGCCCCACCAGGATATGTGGGCTATGAAGAAGGCGGACAATTAACGGAAAAAGTGAGAAGAAATCCTTATTCTATCGTCTTATTCGATGAAATCGAAAAAGCACATCCTGAAGTATTTAATTTGTTACTTCAAATTCTTGATGACGGTCGATTAACTGACTCTCAAGGAAGAGTGGTCGATTTCAAAAATACGATTATCATTATGACAAGTAACCTCGGTAGTGAATATCTACTAAACGGCAAAAGAAAAGAAGTGGACACTTTAATTCATCAAACCTTCAAACCAGAATTCTTAAACCGTATTGATGAAATTATCTACTTCAATCCACTTACTAAAGATAATCAATATAAGATTGTGGAGAAACTCTTAAATGTTCTTAATAACCGATTAAAGGAAAACTATTATTCCTTTGAATTCTCCGATAAGGTCAAACAATATATCTTAGATAGTGCGTACTCTCCAACCTTTGGAGCTAGACCTTTAAAGAGATTTATTCAAAATAATGTCGAGACTTTAATTGCTAAAGAAATTATTCAGGGCAATATCTCTACTAAATACAAGTACTTACTCGATTATGTAGATGATAAACTTGTCATTTCTAAGATGTAAGTTTAAGGTGGTGATTAAAATCATCACCTTTTTTCTTATATTGGTCTATAATATCTCACATGTATAAAGAAAAGTTTGTTGTTAAAAAAGATGAAGTCGACGCATTTGGAGAGATTAGAATCTCTAAATTGATGTGGCATATGCAAAATGTCGCTGAGAGTCACGCAAAAAAGCTAAAGATCGATCGTGATGTATTAATGAAAGACAATAATATTTGGGTTGTCGTTCGTTATGATATGGTGATTAATCGACTTCCTAAGCTAAAAGAAAAATATATTATTTCTACTCATCCAGGAGAAACTAAAGGTTTTATGTTTCCTAGATTTTTCCAAGTTTATGATAAACATGGTAACCTTTTAGTGAATATTTCCTCAACTTGGGTAGTGGTGAATTTTAACACTAGAAGAATTATTCTTCGTCCCTTTAAAGATGCGTCTTTCACTACTAAAAGTGAATCTTTTGATTTAGATATGCCGCTTAAAATAAATGAGGAAGCTAATTATTTAGTAGAAAAACGTTCAACTAAAGAAAGTGAATTAGATATGAATATTCATATCAACAATACTTTCTATTATGATTATATTTTAAACACTCATGATGAGGCGTTTTATATAGATAACAAAGTTAAAAGAATTTTATTAAATTACGAAAAAGAAATCACTCATCCAAGTGAAATAGAAATATATTCCAATAAAAATAATCCAGAAGTGATTATTGGCAAAGTTGACGGAAATGTCTCTTTTTTGTCAAAGGTTGAGTTCACAAAAAGATAAACAATTCTATTCAATATTGCATGAATCTATTATTATAATAAATAGAAAGACTTAATATATGAAAACCGTTATCCGAATTTTCAATTTCTTAATTCTCGGTATTTCAGGACTAGCAATTGCCCTTCTTTTTGTTAATTCAACATTCTCATTTAATTCACGATTATCTTTTGACACTGTCTTTATCGAGAAATATTTTAATAACATTGCAGATCAAATTAATAACTCCATCCCTGCAACTGAAACAGACCCAATTTTAAAAGAACCTTATATTGGTGAGATTGATTTTGCCCATGTTTTAGGTGTTGATCACATTAATTTATCTATTAAGTTTGATATTAGCTTTACTGAGGCTAATACCTTGATGGGTAAACAAGACAAGGATTTAATTAACCAAGAACTCATCGAAGGTAATGTCAGTGAATTTTTTACTGATTTACATGAACCTGTTGAAATTTTAACTGAATACACAGTGAGAACTGTTTTAAGAGGTATTGCTAAAAAAGAAGTTTATAAACAAATCGTTAAAGCTCTTGATGATAACCCTCACGCTACTAGCAGTGCAACCGACATCATGGAAGAAGTTGGTATGAATGAAAACTACTTTAGAGGATTTGCCAAAGCTTTATATGATGCTGCTAATAAACCAGATGATCCTGAACATGCTTCTATTGATGATGGCTGTTCAATTGATTCCTTTGTTGATGTTATCTTTGAAAGATTAAAAACATCTCTTGCTGAAGCTGGTGCGGCTACCGGAGGAGAAGTTAGCGAAGATTCTTTAACTCCCGAAATGAAAGAAGAAATAAAAAACGGCTTTATTAACATCATTAATCAAGCTGGTTTAATTAAAGAGGACGGACAAACTTTTATTAGAGTTAGTCAAGTTTCTTATGTTTTCTTAGCAAAACTTCTAAAAGAAGAATTAGCCAGTTCTTCTACGATCGATCCAAGTGAATTAGACCAAAAAGCCACAGAGACAAAAGCTCAATACGCTGAAAGATTATCTAAGCTTTATGTTGAAACTGTCCTTCCTGATGCTTTCTATCAAATCGTTGGTTATGTTAGCTTAGGTTTATTTATTGCTGTTATCGTCTTTGCAGCGATTTGGGGAATATTATTCATAATTACTTTAGCGAGAACATTTTCTAGAGAAAAGCCTTGGACAATATTTGGCCCATGGTTCTGGATTATTGGCTCTTTACAAGTTGTTCTTGGCTTAGGCTTAACAATATTCGCTAAGTTCTATCTTCCAGGTTTGCCTGTTATTCAAAGAGCTTTAGTTGGTGCTCCAGTAAAAAGTTTTGCAATTGCTCCTAGAACCTCTTGCTTAATTCCTTCAATGATTTTCTTAGGAATGATAGTATTTGCTATTGTTTATACAATCATCGCCCACTCAACAAAGAAGGAATATAAAAAGAATCGTCTAAATAAAATGCATAAGCCAAAGGAGGTAATTATCAATGAATAAGAAAATGTTACTTTCTGTTTTGCTTTTAAGTGGTACGTTAGCTTTATCTAGCTGTGCATTATTTAATGATGATGACATTATGGAGCCAAATATCTATAACCCAGAATATGATGAAGAGGAAGAGATTCCTTCTGGTTCAGTAGTTGCTGGTGGAGTTGTTGGTAAAGAAGATACAGAGCTTCATTCTTTGGTTTTTAAAAACTTATCTTATGGTACTTATAATCAAGCTACTGATACCTATACTATTGCTAATACATATAAAGAAGGTGGTTCTCATCATATGGGCTATCACATTAATAATGATCAAGATTATCCTAATGCGACAAGCTCAAATAATAACTATGACTTATATGTTCCTACTTCTGCTTCTAGAACTGGTAAACACACAGTCATCTTATTTATCCATGGTGGAGCATGGGTCTCAGGATTTAAAACTGATGTTAATCCATATATCCACGAATTTGCTAAAAAAGGATATGTCACTGCGACTATTAAATACACTTTGTTAAGTAGAGCGATGGACGATTCTTCTTTATCAATCTTCCGTAATTTAGATGAAATTGATGCTTGCATCAAATCAATTAAATCTATTTTAACTAGCCTAGAATTTGATACTTCTAAATCTGAACTTGTTATTGGTGGAGCCTCTTCAGGAGCGCACTTATCAATGTTATATGCTTATTCTCGTGGAAAAGAATCTGCCTTACCAATTAAATTTATTGTTGACGCTGTCGGTCCAGTTGATATTAAGCCAAATACATGGAAGGCATTTACTAACCCAACTGATGCCGTTTTAGATGCGGGGTTAGATAAAAATGCGATTGCCGCTCAAAATAGTAACTTAAGCGAATTAACCATTGCTGGAGAAGGCGGCAAGAGATGGACTGATTATCAAACATTTAGAATTGCTAATGGAATGTGTGGGCTTCCATATACTTTAGAAGAAGTTAAAGCCGCTACTGATGAATCAGAGGATTATGTTACTAATTCAAATGCTTCTGCTTATGTCAATATGATTGCTAATGATGGTGGAGAAGATCAACTTTCTGTTACTTACTGGATAAACAAGGCTGATGAAGCATCTAAATTCCCAATCATCTGCGCTTATGCTGGCAAAGATTCTATTGTTGGAATTAATCAGTACGCAACTTTACAAACAGCTTTGGAAGCTAAAGGAATTACCTCTTATACTGCTGCTAGTGGAAAAAACTATATCTATTTCCGTAACAGTGAGCACCATGAGTTGACTCCTGAAAAAGACGCTGAACACTATAATGAACTTATTAATGCAGTTCATACCTGGTGTCAGGCAGATAGCATTTAAAGAAAGAGGAAATGCTTATGCTTGAGATGCCTAACGAAAGAATGGTTTGTGACTCTAGTAAAGGTGACGGCCATATAAATTTCTACGATGAATATTGTGAATGGATTAATCGTAGCACTGGAGAAGGGTTTAAAATCTTTTATAAAGATATTGATGACGTTAAGATTTTATATGGAATAAAAAAGACTGTCATTGTTTCATTAAAAAACGGCGAAAAGATTAATTTATATTTATATAAAGCTGACACATTAAGAAAACTTCTCTATGACGCAGTACAAAGAGTGAATAAAAAAGTAATTGAAGAACCTTCTGTTGAAGTCGAGCCAGAACCAAAAATAGATAACTGCATTTCTGAGCTTGAAAGATTAGCTGCTTTACATGAAAAAGGTGCTCTAACAGACGAAGAGTTCGCTATAGCGAAAAAGAAAATACTTGGAATAAAATAAAACAGTGTTAGCACTGTTTTTTAGTCTTCTGGAGCAGGTGGCGGGAATCGAACCCGCATAACTTAAATAACCAAATTACTTCTATGCAAAAAATGCATAAAAGTTAAAATGAAGGCAATCCAAATTATAAGCCACCTGTCTATTACAACTTAGATGTAATATTTTCTGTTGATTATCGTGTCAAACCAAAACGCGGCATTGCTTTCAGAAAATGGGCCAACAAAGTATTAAAAGACAAATTGCGGGTATCTATAAAGAAGGAGAACTTGATAACTCAACAACCGAGGAATCTTCGGTAGTTCAAGCATAAGGAAAAAGACAAGTCAAACGTAATGTAAATTTTTATAACTTGGATATGATTATTTCTGTTGGCTATCGAATAAGGTCAAAAAGAGGCATTCTTTTTAGAAAATGGGCCAACAAAGTATTAAAAGATTACTTAATCCAAGGATATGCAGTTAATCAAAAAAGAATCCAGATGAAATAAAATCATTGTCAAACTAATTACAAACTTGCTACAGTAAAAAAGAAACAGACCTAAATGGTCTGTTTTTTTGTAATTTGGAGCAGGTGACGGGAATCGAACCCGCGTATTCAGCTTGGAAGGCTGAAGTTCTACCATTGAACTACACCTGCATTTCAGCGAATGTTATTTTATAACAGACGCTTAATTATATCAAATTATTTCTTACAAAATTCTCTAATTTGATCTTCTCTTAAGAAACCTGAATATTTTCTTACAGCTTTTCCTTCTGAGAAAAAGAATAAAGTTGGAATACTTTCGACTTGGAAGGCCATAGCAAGGTCTGGAGCTTCATCAGTATCAACTTTAACGATTTGGACATTAAAGTCGTCTTTGCCGTCTAATCCTTCTAACACTGGTCCTAACATTCTACATGGTCCACACCAGGTAGCAAAGAAGTCTAATAAGACATCTCCTTTAGAAAGTAATTCTTTTAATTCTTCTTGTGTTTCAATGTGCTTAATCATCTTATAATCCTCCGTTTTGAATAATAAATATAATGGCGATAATTAATATGTGTAATGGGTAATAAATGTAAGTTCCAATTTGGAACCACTTAGCATTATAGCCTCTTTTGCCTGAATAAAACAAAAGTAATGCACCAGAAAGTATAGCATATAGCTGAATGCCTGCATCCCAATATACGCCTTTAGGCCATAAATAGATAAAGGTGAATTGGGCAGTAATAACAACAACATTGACTAATATAAAGAATAAATTAGTGACAAATCTATAACTGCCATTTTCAATCCAAATATCTTTTGAGATGCCAGATTTCTCTTCTAAATATTCAATAAATATATCACTAAATTTATAAGAGAAATAAAAGCCTAGCCCTAATAAAACGGATACCCAGTCATATTGCATATTAAGGAAATATGGGAACCAGTGTATTTCAATAGTGTTACCAACTTCGACTCCTTTAACTACAAAAGAGACTATGGAATAAATTAGTGGAAGTAGTGTAAGTAATTTAACTTTTTTATTCGGGTGTTTAAGACAATATATCGCTATTGCTGTTAAGATTAAATCAATAAAGATATTGCCATTTCTATAGATTGGAGTTGCTCCAGGAAATAAGTTTGTAAAGGTAAATAAAATAAAGACAATAGAAATAATAGAGCCTATAATTCCTAACTTTAACATGTACTTATTAAAGTTTTTTGTGTGTCTTACACCTTCCGCTATTAAAAAGATAAATAAAGGTAAAGCCAAGCGACCAAGAATTCTAAAAATATTTGATAATTCAATCATCGTCTGATTTAAAGGATATTGCATTGCAAAATACATCCCTAGGTGATCTAGAGTCATAAAGATAATTGCTAGGACCTTAATCCAAAAAGACGATAAAAATGCGATTTTTTTCATGAATTGAGTAGTATTACCTGTCCAATAATAACGAATAAGTTGTTAGTGAGATGCGCTGTTAAAGAACATGGCAAATCATATAAATCATATGCTAATGAGAGCAATAAGCCAGGAGCGATATATGTTGGCAATATAATAAATTCTGTAGCAATATTACCACCAAAGTCCATGTGAATAAGTCCAAAAATGATACCAGTTACAATATAAGCTGCAACGCGATTCCATCTTTTTACTAAATTAAACATACCAACGCGATATGTGAGTTCTTCACAAATCGGACCAACGATTCCAAAAATTAATATTGAGGGAAATGGATATCTTGCAATTATTTGTCTAATAGCGGTTTCATTACCTCCAGTCCCTGTGTGATAAAATAGGTTAACTAATCTCATGTAGTTTTGATCAAATAATAATATAGTTGCCCCAACTGCTAAACCAACAACATAAGGCACCCAGTTTTTAAACTTAGGTAGTAGCTTTTTGATATCAACTCCAACTACTGCGGCAAGAATAGCGAATAAAACCGAATAACTAACCAATGCTTTGGCGCCAGCTTTATCGATTTCATTCATAGAAACAAATATAGCCCCAACGACTACAGTTATTAAAGATAAGACAAAAACGTTACCCAAAGCGAATAGAAGAGCTTCCTTCCAAATGTCGAGCTTCGCGTTACAAAAAGGCGCGTGTTTGTCCGTTAATAAGTCGCCTCTATGCTCATTTTTATTTGGTAAATTTTCATCATTTGAAAACATTATCTTTATTTTCCTTAAGAAAAATAATACACTAAAAGCACGTTGAAAGGTAGATTTTACTAGTAAAATATGTCTAATTTCACTATTGCTAAAGAAGGTCAAGGATATGTTGAACTACTTAAAAGTAAGTTTTATTCCTTTGCTTTTCCAGTTAGCGATGTTGAAGAGTTCAAGAAAAGACTAGAAGAGATTAGAAAAGCTAATCCAAAAGCTAAACATGTGGTCTATGCTTATCGAATCGGTGTTAATTCTAAATCCACCGATGATAAAGAACCTAAAGGAACAGCAGGTAGACCATTACTTGAATTACTCACCAAAAAGAATCTAGTGGATGTCGCTATTATTGTGGTTCGCTATTTTGGAGGCAGTGAACTTGGTGCTTCTAGGTTACTAAGAACATATTTAGCTAGCGGAGTAGAAGCTGTTAATCATTCAACGATTGTTGAAAAATAAGAAAGGTATCATTATGGCAGATTGTAATCATCAATGTGAAGGTTGCCCAAGTAGTGGCAATTGCGAAAGCGAAATTAAAAAAGCAAAACTAAACGATAGATCTAGCGTTAAACACGTTATCGCGGTTTTATCAGGTAAAGGTGGAGTTGGTAAATCATTTATCACCTCATATTTAGCAGTTTCTTTGCATAAGAAAGGCTATAAAGTAGGTATTTTAGATGCTGACGTTACTGGTCCTAGTATCCCTAAAGCCTTTGGAATAAAAGATAAGGCTATGGGAGAAGATGGAATTATCTATCCTCTTGAATCTAAAACTGGTATCCAAGTTATCTCTGCAAACTGTTTATTAGAAGATGACTCTGAACCAATTATTTGGAGAGGTGTCCTTCTTGGAAATTTAGTAAAACAATTCTATGAAGATGTTTTATGGGAAGACTTGGACTATTTATTAATCGATATGCCACCAGGAACTGGTGATATTGCTTTAACCACATTCCAAATGATTCCAATTGATGACTTAATCATTGTCACATCTCCTCAAGATTTAGTGTCTTTAGTAGTTACTAAGGCTATCAAAATGGCAAGAATGATGAAAATCAAAGTCTTAGGTGTTGTGGAGAATATGTCTTATCTGAAATGTCCAAAATGTGAAGAAAAGATTCCTTTATTTGGAGAATCTCATTTGGATGAATTTGCTAATAAACTCGACTTTAAAGTCTTAGGCAAATTACCTTTAGTTAGCGAATACGCAACTAAGGTTGATAAAGGCGAAGTGGAATATATTGAATTCCCTGAATTTGAACCTATCACTGAAGCGGTTATAAAGGAGGAGAATTAATAATGAAAGAATTTGATGTCCGTAGAGCCAAACTCTTTGATTCTTTACCAGACAATTCTTTAGCGCTTATCTTTGCTGGAAGCGCAAAAATCAAAAGCGAAGATGAAAATTTCCCTTTTTACGCTAATCGTAATTTCTTTTATTTAACTGGTATTGAGCAAGAAAATAGTGTTCTTATGCTAGTAAAATGCCCAGGAGAAAGAAAAGAATACCTATTCTTAGATGAACATAATGAACTTAAAGAAAGATGGACTGGGAAAAGATTAACTTTTGAAAAAGCCAGTGAAATCTCGCAAATCACAAATGTCTATTCAAACAATAATTTTGAAGCAATGCTTCAGATGGGACTATCTAAGGAAAATAATGTCTATGGAAATATCTCTCACTTATATCTAGATTTAAGTGATGAACTCAAGATTAAAAATGGAGTGTCCACTCAAGTTTATAAGAAAGAATTAGAAGAAAAATACCCTCATTTAAGTTTCTGCAATATTTATCCATTAATCGTGGATTTACGTTTAGTAAAATCAGATGCTGAAGTCGCTGAACTTGTTGAGGCAATTAACTGCACTAGCTTAGGAATAAATGAGCTTTTAAACAACATGCACATCGGTGTTTCCGAACACGAGTTAAGTGATCGTTTTGAATTCTTCGGAAAGACCCATGGCCGTCACGATTTATCTTTCGAGACCATTGTTGGTAGTGGAATAAATTCCACAACACTACATCATCCAATAACTCAACAAGATAAATTAATCGAATTCGATGATGTTGTTTTATTTGATCTTGGCTATAAACACCATGGCTATAATGCTGATATTTCTAGAACTTTCCCAGTGTCTGGGACATTCTTGGCAAAGCAAAAAGAGATTTATGAAGCCGTTTTAGCATGTAACAAAGCTGTAATTAGCTATGCTAAACCAGGATTAACTTTAAAGGAACTTCAAGAATTCACGATTGATTTTCTTAGAGGTGAATGTTTAAGAAGAAAACTTATCTCTAAAGGTGATGACATCATGAAATATTACATTCATAATGTTTCTCATTTTTTAGGATTAGACACCCACGATGTCGGTGATAGAAGTCGTAAACTTGTTCCAGGAAACGTTATTACTGTCGAACCAGGTTTATATTTTGTTGAAGATCACATCGGCGTTCGTATAGAAGATGATGTTTTAATCACGGAAGATGGAGCTGTTAATCTCTCAAAAGTGATAAAAAAAGAAGTTTCTGATATTGAAAGAATGCTAAAAGGTCGTAAGTAATCATGGAAAAATACATTTTAACAATTGATCAAGGCACTACAAGTACTAGAGCTATTCTTGTTGATAAAAACGGTCGAGTAGTAAACATGACTCAAGAAGAAGTGGTTTGTAACTTCCCACATTCTGGTTGGGTAGAAACAGACGCTTTAAATATTTGGGTCAGCGTTATTAATGTTGTTAACGAAATTCTTGTTAAACAAAATATCACTTGGAAGAATATTGATTCAATTGGTATAACCAATCAAAGAGAAACCGCGGTCGTTTGGGATAAAAAGACAATGATGCCGATTTGCCCTGCAATTGTGTGGCAATCTAGACAATCCGCAGAAATTTGTGACCGTTACGAAAAAGATAAAGATTTTATCCATAAGAAAACCGGTTTATTAATTAACCCATATTTTTCAGCCTCTAAAATTAGATTTATTTTAGAACATGTCTCTGGAGCAGAAGCACGCGCTAAAAAAGGTGAACTCTTATTCGGCACCATTGATTCATGGATCATTTACCGTATGACTAACGGGGCAGTTCATGCTACTGATGTGAGTAATGCTTCTAGAACAATGTTACTTAACCTCAAAACTTTGTCTTGGGATAAAGAGTTATGTGAGTTATTTAAGATTCCAATGAATATGTTGCCTAAGATTTTACCTAGCTCATATGATTATGGAAAAGCTTCTTTCTTCTCGGAAAAAGTCCATATCCACGGGGTAGCTGGAGACCAACAAGCCGCTTTATTTGGCCAAACTTGTTTTGAAGTTGGTGAATCTAAAAATACATATGGCACTGGTTGTTTTATGTTAATGAATATTGGTGAGAAAATCACCTTAAGTGAAAAGGGCTTATTAACTACAGTGGGCTGGCAAATTGGTAATAAAGTTACCTATGCTTTAGAAGGCTCTGTCTTTATTGGTGGAGCAGTGGTCCAGTGGCTTAGAGATAAAATGCATCTTATTGAGCATTCTGCTGATAGTGAAAAACTCGCTACTGCATGTCACGATACTCATGGTGTATATATTGTTCCTGCTTTTGTGGGCTTAGGTACACCTTATTGGGATGACGATGCTCGTGGAGCAGTGTTTGGTTTAACTCGTAATAGTGATAATCGTCATTTTGTTAGAGCCGCCTTAGAGTCTATTGCCTATCAATGTAAAGATGTCTTTGAAGTGATGAAAGAAGAATCGCATCTATCCATTCCTTCTTTAAAGGTTGATGGTGGGGCAACTGCTAATGATTTCTTGATGCAGTTCCAAAGCGATATCTTACATACAGCGATTGATTTGCCTGAATGTTTACAAACTACCGCTTTAGGAGCCTCCTATTTAGCGGGGTTATCCTCTAAATTTTATTTAAATTTAGACCATATTAAAAAGATTCATCGCTGCCAAAAAATCTTTAATCCAATGATGGATTTAAATGAAGTCAACTCTCGATATGAAGGGTGGAAGAAGGCTGTTGAAGTCACAAGAATGTTTAAATAAATGATTGTCTTAGCTCCAAGAAACATGCATCTTGATATCATTAACTATTATCGAAAAGATAATCCGTTTTTTGATATTAAAGTCATTGATAAGAACGATTTAACTAGCGCTGTTTATTTTGAATCTAGAAGTGACACGGTTTTATATTTAATGAGTCACTATTATTACTCCTATGATGAGGCAGCGACTTATTTAAGTTTTATTAAAACTATCTTTACTCCAAATAATCCTAAACTCGAGAAGTTATATAAACTTCAACAAGAACTAGTGGCTACTGGTTATTTATATAAAAGCGAAGTCTATCACTATTTATACGAACACAAGTCCGCTTTAGTAATTGGCTATCAAAAATATGATAATGAACTACTAGACTTATCGAATAAGTTAGATATGACTTTAGAATTCTTTGATTTTGGTGAAGACTATAAAGTTCATGAAATCAATTACTTCACTAGATTAGAAGATGAGGTGTATTTCGTTTTAAATGAGATCGCCCATGATATAGATAATGGAGTGGATATTAACGATATCTATATCTTTAATAGAAGTGAGGAATATATTTACTATCTAAAGAAATTCTCACCATTGTTCGGTTTTAATATTAACTTCCCAAACTCTTATAGCTTTACTAAAACTGGTGTGTACTCTGTATTTAAAAAGCTTTATGAAGAGACTCGTAACGTTGAAGAGGCTTTAGAAAAGCTTGA
This sequence comes from uncultured Caryophanales bacterium, assembly GCA_946647665.1. GTDB lineage: Bacteria > Bacillota_I > Bacilli_A > RFN20 > CAG-826 > UBA2450. Next base: position 28,884 of record CAMPCW010000001.1, read on the forward strand.
TGAGATTTGTCGAAGTGATGATATATATCATCAATTTGTGGATGCGGTTCGTAAAATTGACGTTAGTGAGTTAGACTATGAAATCGCTTCAGTGTATCTAGAAAAAGAATTAAGTAACCGCTACGTAGATAAACCACATTATCTAAATGCGGTTAAAGTAATAAATAATCCAACTTTATTAGAAAATAAAAATGTCTATGTTTTAGGCTTTGTACAAGGTCAATTCCCTAAGAGTCAAAAGGATGATTCTTATTTAAGTGAAAGTGAACTCCTTTATTTAAATAAACTCACCAATAAACTAAAGACTAAGATTGACCAAGATAATCTATTAGATTTCTTTAAGAGTGATAATGAATTTGTTTTATGCTACTCAAGTAAATCTCTTGATAGCCCTAAGATGTTTATTTCACCTTTGGTGAATTATTTATCTATAAAGACCAACGTCAATCCATTTAATAACTACTTCTATTCAGAAGATGTCTTAAAATACATTGCCTGCTCTTTAAAAGACTTGAACGTTTTATATAAAGAAAAGTCCTCTAAGTACTTAGCCACTAAAGATTTAGTGGAACCAATTTATAATGACTTTGATAACTCATTTAAAGGGGCTAATGTTAATAACAAGAATTCATATTTAGTATTATCGACCTCGCAGTTAACTGACTATGCGAGTTGTCCTTTCAAATATTACTTAGGTCGTGTATTAAGTGTGGATCCTTTTGAAGAGACCATTGACTCAATTTTCGGTAACATAGTTCATAAATTATTAGAAAAGTCACTTTTTGATGATAGTTTTGATGTCTCTAGTGAATACGATAAAGCGGTTGATTCATCTAATGTAAGTGAAGAAATCAAGGTCTTATGGTCTTTAAGTTTAAAAGATCAAATCATGGAGATGATTAAATTCATCAAACGACATAATCATTACATGACTAATCCAACTTTCGAATTAGAAAAGAGCATCACCATTAACTTGAATAAGTTAACTAGCTTAACTGGAAGAATTGATAAGATGGTGATTTTAGATAATAAATCACTGGTGATGATTGATTATAAAACAGGTAGCAGTGGAGACTTTGATGATACTTATCTTAAAGACGGGTTATCCTCTCAACTTCCTACTTACGCTTTACTTGCTCAAGAGAGTAAGTATTCTAAATACTCTGTTAGTGGACTTTATATCAATCACATCTATACTTCAAAAGAAGTAGAATTAAAAGACGATGAACTAATTCCTAAATATTTAAAACTATCTGGAAAATCTTTGGATGATTATTCCTCTTTCTTTAATTTTGATTCCACAATCGCAAGTGGAAAGTCTAGCTTTGTCGCCTCCATTTCTTCTAAAGAAGGAGTCCTCCAATCAAAAAGTGGAATTATCTCTAAAAATAAGCTAGATGAATATATCAAAACTGTGAGAGATAAATATCTTGAAGTTAGTGAATTAATTAGAGCCAATAAATTTGAAATATCACCTTGTGATAAGGGAAAAGCTAATACACGTGCCTGCCAAAATTGTACTTATCGTGATATTTGTTATGTAAGAAGTAGCCAAGTGAGATACTTAAGCGCTCCAACGGAGGAAGAAAATGAGTAAGTTTATTCCTTCTAAAGAACAAGAGTTAGCAGTATCTGCGGTTGGTAAGAATTATCTAATTTCCGCTGGGGCAGGAAGTGGAAAAACAGCAGTACTTTGTGAACGTATCTATAGATTAGTTAAAAAAGAGGGTCGACTTGATAACTTCTTGATTTTAACTTTCACTAACTTAGCTGCTAGTGAAATGAAACAAAGAATAAGAGCCAAACTCTCTGAAGATCCAGAGACTCAAAAGTTTGCGGTAGAAGTGGATAACGCCCACATTGAAACATTCGACTCATTCTATTTATTCATTGCTAGAAAATATTTCTATGCTTTAGATATATCTAAAGATATTTCTATTATCGATAATGCGATTATTGAAATTAAACGCCGTCAAATGGTGGATACCATATTTGAAGAGTTAGCCACTAATAAAGACAAAGACCTTATTGAGTTAATGAGATTATTCTCGCTTAAGAACAATAATGATCTTAAAGAATTTGTCTTAAAAGTGTTAACCGCTGCAGATAACAAGATTGATAAAGAAGCGTATTTTAATTCTTTAGAAAACGATTTCAAGGACGATAAATATGTTGCTTCTATTATCAATGATTACGAGTCATTAATTAGAAAGAAAATCCTCTTCTTAATTAACAAGATTAAGACTGTCGATTTAATTAACTTAGATGACGTCTCTACGATGTGCGATTACTTATATGACTTACTAGAGAAAGATAGCTATAGTAGTTTAATTGAAGAAATCAAAACAACTTCTTTCCCAAAGAAGCCACGTGGAGAAGAAGAAAACGTTGAAGTAAGAAGTGGAATCGCTAAATTCTATAAAGATAACATCAACGCTGATTATCCAACTGAAGAAGAAATTAAAGCGGCAATAGTCGAGAATAACAAGCATATACCCGTGCTAATGCGTGTTATTCGTCAAATTAACGCTCAAATTGATGAGTTTAAAAAACAGAAGAACGCTTATAGCTTTGCGGATATTTCTCGACTTGTATTAAAACTTTTTAAAGATCCAAGTGTCGTAGATGAAATCAAAAATCAATTTGATTACATCATGGTGGATGAATATCAAGATACGAACGACATACAAGAAAGTGTGTTAAATATTATCGCTAAAGATAACGTTTATATGGTGGGGGATATCAAACAATCTATCTATAAATTTAGAAACGCGGATTGTGAGATTTTTAACCGTAAATTTAATGACTATAAAAAACATTTAGGTGGAGAAGAAATCGACTTAAATAAATCCTTTAGAAGCCGTATTGAAGTTGTTGATTATATTAACGACTTATTCTCTAAAATTATGGTTCCAGAGATTAATCCAATCGATTACTCTAACGGACATCATTTTGGATTTGGTAGAACCGAATACGGAACTAATAACTCACTCTATGATACCGAAGAATATCACTACGAGTATGAGTATAGTTCTGATGCTTTAGAAAAAGAAACGTCTATGGTGGTTAATGACATCGTCGATAAATATAACAATAAGTATCCAGTCTACGATTTAGATAGTCACGAAATTAGAGACATTGATTTTAAAGACTTTGCAATTATCGTTGACCGCGAAAGTGAATTTGATGATTTTGCTAAAGCCCTTGCTAGTGCAGGAATCCCAGTTAAGTCGTGCGGCAAAGAAAAACTCATGACCAGTGACATCATTGTTACTATCAAGAACTTGGTTAAGCTCTTATATCTAGCACTTAACGATCAGCAAGATAGTAGTGACTATAAACATGCCTATTTATCAGTAGCAAGAAGCTTCTTAATTGAAGAGAGTGACCAAGACTTATATGAAACCTTTAAAAATGAAGATTACTCTAAAGTTTTAGTAACTCCACTTGGTCAAAAGATTGAACTAATTAAAGAAAAACTCCGCTTTGCTTCTTTAGAAGAAGTGATGAATGTTTTATATAAAGAATTTAAACTCTATGACAAAGTCATAAAGATTGGAAATTACTATGCAAATGTCCATAAAGCAGAGTCACTATTAAAGTATGCTTCTCAAATGGATTCGTTAGGAATGAGTTTAACTGATTTAGTGGACTACTTTGATAACTTATCCAACTATGAACTTGATATTGAATATCGTGACTCTGATTCTCAAGAAAACTCGGTGACATTAATCAATATCCATCAATCCAAAGGTTTGGAGTATAACGTTATTTATTATCCTAGACTCAATAGGCAGTTCAACTTATCTTCTTACCAAGAGAAGTTTGCTGTTTCTAAAAAGTATGGCTTATTATTCCCAGTGGATCACTTAGTTACTAGTGAGCTAAATAACTATTTAGGAAGAAGTGCAGACCTTGAAGAAAAGATTAGACTTCTATATGTTGCCTTAACTAGAGCGAAGCAGAAGATTATTCTTCTATTTGGTCATAAAATTACTAACTCAATTACCTATAACATGCCTTATAAATCTGATTCGTTCTTAAAAATCTATGATTTAGCGGGTTTAGGTAATAAATACGTTAAAAAATATGAGTTAGGTGATGCTCCTTTAACTTTAAAGTTAAAAGAAGAAAAGAAGTGTGAACTACTTACAATTGATATTAAAAAGATAAATGCTTTAAGCGAAGTTAAAGAAAAGAAGAAGGCCTCTAAAGAAGTGGTTAAAGTTGATGAATCACTCCTTAGATTTGGTACAGAAGTCCACGCTTTACTTGAAGGATTAAACTTATCTAAAAAGGACACAAGTTATATTAAAGATAGTCGATTTAGAAGGATCGCTAATAACATCATTAATAATGATCTTTTCAAGGGAGTCACTAATGAACAGGTAAGACATGAGTTCTCTTACTACGATAAAGAAAATAACGTATATGGTGTTATCGACTGTTTGATTATTAAAGATGATGAGATTGATATCATCGATTTCAAATTAAAGAATATTGCCGAGGAAGATTATGATAAGCAACTTAAAACCTATAAAGCTTATATCTCTTCTATCAGCGATAAACCAATAAAAATGTATCTTCTTGCTGCGTTAACAGGAGAAGTGAGGGAGGTTAAAGATGAGTAGAAAATTATCTAAAGAAGAATTTATCACTAGTCTTAAATTTTTAAATAATGAAAAAGACTTAAAAACAGATTTCTTATTTGAAGTTTATTCTTTTGTTTTTGATGGATTAAGTGACATTTCAAGTTCTAAAGAAACTGGTCGATCTTTTGATGTCAATAATAGTGAACTTGTCTTTTATATTTTAGGGGAATATTTATATTCTGTTCGCGGATTAAACGAAGAACAAATTAATAAATTTGTTGGAAACGAAAAAATCAAAGATTCAATGTGCAATGTGGTCGCTGATAAATATATTTCGTTATCAATTTATAACTACGAACAAAGCCGCTTAACAAACAAATTTTTCCCTCCGATTTCTTCAATGGATCTATATGTTAATTTGATGCTTAACATTTTAAGTAATGGGCAGATCAAAGATAAGAGCAACGCTTTATTAATTGACTTCTTAAATAAGACTCTTTCTATTGCAAGATGTATTCTAAAACAGTTATGTGATGGCTATGAGACTGAAGCCTTTGCTTTATGGCGAACTTTACACGAGTGTGAATGTGTTTTAATTCTTTTGGATAAATATAAAGATCCTCTTATCTCTACTTATGTCAAACATATGCAATATGGGATGATCTTTAAACAAGGTGAAACTGATAATGAACTTAACAATAAAATCTTTGCTCAACTAAAAGAAGAGATGAGACATTATGAACTTAAAAGCAAGGACATGAAAAAATTCATTGAATATGGTTGGCTTTTATCCATTCCTGATGTGAATAAGATTGATAACTTTAAGCTCAACTTTAGAGATGGAGTGGAGACTTTAGCAGGATTACATGACTATAGTGATATTTATATGACCAGTAGTGAAATTCTACATGGCTCTCCAATGCTCATTTATAGCAATAAGACTTACTTTCACATGTTAACAATTATTAATTTATATGAATCATTCTTTAGAATTGAAAAAGTGTTTGAATCATTGTTCTTCCCTAAAATTAATGAAGGGGCCAGAAATAAATATTTAGAAATGAAAAAATTATACTTCTCGCATTTAATATCAATTCATAAAAGAGAATTGGACGCCTTCAAAAATTACACGAGAAAAAAGTAAAAGAAAACGGTTACAAAATGTAACCGTTGTTTTTTTGTTTGCTGTCTATTACACGTCAGCGTAACAAGAACCACCAATGAATTCTCTTAAGATGGAATTACATGGGACCCATTCATCAGACATATCATCGAAGAATTTAAGCATTCTGATTAATCTTTCCGCAACTGGGAAGTATGGGTTTTCTACTTCGATTGCTTGAAGTAGTGGCATAGCATATTTCTTCATGACTGATAATTCTTCTGGTAAGAAACTATTGAAGACGAAGTTAGCGCCTTCTTGAGTTTTATAAATCCATTTGAATTCGCCTTTTCTAACACTGGCCCACATTGACATTGTTTCAATCGCAGAGCTACCTCTAAATTGGTAGTCTCTCACAATTCTTCTTAATAATCTTAAGTCAGTAAGACTTAGTGGGTTATGATTATCGATATTGATTTGTCCTTGTGGGGCAATAAAGATTTTAAATTTTTGGTGTTGTGGAATGGATTCGGTCATTCTGTCGTTAAGAGCGTGAATACCTTCAATGATGATTGGTTGGTTGTCAGGAACTTTTAAGGTTCTGCCTTTAACTCTATGTCCAAGTTTGAAATCAAATTTTGGTAATTCAACTTCTTCTCCAGAAATGAGATCCGCCATATTTTCGTTAAATAAAGCAACATCAAGAGCGTCGACAGCTTCTAAATCTGGTTCACCGTTTTCATCTTTTGGTGCTTGATCTCTTGGCAAATAGTAGTCATCCATAGAAATACGGATTGGATCGATACCACGGGATAATAATTCAATTCTTAATCTATTAGCGAATGTGGTTTTTCCTGAACTAGATGGTCCAGCGATACAAATAAGTCTAATTTCTTCTTTGTTATCTTCCACTAATTGACCAAGTTCACATAATTGACGGTTATGTCTTTGTTCGCCAAGAGTGATGACATCGATATCTCCATCTTTTTCAATACGGTGGTTGATATTAACGATGCTATCAAATCTAGTAGCGACAGCCCATTGATGGGCTCTTTTTAATGTGCGACCAAAGGTTGGGGCTTCTTCAAATGGTGGAATTTCTCCTCCAACTTCTGGACGAGGATATTGAATAACAATACCTGGGTGATAGTATTTGAGTTTCCACTTATTGACATAGCCAGTAGATGGGACCATACGGTTGTACATATAGTTTTTATAACCATTACAATCATATAAGTGACATGTCTTTTCTGGTCTATATTGGATAATTTCAACCTTATCTTTATATCCTTCTTTTGTGAATACTTTTTTGGCTTCTTCTTTTGAGACGATAGATCTTACAAGTGGATAGTCTTCTTTGACAATTCTTTCCATTTCTTTTTCAAGTTTAGCCACCATTTGTGGATTAACCACAATACCTGGGGTTAATACTTGTAAGAAGATACTTCTAGAAACGTTATAAGAAAAACGGATATCCGCTTTTGGTAAGATATTTCTCATAGCCATAGCGACAATAAATCTTAAGCTAGCTTCATATGTTGGTTTGGCATCTCTATCTTTGACAGTTAAGGCAACGACGGTGGAATCAGCTTCCATGACATAAGTTAATTCTCTAACACGATTATTAACATATGCACAGACGATATCTCTACTTTTTCCGACAACATCTAACACTGAAACTGGCTTATCATAAGTTTTGACTGCGCCATTAAAAGTTATGTTGAATGACATAGTTCTCCTCCTTAAATAAACTAAGTGCACAATTATTGTAGTAAATTCAAAGGATATATTCAAATAAATATATTCATTTGGTGATTTTCGATGCTATGTTGACCGATTTTTGTTGAATATTATTTTATTTAATAAGATAATATTGCTGGTAAATTTATTAAAAGAGGTATACGTCATATGAAAAACATGGTTTACATTCAATCCGGAGGACCAACATCTGTTATTAACACTTCATTATATGGAGCGATTAAAGAAGCGAAAAAACACACTGATGAAATTGATCACATTTATGGTTCTTTAAACGGCATTGAAGGAATGATCGACGACAAATTAATTGATATCGGTCAAGAAGATGAAGAACAAATCGAGTTATTATTACAAACTCCAGGTAGTATTTTAGGAACTACAAGAAGAAAATTACCTAAAGATGTTCATGATCCAATTTATTTAAAGATTGTGGACACAATGAAAAAACATGAAATTAAATACGTCTTTGTTAATGGCGGTAATGATTCCATGGATACTTGTTATAAATTATCTTTATTAACTAAGGAATTAAATCTTGATGTAAGAGTCGTTGGTGTTCCTAAGACTATTGATAATGACTTAGCTTGTACTGATCACTCTTTAGGCTTCCCAAGCGCTGCAAAGTTTGTTGTTAATACTGTTAATGCTCTAAGCATGGATGCTTGCTGCTTTAAAGTTGGCAAAGTACACGTTGTAGAAATTATGGGAAGAAATGCTGGTTGGTTAACCGCTGCCAGTGATTTACTTCCAGAACAAACTAGACCACATCTTATTTACATCCCAGAAAATAAATTTGATTTAGAAAAATTCTTAGTAGATGTAAAGAAAGTATATGAAACTAAAGGCTATGCGATGGTTTGTATTTCTGAAGGAATTGAATTCCCAAGAAGTAATAAAAACGCTAGAGTTGATGGTTTTGGCCATGCTCAACTTGGTGGTGCTGCTGCGGGATTATGCGAAATTATCGAAGAAAGACTTGATTTACCAACTAGAGCAGTGGAATTCTCTTTAACTCAAAGAGCATGCCCAATGTGCATTTCTAAAGTTGATAGAGAAGAAGCTATTAAGACTGGCGAAACTGCAGTCAAAGCTGCTTTAAAAGGTGTCACTGGACAAATGGTGGTCTTTAAAAGAGTTAGTCAAACTCCATATAAGATTGAATATCAATTAGCAGATTTATCTTTAGTCGCTAATGCTGAAAGCGTGATTAAACCATCAATGATGGTGGATGATACTAGAATGAGTGACGAGTTACGTGATTATATTGCTCCACTTATTGAAGGTGAAGTCGAACTCAAAACCAAAAACGGTATTGTCACGATGGCAAATTGGAAGAAAGTTTTAGTTAAATAATGAAATCCATTTTCCAAATTGAAAGAAATCTTCGTGTGGCCTTATTTGTGGCTTTATTAACTGTTGTTGCGATTATTTCTTCGATCTACTGCTTCTTTATTAATTTTATGGAAGTCCCTCTAGGTTTTGCTCTTGGGGGAGTGATTGTTTCTAGCTTATATTTGGTTGGACATTTTCTATATCAAATCGATGTTAAAAATGGAGAAGTCAAATATTCAATCCTGATGACTGGCATTAGAAACATCATTTTGATTTCTTCAATTATTATCTCTGCCCTTATGTATTATCGTTGGGGCATCAAATTATTTAATATCTTTGCTTATATAGGTATTTACACTGGTGGCATGATTATTTACGTAGTCGACCACCTTGTTGTTAAAAATAAGTAGAAAGGAGAACGAGTAGTGGGAGTTGTCTTAAGTGGCACTGATGATATAGTAAAAAGATTTTTAGATACATCTAGTGGCCTCTCTGGAGAAACAATTTCCTCCCTAATTTTAATAGGGATTATTTCTCTATTGGCAATTTATATTTGCATTCGTTCTCGTTTTGCTGATCCACTTAAAAAGCCAAAAGGAATTCTCTTCCTTGCTGAAGTAGGAGTTAACTTCTTTGATGGTTTAGTAGAGTCACTCATGGGTCCTAGATATCGCGGCTTTGGCGGCTTTATCATGGCGATTGCTGTCTATTTATTTTTAGCGTTTATTTGGGGTTTAACTGGTTTTCCTGCTCCAGTAACTTATTTAGCTACCCCGTTATCTTTAGGGTTAATTACGTTTGTTTTAATACACGCTAACTCTATTAGATTTACAAAATTCCGCTATTTCAAGCGCTATATTGAGCCAATTCCGTTATTTTTACCAATTAACTTAATTTCTATGTGGGCACCTTTGCTTAGTTTAACAATGCGTTTATTTGGTAACGCTTTAGCGGGTTGGACTTTAATGACTTTACTTTACGCTGCTCTTAACGGTATTGGAGGTACAGTTATTGAAGCTGCAGGTCACGCTATGGGGGCAGGTAGTTTTGTCGCTCCAATTATCACCCCAATTTTACATGCCTATTTTGATTTATTCTCAGGCTTAATTCAGACTGTTGTCTTCCTCTTCTTATCGATGATTTTCATCGCTAATGAAGGACCAGAAGATGATGATATACAAGAACTTTCAGTGAAAGGAGGAAATTAATATATGGGAAATGCATTAGCTGCTGCAATTGCGATTTTAGCTGTTATGCCATCAGCCTTAGGTGAAGCTTGGGTTTGTGCTAAGACTGTTGATGGAATGAGCCGCAATCCAGAAATGTATGGAAAATTAAGAACCAATATGATTCTTGCTTGTGCGCTTGTTGAAACAACCGCTATTTATGCATTATTAACTGCTATTTTAATTATTTTCGTCGCCAAATAAGGAGGGTAACATGAAGAGAAGAAAATTAATTTTCTTACTTCCAGCATTTTTACTACTCACCAGTTGTGATGTTTCTGGAGAACTTAATTCGGAAACATTCTTAGCAAAACTTATTCCTAACTGGGTATCTTTTGTAGTGCAACTTGCGGCGTTACTCGTCCTTATTTTAATAGTGGTCATCTTTGCTTATAAACCAGTAAAGAAGATTATTAAGAAAAGACAGGATTACATTGAATCTAACATCAAGGAAGCAGAAGAAAGTAAAGCTGTCTGGAAAGAAAATGAATTGAAATCCAAAGAAACTGTCCTTGCTAGCGATAGGACGGCGGCTAATATCGTTGCCGAAGCCAAAGCTAACGCTGTTATAGAACGAAATAAGATTCTTGAACAAACTCAAGAGGATGTGACAAGAATGAAGCTTGAAGCAGAAAACGATATCGCTCGAATGGAACTCGAAGCCCAAGATAAGATTAGAAAAGAAATTGTCTCAGTGGCTTTAGATGCGTCCAAAGAGTTACTAGGAAGAGAAGTATCTTCTGAAGATAATAACCGTTTACTTGAAGAATTTATTGAGGATGTGAAGAAAGACTAATTATGAAAGAAATAACTTCACGATACGCTGAGGCGCTATATTCTTTAAAGAAAGATGAAAACTCGTTAGAGTCTAGTCAAATAGAGATTAAAGAATTAATCAAGGTTTTAAAAGAAAACCCAGATTTCTTAGTGCTTTTAACTTCCTCATATAAAGAATTCGAAGAGAAAGAACAAATTATTGATCAGGTCTTTATAGGGGTAGATGAAGAAATTAGAACCCTAATGAAGATTGTGGTAAAAAATCACCGCGGACAATATTTACTCGAAATCTTTGAAAACTATAATTCTTTAGTGAACGAATATCGTGGAGTGTATGAAGGCTTAGTGTACTCTACTGAGCCACTTAGTGAACGACAATTAGAAAAACTTAACTTCGCAATCGGGGAGATGGAAACGCGACCTGTCGAACTGAAAAATATTATTGATCCTAGCTTAATCGGCGGGGTCAAAGTCGTGATTAATGACCATATTTATGATGGTTCTATTAAACGTCATATCGATGATATGAAAATAGCCTTACTTAAATAAGGAGGTATTTATATGAAAATTAACGCAAATGAAATTAGTGCTTTAATTAAAGAACAAATTAAGAACTATAAACATGATGTTGATTCTAGTGATGTCGGAACAGTAATTTCTGTTGGTGACGGGATTGCTCTTGTCTATGGGCTAACTCAAGCCATGCTTGGTGAACTTTTAATCTTTACACATGGAATCTATGGTTTAGTGATGAATCTAGAGGCAGATCATGTTGGTGCAGTCTTATTAGGTGATGATTCTTTAATTAAAGAAGGCGATGAAGTTAAACGTACTAAACGCGTTATGGAAGTCCCAGTCGGTGACAATATGCTTGGCAGAGTCGTAAACGCTCTTGGTCAACCAATTGATGGACTTGGTCCAATTGAAACGAAAGAAACTCGACCAATTGAAGTTATTGCTCCTGGGGTTATTACTAGAAAAAGTGTCGATACATCTTTAGAAACCGGTATTACCGCAATTGACGCGATTACCCCAATTGGTAGAGGCCAAAGAGAATTAATTATTGGTGACCGTCAAACTGGAAAAACTGCGATAGCGATTGATACCATCATCAACCAAAAAGGCAAAGATGTTTTATGCATCTATGTTGCAATTGGTCAAAAGAATTCCACAGTAGCCCAAATCGTTGATAAATTAAAATCTTTTGGGGCGATGGAATATACTTTAGTAGTTTCCGCAACTGCCAGTGAACCAGCTCCTATGCTCTATGTTGCCCCTTATGCAGGTGTTGCTATGGGTGAATATTGGATGCACCAAGGTAAAGATGTCTTAATCGTTTATGATGATTTAAGTAAACACGCGGTTAGCTATCGTACTTTATCCTTATTACTAAAGCGTTCCCCAGGAAGAGAAGCTTATCCTGGTGATGTCTTCTATTTACATTCTCGTTTACTTGAAAGAGCGTGTAAATTAGACAAGAAATATGGTGGTGGTTCGATTACTGCTTTACCAATCGTAGAAACTCAAGCTGGAGATATCTCTGCTTATATTCCTACTAATGTTATCTCAATCACAGATGGACAAATCTTCCTAGTGACTGATTTATTCAATGCTGGTCAAAGACCAGCAATTGACGCTGGTTTATCTGTCTCCCGTGTTGGTGGAGCTGCCCAAACTAAAGCCATGAAACAAGTTGCAAGAAGTTTAAAGATTGATTTAGCAAGCTTCGAAGAGATGAAATCATTCTCCCAGTTTGGTAGTGATTTAGATGCTTCAACTTTAGCGATATTAAAGCATGGGGAAGCTTTGCTTGAAGTTTTAAAACAAGGGCAATATAACCCTTATCCAATGGAAAAAGAAATTTTCTATCTTTTCGCAGCCAAAAATAAATATTTAGATAGTTTAAAAAAGAATAAGATTGCTACTTATTTAGCTAAAGCTTATGAATATTCTTTAAGTAGTGATAAATCTTTACTTAATAGCATTAAAGAGAAAAAAGAAATTCTTCCAGAAGTGGAAAAGAAGTTAATTGCTCAATTTGAGAAATTTAACGAATTATATTTAGAAGAATATAAATAATATATGGGTCAAAACGTTGTCAAAATTAAATCGAGAATTAAGTCTGTAACTGGCGCTTACAAAGTGACCAGCGCGATGAAACTTGTTTCTACTGTGAAGTTAAAGCAGTGGAAAGGCAAGATGCTCGCCAATAAGGACTATAATCAACAACTAAATGAAGTTGTCGATCTTCTTTTGATGTTTACAAAAAAGAATAATTCTCCATTTATGAAGATTAACGAAAATGCAACCAAAAAGTTATATGTCATTATTTCTTCAACATTAGGTCTATGTGGCAGCTATAACACTAATATCTTTAAAGTATCAGATGCCAAAATTAACAAAGATGATGACGCTATTATCTTAGGACAAAAAGGTATTTCTAGATATTCTAAAGGAGAGTTTAAAGTAATCAGTGGATTTGAAGAAAATTCTTCAATTACTGATAAAGCTTTTGTGAACAAAATTAAAGATTATATTCTTAAAGAATATATCAAAGGTACATATTCAGAAATTCACATCATCTATTCTGAATATAAGAACTCATTAGTGTTCTTAGCAAAAGATTATACTTTATTACCATTTATCGCTAATAAAGAAGAAAGTAATGATTACCCACCAATATTTGAACCAAGTATTGATGAATTAGTGGATAAACTTATCCCATTCTATTTAGAAACTTGTTTATATTCTAAGTTATTAGAAAGTGCGGTTTGTGAGCAAGCAGCCAGAAGTAACGCCATGGAAAATGCCACAAATAACGCTAAAGACTTATTAGACGAATTACATATTGAATTTAATAAAGCACGTCAAGCTGCTATTACTCAAGAGATTACCGAAATAGTCTCAGCAGCGAAAGCGATGTAAAGGAGGGTCTTATGAAAGAAAAACCTGTCGTAAAAGGCTATATCAAACAAGCTGTGGGACCAATTGTTGATGTTCAGTTTAATAATGAACATCTCCCAGAACTTTTAACAGCCTTAAAAATCAAATTACCAGAAGGACACGAACTTACTATAGAAGTCGCTCAACATATCGGTGATGATGTGGTGAGATGTGTCGCTATGGGTCCAACTGAAGGATTAGTTAGAGGCTTAGAAGTTATTTCCACTGAAAAGCCAATTGAAGTTCCAGTTGGAAGAGCGACCTTAGGACGTATGTTTAACGTCTTAGGTGAACCAATTGATGGACTTGAACTTGGTGAACTTAAAGACGCTAAAAAGATGTCTATTCACCGCAACCCTCCAAAGTTTAAAGACCAATCAGTGAAAACTGAAATTTTTGAAACTGGAATTAAAGTTATTGATCTTCTTTGCCCTTATGTTAGAGGTGGTAAGATTGGTCTATTCGGTGGCGCTGGAGTTGGTAAAACTGTCTTAATTCAAGAATTAATGAATAACATTGCTAATGAAAAAGGTGGTATTTCTGTTTTCGCTGGTGTTGGTGAAAGAAGTAGAGAAGGTAACGACTTATATTACGAAATGAAAGAAAGTGGAGTTCTTTCTAAAACTGCCTTAATCTTTGGTCAAATGAACGAACCTCCAGGAGCCAGAATGAGAGTTGGCTTATCTGGACTTACAATGGCAGAATATTTTAGAGACTTTGAACACACTGATGTCTTACTCTTTATTGATAACATCTTTAGATTTACCCAAGCTGGTAGTGAAGTTTCTGCTCTTTTAGGGAGAATGCCTTCTGCAGTTGGTTATCAACCAACTCTTGCTACAGAAATGGGTCAACTCCAAGAGAGAATTACTTCTACTAAAGATGGCTCTATTACATCTGTTCAAGCGATTTATGTTCCTGCAGATGATTTAACTGACCCTGCTCCTGCAACTGCCTTCTCACATCTAGATGCGAAAACAGTTTTAGACCGTTCAACTGCTGCCCTTGGTATTTATCCTGCAGTTGATCCACTTAATTCAACTTCAACCGCGTTAGATCCTCAAATTGTGGGCGAAGAACATTATGAAGTTGCTCGTGGAGTTATTGAAATTCTTGAAAGATATAAAGAATTAAGCGATATTATCGCCATTTTAGGTATGGACGAATTATCCGCTGAAGATAAAAAGATTGTCGAAAGAGCTAGAAGAATTAGAAACTTCCTCTCTCAACCATTCCATGTAGCCAGCCACTTTAACGGCATTCCTGGAATTTATGTAAAAGTAGAAGACACTGTTAGAAGCTTTAAAGCAATTCTTAATGGAGAAGCGGATGATCTTCCAGAAGTGGCCTTCTTATATGTTGGCACAATCGAAGAAGCAAGAAAGAAAGCGGAGTCACTTAAATAATGAATAAATTTATTCATCTAGATATTTATACACCGACTGGAAAATATTTATCCACTGACGTTGACTTTATAAAAGTCACTAGTAGTGTTGCGGTTTTAGGTATTCTTCCAGGTCACGCTCCTTTAGTGACTACTTTAGAAATTTGTAAATTGACCCTAAAAAGCAATTCTATAGAAAATGTTTACGCTATCGGGGGCGGTGTTTTAAATATTAAAAAAGATCGTTCAGTGGTCATGCTATTAAATTCTATTGAGCGTTCAGATGAAATTGATTTTAACCGTGCTCACGAAGCGAAAACTCGAGCTGAAGATCGTTTAAATAATCATGATGAAGAGATTGATGTTACAAGAGCAAAAGCGGCTTTAAGTCGTGCTCTTAATCGTTTATCGCTCAAAGACGAATAAAAGTTATAATTATTATATATAGGAGAAAATGTATGCATTCATGGCATGATGTTAAAGCGTGTAGAGTTACACCAGATAAGTTCTTAGCCCTTATTGAAATTTCTAAAGGCAGTAAGAATAAATACGAACTCGATAAAGAAACTGGTCACTTAATCTTAGATAGAGTCCTTTTTACTAGTACTCACTATCCTCAAAACTATGGTTTTATTCCCAGAACCTACGCTAGAGACTATGACCCACTTGATGTCTTAGTCCTCTGTAGTGAATCAATTATTCCAATGTCTTTTGTAGAATGTAAGCCTATTGGTGTTCTTATTATGAAAGATAATGGCTTATTTGATGAAAAGATTATCGCTGTCCCTTTAAATGACCCATTTTATTCTCCTTATAATTCTATTAAAGATATCCCAGCGCACATCATGGATGAAATTAAGCATTTCTTCGCTGTTTATAAAACTTTAGAAAATAAACCAACAGCGATTGACGAAGTCAAAGATGTCGATGTTGCTAAACAAATTATTCGAGATTGTATTAAAGCCTATAAGACCACAATCGAACCAAAACATTTAGCGGAAAAACACGCTCGAGGCGAATGATACATATCGTACTATATCGACCTGAAAAACCGCAAAATACAGGGAATATTATGAGAACTTGTGTGGCGATTAACGCGACACTTGATATCATTGGTCCTCTGTCTTTTTCTTTAGACGCTAAAGATCTTAAGCGAGCAGGATTAGATTATATTGATTCTTTAAAATATCATTATTTTTCAACTTACGAAGAGTATTTAAAAGAATATCCTAACGCTGATACTTATTACGTTACTAGATATAGCAATTCTGTTTATTCTGAGTTTAATTTTTGCTCAATTACTCACGATATCTTTTTAATGTTTGGCAGAGAATCAACAGGCATTCCTCATGATATTTTAAGAAGTCACCCTGATCGATTACTTAGAATTCCGATGGTTCCTGAAGCAAGAAGTTTAAACTTATCTAATTCAGTAGCAATCGTGGTTTATGAAGTTTTAAGACAATTAAAATACCCTAATCTTTCCACTCAAGAAGCGATTAAGGGTGAAGGATTTTTATTTAGCGAAAAAGATTAGAATCTTTTTTGAGTGAGTAATAACTTTTTAGTGGAGTCTCTTACTTCTTTTAAATAAAAAGACTCATATTTATTAAGTAAAACTTGGCCAGTAGATTGGCCTTTTTTGATGTCTTTAACTTTTGCAACTTGGATTTCAGCGTCACTTTTTCCTGATAAAATAAGCGCGATTTCTAACCCCACTAGTAAGATATCTTTATTTACATCATGAGAAAAAATCACCACGTGAGACGCACTTATATTAGCGACATGAATAAAAGTGTCTTCTTTATTTGCTTTTTTAAAAGTTAAGACGCTATTCTGCTCTTTATTTTTTCCAAAGCCAATACGAACATGATTATATTCTACATAGTAAGGAGAATTACTTGGAGGAAGCATCTTATTCTTTTTATTTGCTTGTTTTATTAAATATTTATGACTTAATTCAAGAATTTCTTCTTCACTTAAATAGTCAAAGATATTGATGATATGTTCATATTCTTCAATTTCTTTACTTGCGATATCAATTTCTCGAATGTCGTTTTCAATCGTACGTTTATATTTCTTATATTTATTAAATAATAAGGAAGCATTTTGCTCTACTGATAAGTCATTATCATAGCTCTTGATAGAATTAATAATAAAAGTTAACTCTTCTTTATCATCTTTATAAGTTAATAAAGATTCTCCAATTTCTTTATAGACTAATTTATTTTTCGCTTCATTTAATTCATCGTTTAAAACTTTGATTTTTCTTTTTAAAGATTTAACTTTGCTTTTTAAGTGATTATATAAAGGAAGAGCTTTTTCTTTTTGCTTTAACTTAAGAGAATCTAACACATATTTCGCTACATCTTGATTATAATTAATATAATCAAATTCGCCTCTATCTAATTCTTTATTTTTACTTAAAGATATATAGGCCATCTTTTGAATAACTGGCCTAGAGGCAGTTAAATCTGAATAGTGTTTGGCAAATAAGATATTTTCCTTATGATCTAAAAATATGAGATTAGAGATTGTAGGAATTAACTCTAACACTAAATAATAAGTTTCCTTTTCATAAAATTCGTTAGACTTATGGAGAGTAAACTTCAGCACTCTATCGTTATTTAAGATATCGATAGCGACAATATAAGAACCCTTTAAATACTTTCTTAAGTTGTCATTTAGCTGGCCTAAAACAGTATGAGAATTAAAATCAGCAGGCACAAAACCTAAAAATGGGGAAGTGTGGTTTAAACTGACTAATAATTTCTCTTTATTGTAAAAAGAAAACGTTAACAAGATATCATGAGAATTGATAACCACCACATTAGTGATAAAGCTATTTAAGATTTTCTTGTCTAGATCTTCTTTTATTTGATAGATGCCTTCTAAATTAAGTTTTTCCATGCTAGTTCAATTATTTCATAATTTCTTATTTGATAAAAGGTAAATTGACCCTTATAATAATAAAAAATGAAAAAGGGATTGCTAATTATTCTTTCAGGACCTTCCGGTGTAGGTAAGGGCACAATCAGAAGATATATCATGGATAACTTTGATATACAGCTTTCCTATTCCATTTCTATGACCACAAGACCTCGAAGAGAAAAAGAGGTTGAAGGCGTTGATTATTATTTTGTCTCTAACGAAGAATTTGACCGTAATATCAAAGAAAACAATTTCTTAGAATGGGAAGAATTCGTTGGTAATCGATACGGCACCCCTAAAGATAAAGTGGAAGAATTAAGAAACCAAGGCAAAAACGTTTTCTTAGAAATTGAAGTTAATGGAGCGACCGAAGTAATGAATAAAGTGAAAGATAACCGCGTTATCTCCTTCTTCTTGATGCCACCAAATATTCAAGCGTTAGAGCAAAGAATTAGAAGAAGAAAAACTGAAAGTGAAGCAGTCATTCAAGCGAGATTAAATAAAGGCAAATCCGAAATGACAAAAGCTAACCAGTATGACCACGTCATCCTAAATGACGATGTCGCAAGAGCCAGTAGAGAAATAGTAGATCTCATCAATAGAAAATTAAAAAGCTAAGGACGAATATGAAAATAATTGAACTACTCATTGAGCATAATAATTATTCATTAAATCGTCCTTTTTCTTACGTTTATAATGGCGAAAAAACTGTTGAACGCGGTTATCGCGTCTTAGTGAATTTTAATCACCAAGAATTAGTGGGCTACGTTATTAAAGTTAGTGACACTAATAAAAGTAAAAAAGAGTTAGAAGTAGAACTTGGATTTAATATTGATGAAATAGTGGATGTCATTGATTCCTCTCCTTTACTTAATGAAGATTTGATGACTCTTGCTGAAGAAGTTAGTGATTATTATCTTGCTAGTAAAATCTCTGTTTTACAAACTATGCTCCCTCCTTCTTTAAGCCCTAGAAAAAGTTCTTTAAAAGCACCAAAAATTGCTTATGATCAATTTATTATTATTAAAGATTATGATGAGAGCGATTTAACCTTTACTCAAATTGAACTACTACGACTAATTCAAAAAGATCAGCCTGTACTTAAACGCGAAATTAAGCAAGTTAGTGTTTTAAATAAATTACTTGAATATGGACGAGTCGATATTATTAAAAAAGAAAAAAGAAGACTGCAAATTCCTAATTATGAAAAAGTTGAAATTCCTTCTTTAACTAGTGATCAGAAAAAAGTAGTGGACGAGTTTAATAATTCTCATGATCAAATATATTTATTAGAAGGAGTTACCGGGAGTGGGAAAAGTGAAGTTTATCTTCATTTATCTAAACAAATATTAGAAAAAGGTAAATCGGTTTTAATGCTGGTTCCTGAAATTTCTTTAACCCCGATGATGATGAGGAATTTTATTTCTCGATTTGGAGAATCAGTCGCAATTCTTCATAGCGAGTTAACTCCTGCTGAAAAATATGATGAATATCGTAAGATTGCTTCTGGAAAATGTAAAATAGTTGTTGGCGCACGTAGTGCGATATTCGCTCCACTTTCTAATATTGGCTTAATCATATTAGATGAGGAACATGTTGAAAGTTATAAACAAGACGTGCCGCCTTTTTATCACGCTAGAGAAATTGCAATCATTAGAAGTAAGATGCATAACTGCAAAGTTCTTTTAGGTAGTGCTACTCCGTCCTTAGAAAGTAGAGCTAGAGCAGGTAAAGGGGTATATCACTTATTAACTTTAACTAAAAGAATTAATGAAAAAGAGCTTCCTAAAACCACAATTGTCAATATGACGGATTATCATAATATTGACCGTGAAAGTTATATCTTCTCTTTAAAGCTTAAAGAAGCAATTCAAAAGACTTTAGATAAGTATAACCAAATTATTCTGCTTATAAATAAAAGAGGTTTCTCTACTAGCGTTTATTGTCGAAGTTGTGGACATATTTTTAAGTGTCCAACTTGCAATATCCCCCTAACCTATCATAAGAGTGATAGAATGCTTAAATGTCATCACTGTAATTATTGCGAAGTCGATCATGAAATTTGTCCGGAATGCGGCTCAAAATATTTAATGCGCGTAGGATATGGCACTGAACGAATTGAAGAAGAAGTCCATAAATTATTTCCTGAAGCGAGAACTTTAAGATTAGATAGTGATTCGGCAAAAATTAGAACAAAAATTCCTCAGATTATCGAAGCCTTTAGAAACAAGGAAGCAGATATTTTAATTGGCACGCAAATGATTGCAAAAGGTCACGACTTTCCTGATGTTACCTTAGTTGGTGTAGTTAACGCTGATATTGGTTTATCTTTACCAAGTTATAGAAGTAGTGAAAGAGTATTTGAACTTATCACTCAAGCTGTAGGTAGAAGTGGAAGAAGTGATAAAAAAGGTGAGGCTATCATTCAAACCTATTCGCCTACACATTACGCAATTACTATGGCAGCTAGACAAGACTATGAACTTTTCTATAGAAAAGAAATGGAAATAAGAAAGCTACAATTCTATCCACCTTATTCTTTTATCGCTAGCGTGACTGTAGCCTCTAAAAACGAAGAGCTAACTATTGATACAGTTTATAGAATTATTGATATCTTAGCAGATGAGTTAAAAGAAGAAGCAGTGATTTTAGGGCCGACAACGCCATATGTCCCTTATGAAAATAACAAGCATATCCGTTCAATTATGGTTAAATATCGTCGTAGCGAAATAGTCAAACCAGCACTTGAAAAGTTACTTAAGAGTAGCCTAAATAAAAGCGGAATATCTTTAACAGTAAATATAGACCCTTACAATTTGTAAAAAATTGTAGTATATTATTAGCCGAGGTAAATTTATGATTAGTGTATTTGTATATGGTTTAGATCAATTCTTAGTTGGTGATTTAAGTGTCCAATTAGGTAAAGATTTAGCAAAATTATATGAAGTTGATGAAGATGATATTAACTTTGTTGCTCCTAGCACAATGGTGTTTCATAAAAGAGCAGAACAAACTTCTTGGAGAGTGATTGTTGAAGTCAGTGTTCCTAAGAAATTAGAAGTACTACAAGAACAAGCTATTCAAGTCATTGTTCATCACATTAAGCAAATCGCTATTCACGTTGAAATCTTATTTAAATATTACTTAAGCGACCACCATCACTTAGAAATAAACGACGATTATCCACTTTATTTAGAAGAACAACCTGATGTCGAAATTGATGCAGAATATCCTGATGACATCGAAGAAGGTGAAGGGGATGACGAGATTTATACCGGAGATATATTTGAAGGTTTAAAATAATCCGATTCAATCGGATTTTTTTCATAATTACTCAATTTTAATTGAATCTACGCTTTGAAAAACTATTTTTGGATATATTTCTATATGTTAGAATAAACATGCTATTAAAGGGGAATTAACTATTATGAAAAAATTCTTTTGCTTATCTTTAATTTCTTTATGCGGATTAGCATCTTTTTTTACTTCAAAGACTGTTCAACCAGTTAAGGCTGAAGAAACAAAACCAGAAGATTTGAGTGGTTATTATGAATTAATGGACGGTCCAGAGCAGAATTATGCAGATCGCTATAATTCAGAATATATTTTAGCTTATGATGATGGCACCTCGATGCGCGTTTTTCATCCTAATAGTTATACTAATGCATACGGCGAGAATAATTTTGTAACTCTTAATTATTCTTCTCGCTACATCAAAAAAGCTGATTTAACTGATACAAAATCTGCTTTTACGATTGAAAGATATAATGCAGTGGATATGTTTAGAGTTTTGTATCAAAACCAAAACACCAAGTGTTTAGCGATGTCTGATTCACCATATAATAACGATGTATCTGTTGCGAATGGCATTTACTTTATTTCAGCATCTTCAAGTTATGAAGCGCTTAATAAAAGAGCTAAGATCACACTTGAAAAACCACAATATTATCCACAGCGATTTGTGTTTGGGATTGGCAATCTTGGCAACACATATTATGAATTTCGTTATAACAGCGACTTAAACATGATACGACCTTATTCGTTATCGAGTTCAAATTTTGTAAATAATCCTGTTAGATTATACAAATTAGGTGGGTGTAATTTTGCTAAAACACCTTCTAAAATTGAAATTTCTTCAGCTAAGACTAGTTTTGAAACTGGTGATAGTTTTGTGAGACCTACAGTAACAGCCTACTATACTGATAATAGTTCTGAAGATGTTTCTAGTCGCACAGTATTCACAGGGTTTGATAGTTCAGACCGCTCTAAAATGGGCACTCAAACTATTACTGCTTCATTTACTAGTAACAATGTTACTGTTACCACTACATATGAAATAGAAATGAAGGGTTGTAAAGAAGTTAGCATTAATTTATATGACTACTATGCTACTGGTAATAAATACGTTTATTTTATTGGTGAGGAATTTCAAAGACCAACCATCGAAGTTATTTGTCGCATTCCTTCACAAAACTATTTAGTGCCTTATAATTCTGTTATTGAAGAACCTCGTTCATTAAAATTCTCTGGCTTTGATAGTTCTAAAGCCGGTACCGTCACTGTTTATGTTGTCTATGACGGTTTTAATAGTGATGGTTCTTTAATCACCTCATATACTGTAACCATCAAAGAGCCACAACCAACTTCTTTAGAAGTCACTAATCATAGAGATACTTACGCTCAATATGAGCAATTCGTTCCAAATATTACCGCAATTTGCCATTATGAAGATAATAGTACACTCGACGTCACAAATTTAGTTACTGTGACCGCCCCTGGTCCATTCAATACACTTGGTGATTATGTTATTGATGTCAAATTTGGTGATCTAGTAGCTTCTTATACAGTTCATGTTGTTCCTGCCGAGTTAGTGTCAATTGAAGTTTCAAATAACGCCAAAACAAATTATTTTGTGGGAGACGATTTTGTCGCTCCAAAAGTTTTTGGTAAATATAATAATGGGCAAGTAGTTGAAGTAAACGCCTCCTTCTCGGGGTTCTCTAGCGACGCTCCAGGAAAATATACAATCACTGTGACTTATGGTGACAAAGAAACTTCATATGTTGTAACTGTTAAAAATCCAGAAGTTGTTAGCCTTACTATTGGAGAATATAAAAAAGAATATTTTGTTGGTGATGAATTTGTTGCTCCAGTAGTCACCGGACATTATGATAATGGTGAAGAAGAAGAAGTGGAAGCAACATTCACTGGCTTTGATAGCTCTAAAATCGGTGAAATCACCGTTACCGCTTCTTATAATGGAGTAAGTGCTACCTTTAAAGTTGAAATAAAAGCTAGACCATCAGCAGGAGGATGTGGAGGCTCAACTAGTGCTCCATCTATCACAATTTTTGCTTTCTCTTTAGCGAGTCTTGGCTTATTGGTTTTAATTAAAAAAAGACACGCCAAATAGATAGATAAAATCAAATTGAAGAAACGACTTGGTCGTTTTTTCTTTATACGCGCGTAAAAAAAGAGTATAATATTTCCATGAACATTTTTGAAATCTCTAAATCAATATTATTAAGACTAGTGAATGAAGATGTCCCATTTGCGATTGTTCTTAAAAACACTTTTAAAAAGAATAATGTCGATTCTGAATTTAAAAGCCATGTCGCTGCTTTAGTAGGATGTGAGCTTCGTCATCACTATATCTTTGATAACTTAATCAGTAGATTTTTTGATAATGTTGAGTTTGAGAAAACGATTTATTTAAGATTTGCTTTAGCAAATGGATTATTTTTAAGAAGATTTTCTGATGCTGAATTAATCGCTTTAGTGGAAAACGATTTAGATAAAGATACTATCTATAAATTATATAACTTTGTTAAATCTACTAATGAGATTATTCCTAATGAATTAGATAAAGCTTCTCCTGAATATTTATCTTTGAGATACAACACTCCAGCGTGGGTCATTAGAATGTGGCAAAAACAATATGGTAAAGGGATGGTTTTTAAAACTTTAAAAGTTAATTATCGTCAAAGCGTTCCTTCTATTAGAGTGAATGAAAAGAATATCGATATTGATGAATTTTTAGGAAAACATCCAGATTTTTCTAAAGCTCCAATTAGTAATATGGTTATTTATCAAGGACGAGGTACCCCTAAAAAATTAATCGAATTTGAAAATGGCGATCTCTTCTTTATGAAAATGGCGACTAAATATGTTTTAGACTCTTTAGATTTAGATATTTTAAAAGGAATCGCTATATATACTGAAGTTCCTAATAATATCTATTTAGATTTATTAACTAGATTTAACGAAGAAACTAAATTGGATTTAATTATCAATAACGTTCCTTGCTATTATGAAACCAAAAGGAACTTGGAAAAAATCGCTAAACATCATATATTTATTTATGAAGCAGAATATACAAGTTTATTAACTTGTTTATCTAAAAAAGTGCATACCATGATTTGTATGCCAAAAAGCTCTACCTTTGACTTACTTAGAAGCACTCCAGACTACTTCTTAAGAATCAAACAAGACAAATTAGATGAAATTATCGCTAATGAAAGTGCTTGTTTGTTAGAGTGTTCTAAACACGTTGAAGAGGGTGGGGAATTAGTTTATATGATTCCTACATTGTCGAGAAAAGAAAGCAATAACGTCATCGCTAAATTCCTTGTTGAAAACAAGAACTTTGAGCTCTTAGAGGAAAGACAGTTCTTCCCGTTTGAAGTATATGACTCATGTTTATATTTTGCTCGATTAAAGAAAGTCGGGAAATAAAGTGATTAATCTATACGGTTTAGAATTAAAAAAACTACAAGAATTAATGGTGAAATATGGTCAAAAGCCATATCGCGCTATCCAGCTATATACCTGGATTTATGAAAAAAGAGCGACATCTTTTGATGAGATGAGTGATATCTCTATCAGATTTAGAGATGTTTTAAAAGCGGACTTTTGTTTATCGATCCCAAAAATCCACACAAAACAAATCTCTAGTGATGGCACAATTAAACTCTTATTAGAGTTAGAAGACGGCTATAAAGTTGAAACTGTTTTAATGCGCTATAACTATGGAAATGCGGTCTGTGTTTCTAGCCAAGTAGGCTGCAATATGGCGTGCTCTTTTTGTTCTAGTGGTCTATTAGGAAAACAAAGAAATCTTGAACCACATGAAATGGTAGGACAAATCTTAGTAATGAATAATCTTCTAAAAGAAGAAAATAGAGGTGAAAGAGTAACCCATATTGTGGTGATGGGAACTGGTGAGCCTTTTGATAACTATGATAATGTCATGGATTTTATAAGAATTGTAAACGCTCAAAAGGGTTTAGCAATTGGTGCTAGACACATCACTGTTTCTACATGTGGTTTACCAGAAAGAATTAGACAATATTCTAAAGAAGGCTTACAAACCAATTTAGCGATTTCTCTTCACGCTCCTAATAACGAACTCAGAAACAAATTAATGAAGATCAATAAAGCTTATCCTCTTGAAGTATTAATGCCTGCTATTAAAGATTATGAAAAAGAAGCAGGTAGAAGAGTAACGTATGAGTACCTTCTTTTAGAAGGTATTAATGACACCAAAGAATGTGCCCAAGAATTAATTGACTTAATTAAAGGCACTAATGGCTATGTCAATTTAATTCCATATAACGAAACAAATAAAAATGACTATAAACGTAGTAGCGGCAATCGTGTCCATACTTTTTTAGATATCTTGATGAAGGGTGGAGTAAAAGCCACAATTAGAAAAGAGTTTGGTAGTGATATCGATGCCGCATGCGGACAATTAAAAGCCAAAGTTGGAGATTAAGATGAGTCAATATTTAACTGGCAATTATTACTGTTTAACCGATAAAGGCAAGGTCAGAAAGATCAATGAAGACTACGCTAACGCCCTCATTAATCCTTTTGGTAATGTTCTAATGATTGTTGCTGATGGCATGGGTGGTGCCCAAAAAGGTGAAGTAGCGTCTAAAAACTTAGTCAATTACATCACTCACGAATTTCTTTCTTTAGAAAAAGAATTTAAAAATGAAAAAGCGATGTCAAAATGGATTTATAAAGTGGTTAAAGAGGCGAATGAAAAGATCTATTTAAAAGCTAGTAGTGACCCTAAATTTAAAGGAATGGGAACAACCCTATCTTTAGTCTTATTAGTAAAAGATAAATTATTAACCGCTCAAGTTGGAGATAGTAGAGTTTATCTATTAATAGATAATAAGTTAACTCAAATTACCGAAGATCAAACTTATGTGAACTTTTTAATCAAATCAAAAGGGATGCCAAAAGAGATTGCCTATACCCATCCAAAAAGACATGAGCTTACTAATGCTTTAGGTACTAAAAAAACTATTAATGTCGATATTAATATTAGAGATTATCATTATGAAAGAATCTTAATTTGCAGTGATGGACTTTATAATAATGTCTCTGAAAACGATTTGGCCTCTATTATTAGAGGTAATGACTCTTTAGATAAAAAAGCTAACCAATTAATAGCCTTTGGCAACTTTAATGGTGGTAGTGATAACATGGCTCTTATTTTATGGGAGAGCGAGAATTAATGGTGTTAGAACTTAATAAGTTAATTGATTCTCGTTATATCCTTTATCGTCATGTCGCTAGTGGCGGTATGGCGGATATCTACGAGGCTCAAGATGTTGTTCTTAATAAACCTGTTGCCTTAAAGTTTTTAAAAGAAAAATATTTAGATGATGCTGATTCTTTAGAACAATTTAAAAATGAATCTAGATTCATTTCTATTTTCTCTCATCCAAATATTTTACATATTTATAATGTGGGCGAATATATTAATCGACCATATGTCTCTTATGAACTTTTAAAAGGTAAAACCCTTAAAGACTTATTGGACGCTCGCGGTAAAATCTCTATTGATGAGGCCTTAGACTATATGTCTCAAGTTCTTTTGGGAGTTAAAGAGATGCATGAATTAGGGATTCTACATAACGATTTAAAACCTGATAACCTATATCTTTTATATGACGGGACAATTCGTATTGTAGATTTTGGTGCCGCTACTCATATATCAAGTAAAGCCGAAAAACATATCTTAGGAACAGTTAATTATTTAGCTCCAGAAGTGGTAAATAGTAAAAAATATTCGACCCAATCTGATATCTATTCTTTAGGAATAATTTTATATGAATTATTAACTGGAGAAGTGCCTTTTATAGGAGAAGATTCTAAAGAAGTAATTAAAGCTCACTTTAAAGGAGAGATAGTGAAAGTTAAAGAACAATTTATTAGCGCTAATATAAATGACATTAACTATGTGATTAATAAAGCGATATATTTTAATCCTTCTCACCGCTATAAAACTATTAAAGAAATTTTAGATGATATTAATAAAATTAAAGCTCGTATTTTAATTAAAAAAGATGGTCCCTTAAAGAAGGCATTTAAATAATGATTGGCACAGTTATTTCAAAAAAATATTCGACATATTCCATCCTTAGTGAGGGGATAATTTATAACGCCTCCATTAGAGGAACTTTAAAATTTAAAGGGCATGTTTATGTTGGGGATGAAGTGGTTTTCACTGATACGAACTATATTATTGAAGCTGTTCTTCCAAGGCATTCTATACTCAAACGACCAGAAATAAGCAATATCGATCAAATTGTTTTAGTGTTCTCTTTAAAAGAACCAGATTTCTCATATTTTCTTGCTTTTAAATATTTAACTTATGCTAATTATAATGAAGTTCCTGCTGTCATTGTTTTATCTAAAAGTGATAAAGATGATAAACAAGTTAATGAAATTAAATCCGTTTTTATCAAATTAAGTATTCCGGTTTACGTCACTAGTAGCAAGACTAAAGAAGGCATTGACGAAGTTAAAAACTTAATGAAAGGCAAGAAGTCTGTTTTAGTGGGACAATCTGGAGTAGGGAAATCTTCTTTATTAAACGCGATTAATTTTGATTACGAAAGAGAAGTTGGTGAATATAGTGAGGCTCTTGGAAGAGGTAAACATAAAACTAAAGAAGTAGTGCTACTTCCTTTTATAGACGGCTTTATTGCCGATACTCCTGGTTTTTCTTCTCTTGATTTAAATTTATCTAAACTTGAAATTGCTCACTATTTCCCAGGCTTTGAAAAAAGATATCTTGATTGTTTCTATTCAAATTGTCTACATCAAAAAGAAAAAGATTGTAAAATACTTTTAGCGGTACAAGAAGGAAATATTCCTTCTATTGCCTATGAAAACTATTTAAAATTATTATCGGAAGGAGATAAATACTAATATGAAAAAAATTATTGTTGCTCCTAGTATATTAAGCGCTGATTTTAATCACCTTTTACAAGATATTAAGAAAGTTGAAGAAGGTGGTGCAGAGTGGTTACATTTTGACGTTATGGATGGACATTTTGTGCCAAACATCTCTTTTGGCCAACCTGTGCTTAAGTCAATTAGCAAGTCACATCACCTAATAAATGACGTCCACATCATGATTTCTGACCCATTCAAGTACGCTCCAGAGTTCATTAAAGCAGGAGCAGATTATTTAACCTTCCATTACGAAGCTTGTAGAAACGATTCTGAGGTATTTAAAGTTATCGATTTGATTCATGAATGTGGTGCTAAAGCTGGTTTATCAGTGAAACCAAATACCCCAATTGAAAAGGTTTATCCGTTCTTATTTTCCGTTGATATGATCTTAATTATGTCGGTTGAGCCTGGTTTTGGCGGACAGAAATTTATGCCTGAGGCTGCTAGTAAAGTCATTAGATTAAAAAACTATATGGAAGTTAACAAAATTAAAAATGTCTTAATCGAGATCGATGGTGGAATTAACGAAGAAACCGCTAAAGTTGCTAAGATGGCAGGAGTCGATGTTTTAGTCGCGGGTAGTTATTTATTTGGCCATGATGATATTAAAGAAAGAATCGAAAAATTAAAAAAGAATGATTAATCATCTAGTTCTAACTTCTTTAATTTTGTGCTTTTTATTTGAAAGTACTTTCTTTTTATCTATCGGACTTATCTATCAATCTATAGAAAAAAGAAGATTAAGAATTCTGAATACATTTATTTTTGAAACTATTCCAAACTTCAAAGAGAAAAATGGAATTCTAAATTATTTCTTATTCTTTTCTTTATTAATTAATTTATTCCCATTTATTTTTTATGCTGCGAATAATATCAATGTTTATTCAGTGGCAATTATGATTGTTTCAATTTTAGCAATTTTCTGTTTAGGGGCGATCCCTTTTGTTTCCCTTAATAAAATTAGAGAACACTTTTATTTATTCTTAGGGGCTTTAGTAAGTTTATTAGCGGTAGTGGGAGTTGAAGCTTTCTATTCCTTCTATATTTATAAGACATATATTGATAATTACGCTTTAGCAGCAATGATTGTCTCTACTTTTTTAGCGGCTATAATTCTTGGAATGGTCTTTAATCCTAAACTCTTTGATTTAACAAATAAAAAGAATGAAGACGGAACTTATTCCCGTAAAAGCTTCATTCCAATAGCTTTTAATGAATGGCTACTTTATCTGATTACAATATTGACATTAATTCCAATATTTCTCATCACAATCGCATAAAAAAATGACCGCAAGGTCAATTTTTTTTAATATTAACAAGTTAATATTATTTTTCGGCTTTATTGAGGGTTCTATAAGCACGAGTAGACATACGAACACGTACTTCTTTGCCGTCAACCATAACAGTACGAACTTGTAAATTTGTGTTCCATCTTCTACGAGTTGCTCTTAAAGAATGTGAACGACGGTTTCCACTGACTGGACCTTTACCTGTAACTGGACATACTCTTGACATATCGACACCTCCTTTTAAGCGTCTTGTAAAGACTATCACAAATTAAATAGTTATTTCAACAACTAATTTATAAAATTAATATCTTTCTTGAGGGTAGGCCCTTCTAAACTCTTCTACACTCATCGTATTTGGACATTTTTTGATCACTGTTTCTAAAAGCTTTCCGTCTTTATCTCCTAAGAGATATTTAGTGCCGCTTTTTTTAGTGAAGATGATTACCATCTTTTTCTTTTTACTTTGCTCCACATCTAAAAAGATGATACTGGAGTAATCGTATTGATATTCTTTAGCGAGCCTTTTCACGATGAAATATTTATCTTCAATGATATAACGTTGACCGAATAACGCCATTAAATAAGTGACAGTAAATAAAATTAGAAATGCCCCTAAGAAGATTCCTTGAGGTAAACCAAAAGGTCTAATGTATATTCCCCCTTCTCCTGGAAGGAAGAAAAGATTAAAACTTGCAGAGAAAGTAACGGCAAAAAGAATTGCAAAGACAATTAAATATCGCCAAGTGATTCTCCAAGGATGAATTTTAACAACCATGTTAGTTATTGTATCCTAAAAGGATTTAACAGTAAAGCGATTATATACGATAATAACCTACAACAGTCTATTGGTATTTCAAAAAATATCAAGTGATTTAATTTTTTATATAAATAAATATAATTTATTTCTTTGAGTATATTCTTTTTAAAGAGTATGATTGTTAGTGGAGGTTATGTTAATGCTAAATAATAATAAAGTCGTAGCTATGATATTAGCTGGTGGAAAAGGCACTAGATTAGAAGCCTTAACTAAAAAGACTGCTAAGCCTGCAGTTAGTTTTGCCGCTAAATATCGCATTATTGATTTCCCACTTAGCAATTGCGCTAATAGTGGAATTAACGTCGTGGGGGTTTTAACGCAATATGAGTCTACTGAATTAGATTCTTATATTGGTAACGGCGAAAAATGGGGTCTTAATGGTGTGCATTGCTTAATGAGCACTTTAGCTCCAAGACAAACTGAAGAAGGTGCAAACTGGTATAAAGGTACAGCTGATGCTATTACACAAAATATTGATTTTTTAGATAATGCTAATCCTGAATTTGTGGTTATCCTTTCTGGAGATCATATTTATAAGACTAGTTATGCAGAAATGATTAATTTACACGAATCCAGCAAAGCTGATGTTACTATTTCTGTTATAGAAGTTGATCCATCAGAAGCTTCTAGATTTGGTATTATGGCGGTCGATAAAAACGACAATATTGTGGAATTCCAAGAAAAACCAAAAGTTCCAAAAAGTAATCTTGCCTCTATGGGCGTTTATGTTTTTACTTGGAAGACATTACGCAAATATTTAAAACGTGACGCGAAAGATGAAAAGAGTGATCACGACTTTGGTAAAAATATCATCCCATTAATGCTTAATGATAAATGCAAGCTTAAAGCCTATAGATTTAAAGGCTATTGGAGAGATGTTGGTACCCTTGCTTCGCTTCACGAGGCAAACATGGATATTGCTTTAGATAAGATGGAACTTAATCTTTATGAGCAAGACCTCAATAATAGAATTTATACTCAAGACACTTATAGTGTCCCTCAATATATTGGTAAACAAGGTCACATCACTAGAAGTATCGCTAATCAAGGCGCAATTATTTTAGGTGATGTTGATAGCTGCGTGATTTCTACTGGTGTCATTATTGAATCAACTTGTAAACTCACTAGATGTGTCGTTATGGAAAATGCTCATATTAAAAAGGGCGCCAGAATCCATAATGCAATTATCGCTCCTGGAGTGGTAGTTGAAGGTGATGAAAAAATCAATGTTGGCAATGACAAAGTTGTATTAATTGCTTAAGGAGAGAAAATATGAGACGAGTTATTGGAATTTGTGATTTACATAACGAACCATCTCTTAGTGGTTTAACAGATAAACGCCCATTAGGTGCGGTTACTTTCTTAGGTAGATATGGCTTAATTGATTTTGCTTTATCTAACTTCTCTAATTCTCATATTGATAGAGTCTATGTTCTTGTTAAAAAGGGAATTGTGTCTTTAAGAAGACATATCGGTAGTGGTTCTATTTGGACCAACAATACTAAACTTGGCTATATTTCATTAGTTTTAAATGAAAAAGGATTACGTCATCCAGCGTTTAATACTGATATTAATAACATTAAATATAATGTTCCGTTGGACGAACTCGATTTTGAATACGCTGTTATTGCTCCTAGCTATTTCTTAAGTAGTATGGACTTTAAACCAATAGTTGAAAAACATATTGCTAGTGGCGCAGACATTTCTAGCGTTTATATCCACGTCGATAACGCTGATAAAGATTATTTAAGAGCAGATAAGTATAAAATCAGCGATGGCAAGATTATTAAATCTTCACCAAACTTACTTAGAAGCAAGGAAGCAGATATCTCTATTGATACTTATATCCTTTCTAAAAAGGCTCTTAAAAAGATTGTTTCTGATGGCACTAAAGTTAGTGAATTGTTCTCCATCAAGGACATGATTAATTATTACATCCAAGAAGAAATTCTTAATGTTAACCCAATCGAATTTAAAGGATATGTCGTTCCAATTCTTAATCTAAAGAATTATGTCGAACATTCCTTTGACTTACTTAATTATCATATTCGCTGCCAACTCTTCTTAGAAGACTGGCCAATTTATACAACTACTCATAATACCCCACCAGCTTTATACGGCAAAGACGCTGATGTGCAAAATAGCTTTGTTGCTAACGGGGCCATTATAAAAGGAAAAGTTCATAATTCGATCATTTCCCGTGATGTGGTAGTGGAAAAAGGAGCAGATGTTAAAAACTGCATTATCTTTACTCAAACCCAAATTGGTAAAGACACTAAACTCGAATATGTTTTAGCGGATAAAAATGCTTCTATTAAAGAAGTGAAGAAGATTTCTGGTACTCCAGATGATGTTGTTTATATCAAAGTAGGAGTGAAAGTCTAATGAAAATCGCGATGGCTTGTAGCGAGGCTAATCCTTTTGTTAAAACTGGTGGCCTTGCCGATGTGACATACGCTCTATCTAAAGAATTAGTCAAACTTGGTGAAGAAGTTGTCATTGTTCTTCCTTTATATAATCAAATCAAGGCTAAAAACCTTCCTTTAGAATATGTTGGTTATATGACTTGCCATTTATCATGGAGAGAAGAAGGTGCTAACATCTATTATTTACAAAAAGATGGCATTAAATACTATTTTCTTGAAAATAGGCATTATTTTGAACGCGACAAGATATATGGCTATGATGATGATGGAGAACGTTTTGCGTTTTATTCTGTAGCCTTTCCTCAATTATTAGAGCAAGTGGGTTTTAAACCAGATATCATTCACGCTCACGATTGGCAACCAGGAATGACATTCTGCTATATCAGAGAAAAACGCATGTCCTTCTTTGATAACACTAAATTTGTGATGTCAATTCATAATCCTGCTTTCCAAGGAATTTTAGATAGATCCGCTTTAGGCGATTTATTTGGCTTACCAGATTATTTATACGATAACGGCACAGTTCGCTTTATGGATAAGGTCTCTTCTTTAAAAGCAGGGATTATGTACGCTAATAAAGTGACAACCGTTTCCCCTAATCATAGAAATGAATTATTAACTCCTGAAGGAAGTATGGGCTTAAATAATATCCTTATTTATAAGGAATATGATTTCTGCGGCATACTTAACGGCATTGACTATAACGAATTTAATCCTGAAAAAGATAACTTAATTGTTAAAAACTATGGAGCAAATAATTTTGTAACTGGTAAAAAAGCTAATAAGAAAGCACTCTTAAAAAGATTTAACATCAAAAATGAATCTTTACCTTTATATTCTTTAGTTAGTAGAGTGACTTGGCAAAAAGGTATGTCTTTAGTGTTTGCTGCTGCTAGATCTTTACTTGATAGAGGAGCAAATATCATCCTTCTTGGAAGTGGTGAATATGACTACGAACAAGAGATGGAGCGTTTAAGAAGAGACTATCCAGAGCATGTTGGAATTTATGTCGGCTACAATAATGAGCTTGCTCATTTAATTTACGCAGGTAGTGATTTCTTTATGATGCCGTCTTTATTTGAGCCTTGTGGCTTAGGACAAATGATTGCCCAAAGATATGGAACTTTACCAATCGTTAGAAGAACAGGCGGATTAAAAGATTCAGTTATCAATTATGATTCCTCAAATAAAGAGATATCAAATGGATATGGCTTTGACAATTTCTCCGAATTTGATATGATTCAAACTTGCCACTATGCATACGATATATTCGTATGGGATAATAAAACACATCGTCAGTTAGTAAAGAATGCTTTATTAACTGATAATAGTTGGGAAAAAAGTGGTAATTCCTACCACATGTTATACAAAGAAATTGTTGGTTAATTATTAATTAAAACGAGGTAGATATATGGGCTACGATTATCAAAACATTGAAAAGAAGTGGCAGGCTGTGTGGGAAGAGAATAAAACATACACCTGTGATGTATATGACTTTTCTAAACCAAAATATTACATTCTAGACATGTTTCCTTATCCAAGTGGACAAGGCTTGCATGTTGGTCATCCTGAAGGTTATACCGCTAGTGATGTATTAGCAAGAATGAAAAGAATGCAGGGCTTTAATGTCCTTCATCCTATTGGTTGGGATTCTTTTGGTTTACCAGCCGAACAATATGCGATGAAAACTAATCAGCACCCATCTATTATTACCGAAGTTAATATCAATAATTTTAGAAGACAAATTAAATCCTTAGGATTTTCTTATGACTGGAGTCGAGAAATTGCAACTAGTGACCCTAGTTACTATAAATGGACCCAATGGATCTTTTTGAATTTATTTAATTCAGATTTAGCTTACGTTGATTATCGACCAGTGAATTTCTGTCCAACTTTAGGAACAGTTCTCGCTAATGAAGAAGTAATCGATGGAAAAAGTGAAGTTGGTGGCTATCCTGTAATTAGAAAACCAATGAGACAGTGGTTGCTTAAAATCACTAAATACGCTGATAGATTACTAGAAGACTTAAAGGAATTAGATTGGCCTGCTTCTACTCTTGAGATGCAAAAGAATTGGATTGGCAGAAGTGTAGGTGCAAAAGTTACTTTTAAAATTAAAGGAACAGATAAATCGTTTGATGTATTTACCACTCGAGTAGACACATTATATGGATGTAGTTACTGCGTCCTTGCTCCTGAACATCCTTTAGTTAAAGAATTAGTTTCTAAAGAACAAAAGCCAGCAGTAGATGCTTATTTAAAAGAAGTGGAATCTAAATCTGATTTAGAAAGAACTGAACTTAATAAAGATAAGACTGGTGTTTTTCTTGGCGCATATGCAATTAATCCTATTAACGGAGAGGAAGTACCAATTTATATTGGCGACTATGTTTTAGCAAGTTATGGCACTGGCGCCGTGATGGCGGTTCCTGCTCATGACCAAAGAGACTATGAATTTGCTAAAAAATACAATTTACCAATTAAACAAGTTTTAGAAGGTGATATCTCTATTGCTGCCTTTACTGGTGATGCTGCTCATATTAATAGCGATATAGCTAATGGATTAAATATTGAACAAGCTAAAGAAGTTATCTTAGATAAACTTATTAAAGAAGGAAACGGAGAAAAACAAGTTAATTACAAATTAAGAGACTGGTTATTCTCTCGTCAACGTTATTGGGGTGAACCAATCCCAATTATCATTAAAGATAATGGTGAATTAGTTCCACTTAAAGACTATGATCTTCCTTTAGTGCTTCCGGAAATGAAAGAATATAAGCCAAGTGGCACTGGTGAATCTCCTTTAGCTAATGCTAAAGAATGGTTAAGTGTTACTTTACCTAGTGGAGAGCACGGCCTACGAGAAACTAACACCATGCCTCAATGGGCTGGAAGTTGTTGGTATTATATGCGATATATTGATCCTCATAATGATAAATGTATCGGAGATAAGAAATTATTAGATCACTGGTTACCAGTTGATTTATATATTGGTGGAGCAGAGCACGCAGTGCTTCATTTGCTTTACGCTAGATTCTGGCACAAGTTCCTTTTTGATAAAGGGATAGTGTCGTGTAAAGAACCATTTAAAAAATTATTCCACCAAGGAATGATTTTAGGTTCTAACGGAGAAAAGATGTCTAAATCTAGAGGTAACGTCGTTAATCCTGATGATGTGGTCGCTAATTATGGAGCGGACTCCTTAAGATTATATGAAATGTTTATGGGACCTTTAGAAGCGTCTTTACCGTGGAGCGATACTGGTTTAGATGGAGCAAAACGATATTTAGATAGAGTCTATCGTTTATTCACCGAAGAAGAAAATACTGGCAAATTCACTTCAGTGAATGATGGAAAACTAGACTATATTTACAATTTCTCCATTAAAAAGATTACTGAAGATTTTGAAGCCTTAAGATTTAACACCGCGATTAGCCAAATGATGGTGTTCACTAATGAATTATATAAAGCAGATAAGATTTATGTTCCTTATTTAGAAGGCTTTTTAAAGACTCTAGCCTGTATTGCCCCTCATTTAGGAGAAGAGTTATGGCAATTATTAGGCCATAAAGACTTAATTGATTTTGAACCTTGGCCAACTTATGACGAATCAAAGACAGTTTTAGCTAATGTTCAAGTTGCAGTTTCCGTTAACGGCAAACTAAGAGCGACATTGGATATTGCTAAAGATATGGACGATGAAGAAGCTAAAAAACTCGCTTTTGCTCTTGAAGCAGTGAAACGTCATATTGAAGGCAAAGAAATCAAAAAAGTGATTGTTGTTAAAAACAAGATTATTAATATTGTTGCAATTTAAAATGAAGCTATTAATTGATATTGGAAATACCGCTACTAAGTTTGGCTATTTAGATGATGACTTTCATTATTTATCTAGATGTTTTAATAGTGAACTAAATAATGAAAAATTAGATTCTTTATTGCCTAAAGGCAATATTGAAGAAATTTACGTTAGTAGTGTTGCTCCTAAAATCACTGAATTACTAAGTAATTATTTTCTAAAGAAGTATAACTTAGACATTAAAGAATTCGCTGTCACTGATTTTGATAATTTAAAAATTAAAATTGATAACAAAAATGAATTAGGTTTAGACCTATTTTGTGATTTAGTGGGAGCTGTAAATAAATATCATTCTCCAATGCTAATTATCGATATGGGAACAGCGACTAAAATCTTATTAGTCACAAAAGATAATGTTTTTAATAGTTGTGTCATCCTTCCTGGAATGGGCATTAGTAAACGCATTTTAAATGAAGCGACTGAACTTCTTCCTAATACTGATTTAGATGAAGTAAAGAAATTATCAGAATCTAGAAACACTATTGATGTTATAAATAGCAGTATTTACTATGGTCACGTAGAAATGATTAACGGACTATTAGAAAGATACGAAAATGAAATTGGATATAAGTGCTTGCATATCTTTACTGGCGGTAACGCTAACAAGATTTTAAAAGATATCAAAGCCCCATATATTTATGATGAAAATCTTTGTTTAGAAGGAATTTCTATTTACGTCAAAAAGAGGTAAGAATATGAAAAAAACAAATTATGACAAACTTACAGGAAAATACCAAAAACAATTGCTCAAATCTTTAGAAGAGTTTGTGGCAATTAATTCATGCTATGATCCAGTCACAGTTAATGAGACTAACCCCTTTGGAGCAGGAGTTTCTGATGCGCTAAATTACATCACTAACTTAGCAAGAAATGATGGCTTTGAGGTGACAAATTACGATAACAAAGTTGTAGAAATCATTTATGGAAGAGGAAAGAAAAATTTAACCATCATGGCTCACGCTGACGTTGTGCCTGCTGGCGATGGTTGGATTGATCCTCCATTTAAAATGGTGGAGAAAAAAGGTGTCCTTTATGGAAGAGGTGTATCTGATGATAAAGGACCATTACTTGCGACTTACTACGCCTTAAAAGCCCTTAGAGATGAAGGAATGCTCGGCGGATATGAGATTAGATTCTTAGTAGGTGGAAACGAAGAAAGTGGTTCTTTATGTATGCATCATTATTTTGATGTTCTTAAAAAGAAGCAACCTACTTTAGGTTTCTCTCCTGATAGTGATTTCCCTTTAATTTATGCTGAAAAAGGAATAATTAACTTTACTGTTAAAGCAAAAGTAGATATTCCAGGATTAATATCTATTAAAGGTGGCACTGCTAGTAACGCAGTTATTGATCGATGCGTACTCAAACACGATATTGATTTAAACTTCTTGAAATATATCATGGAGCATTATCATCGTAATGAGGCGGTAATCTTAACTGAGGATGATGTAACTACTGTGACATTTATTGGTAAAGCTGCTCATGGTTCTACTCCAGAAAAAGGCGTTAATGCTGGTATGATGGCGTTAAAATCAATCGCTGAATTTTCTAAAAATGAAACCTTACTTAGACTTTTGAAGACTTATGAACCATTAGATGGCAAAGGATATGGCTGTGCAGCAAGTAATAAAGCAATGGGCACTAACTCTTCTAATGTTGGCTTAATTTCTTATAAAGACGGAGTTTTAGAATTAACTGTTAACTTCCGTTATATCAATACTTGTGAATATAAAGAATTAGTGGCTGCAATTAAAGAAGCAAATAAAGGATTTGAACTAATTAATGAAGGCACCAGTCCATTATTATTTTTCCCACAAGATAGTGTACTTATTAAAACCTTATTAAAGGCTTATCAAGATGAAACTGGTGATTTAGAAAGTAAGCCTCTTGCTATTGGTGGGGGAACTTATGCAAAATGCGCTGATAATGTTGTAGCCTTTGGTATGCAATTCCCTGGTTTTGATAGTTTGATGCATTCTCCAGGAGAGATGACTAAAAAAGAAGATTTATTTAAAGCTATGAGCATCTATGCTCGAGCAATACATGACCTTGGAGAAGTTTTAAAGCAATAAAAAGATGCGCACAAAATTTAAAGCTTGGACCATTCCATATTTAGAAGAACATCAAGAATACTCTTTAACTGATGAAGAATTATCTTCATTAGATGATTTTTATTTAGAAATCGGTAGTGGTAAAGGTGATTTCATCATCCAAATGTCAGAAAAATTTCCTGACCGATTATTTTTAGGTGTTGAAAAGAATGTTACTTGTGCGGGAATTACTTTAAAAAAGATTGTGGAAAAAGAACCTCAAAATGTGAAATTTCTCTTTAAGGATGGCGCGGAAGTGGTTCGCTTTATCAAAGATCATTCTATAAATAAGATTTATCTTAATTTCTCTGATCCTTGGCCAAAGAAAAGACATTCTAAAAGAAGATTAACAAGTGTCAACTTTTTAGAAGAATATAAACGAATTTTAAAACCTAACGGCAATTTAGTGTTTAAAACTGATGATATTGATTTATTTACTTTTTCTTTAGAAATGTTTGCTGAGGCTGGCTTTAAAGTGATTAGCTCTACTTATGATTATGATGGTAGCGATAATGATGATGCGATTACTGAATATCAAATTAAAGCAGTGAATAAAGGTGTATCGATTAAGCGAGTGGTATTAGGACTATGATTAAAAATTACGGCATATATAATAACCATGAATTAGATAACACTCTTTTAGTTCTTTTTAGCGAGGAAAAACCTACTAGAAGTGTAGAATTTGGTGAAGTTGATATTTTATATCATGAAGATAAAATAGTTG
>CAMPCW010000002.1 GCA_946647665.1 uncultured Caryophanales bacterium
AAAGAAACTTATCCGCGTCCTCCACTTAGGCCATCGTGGACGAGACTTGGAATTTGAGAAATATTTCTACTTCCCTCATATATATAAAGACGGTTAAAATCGCTAAACTTGCGAAAAAAGTTATTCATATATTTACTTATTACTTAGTAATAAAAAAGTTTGATAATCAACATTATTCACATATAATTAATTAGGTATGAACGGAATTATTATTGTTAATCAAGAGATTGGACATAATGTCTACAAAATCAAAAGGTATAAAGAAGAATTTTCTAAAATCGATGTCTCTTTAGATGTTTTTGTTAATGATGGAACTTTGGCGATGATTAAAGATAACCAGTTATCGATTAATTTACCTAAATGTGATTTTGTTATTTATTTAGATAAAGATATTTATTTAGCAAAGATCTTAGAAAAAGCTGGATACCGTTTGTTTAATAAAGCTGATTTTATCAAATTATGCGATGATAAAGCACTTACTAATATTGCCTGTGCTGCTAGAGGCATTAAAATGCCAGATACTATTACGGGCCCTTTATTTTATTCTCAAGAATTAAAAGAAAATAATCTTAAGTTTTTAGATGACGTAATTGATAAACTAGGCTTACCTTTAATATTAAAAAGAGTGTACGGCTCACTTGGATTAGGTGTTTATTTAATTAAAACAAAAGAAGAATTAATCGAAGCTTATAAAGAACATTGTCGCGCTCCAATATTATTCCAAAAATATGTGGGCAGCTCATATGGAGTTTCCGCTAGAGTTATTATTATTGATAAAAAAGTTGTAGGTGGATTTATCCGTTACAACAAAACTGATTTTAGAAGTAATTTTGGGGACAATGCTTCTAGTAGACCTTTAAAAGAGGGCGATCGATGTTTTAAACTTGCTGAATATATTGCTAAAGAACTAGATATTGAATACGCAGGAATTGATTTTATGTTCCTTGAAAGTGGTGAACCAATCTTGTGTGAGATTAACTCCAATGCCTTCTTTGAAGAATTTGAAAAAGTAACCGGTATTAACGTAGCAAAAGAATACGCTTTAATGATTAAAAGAAAAATTTATGAATAAAAACAAAAAGAGATTTGAACATAGGTCAAAAGACTACAAAGATATAAGAGAATATCCAGTAAATAAAAACTGTGAACTTTTAGAATTTTTGCTTGAAACATTAAAAGGTCAATCTCGAAATTCTGTGAAATCTATTTTAACTAATCATAGAGTGTCAGTAGATGGTGCACCAATTTCTCAATATAACTTCAAACTCGCTAAAGGAGATGTGGTGATTATTTCTAAAACCCCTATTCATAAAAAGACTAGAAGCAACTTACCAATTATCTTTGAAAATGATGAAATTATTGTCATCAATAAACCAAGTGGATTACTTAGTATTGCTAGTGACAAAGAAAAAGGATCAACTGCTTATCGTATGTTAACTGACTATGTTCAACAAAAGGATAAACATAATCGAATTTATGTTGTTCATAGGCTCGATGAAGATACCTCAGGTGTATTGATGGTGGCTAAAAACGAAAAGTTAAGAGACGCCCTCCAAGATAAGTGGAATGATCTAGTATCTTCTAGAGGTTATTATGCGATTGTTGATGGTAAATTAGATAAAAAAAGTGCCACTTTGTCGTCATATTTAAAGAAAAACGCTCAAAACATGATGTATTCGTCAAAAAAAGTTGGAGATGGTCAATACGCTGTCACACACTATAAAGTTTTAGAAGAAAACGATAATTATTCCTTCCTTGATGTCCATATTGATTCAGGAAGAAAAAATCAAATAAGAGTTCATTTAGGGGATATTGGTCATAACATCATTGGTGATGATAAGTATGGTAATCCTACTAATCCAATTAAGCGATTAGGCTTACATGCTTATGAACTTATTTTGAAGCATCCTTTTACCGGGAAGGTTTTAAAATTTAAAGCTCCAATTCCAAAAGAGTTTGAAACTTTGTTTCCAAACATTAAAGTTAAATTGTAAAATATAGAGCACATATGAATGTCTGGTTAGCAATTGCACTTATTTTAGCGGTAGTAACGTTCTATTTATTAGCGATAGAAATTTTTTCTGTTGCTTTTAAGCTTACTGGACTTTCCACTAAAAAAATTAAATTTCAAGTTGCTTCTTTATTCACTAGTACCGGTTTTACTACAAATGAGTCTGAATTAATTGTTGGTGATGATCGTAGAAGAAGAATTGCCACAATCTGTATGTATACAGGACATATTTTCTCTGTGGCTTTCATGGGATTGATAATTAATGTCTTCTTTACTTTAGTAAATATGAAGGAATTTGATTTCACAATTCAAACTTATACTGAATGGTACTTCATTATTCTTTATATTACTTCTGGCTTATTCTTAATAATGCTTATCTTAAAGATTCCTCCTGTAAATAAGCACTTTCAAAAGTTTTTAGAGGCTGTCGCTATTAATTCTTCCAAGAAAACAAGGAACACTAATTATATTTCTGTTATTGATTTACAAGGTAAACATGCAATTGCAGAAGTTATTTTAAATCATATCCCTCCTTTTGCAGTAGATACTCCACTTAGCAAAATGGAATTGACTAAAAATTATTCTATTAACGTTCTCTCTATTAAAAGAGGCAAAAGGATCGTTGATGTTACAAAAGACACGATGTTTAGAAAAGGCGACATTTTAATTGTTTTTGGTCTTATTAATGACATTAAGCAAGCATTCATCAATTCTGTATCAGGAGACGTTATTAAAGAAGTGGAAAGATATAACGAGATTAACTTGGTTAATAACTATGGCACAAACGCCTTAGTGGAAGTCTTTGTTGATGAAGTGCCTCAAGAACTAGAAAATGTTAAAATACAAGATGCACATCTTAAAGATCGATATAACATTACGGTGGGCATTATTAAAAGAAATGATTCTTACGTGTCTGCAAATAAAGACACGGTCATCTTAAAAGGCGATTTGTTGACTTTGTTTGGACCTTATAAAAATATAAAGCTGCTGTTTAAAAACGACGACAAAGAAAAAGATAAAGAAGAATAAATAAATATGCACAAAAAGTATCGAACTTATGTACATATTTTTTTGTTTTTATTTAAATAAAGTTGTATAGTATTTGTCTTATGATAAGGGCATTACCAAAATACACAAATAAACAAGAAATATGGAACACAATTACACACTTACTTGGAGTAGTGTTTTCTTTTATTGTTTTAGGAATTTTTATAGCAGTGCAAATAAAGAAAAATTTGAGCTTTTATTGCATGTATCCTTTCTACATTTATTTTTTATTTATGCTTATGGTTTTTTCGAATTCTGCCTTATACCATTCAAGCCCTCAAAATAGCAAAATACGCTCTCTTTGTCGCGTTATTGATCATTGTGACATCTATTTATTCGTTGCTGGAACCTATACTCCAATCTGTTTAAGAGCAATATCTGACTACAACATTTCAACAGCCTTAATTATCATTCAATGGTCGTTAGCAATTATTGGATTTTTAATTACAATTTTAGGATTAGGAAATAAGAAATGTGATTTGATTGGCTATATCATCTATATCATTCAAGGCTGGGCAGTTATCTTCTTCTATCCGTTTAAACAAGTATTAGATTTTAATGTTTTCTTATTTATTTTATTAGGTGGTGTAATATACACAATAGGGGCTATATCGTATGCAATCGGAAA
Source organism: uncultured Caryophanales bacterium (assembly GCA_946647665.1). GTDB lineage: Bacteria > Bacillota_I > Bacilli_A > RFN20 > CAG-826 > UBA2450. The sequence continues at coordinate 3,687 of CAMPCW010000002.1, forward strand.
GAAAAATAAATGGTTCCATACTTATTTCCATGTTTTCATTTTAACGGCTGCAATCATACAATTTATTGGTATTTATAGTATTCTTTGCCCATTATTTTAATTTAAAATAATTGAATATTAGATGTTTTAATTTATAATTAAACAATCTTAGAAAGATTGGAGGACCTTGTTTTGAACATTAAAAGATTCTCAATTTTATTACTTGCCACATCGCTATTTATGGTTAGCTGTGGAGAAATATCTGATCCAGAACATTATCACGAGTGGGGTGATCCTATTTATGTTTGGAATGCAGATTATTCTTCTTGCACTGCCTCCAGAGTTTGTAAATTAGATGCACGTCATGTTGAAAAAGAGGATTCTGCCTCTGTTTATAAATTGGTAGAAGAGGCAACTGAAACCGATACTGGTTTAGGACGTTATACTGCTTCGTTTACTAATACTGCATTTAAAACCCAAACTAAAGAAATTACAATTCCACAGATAACTACAATTGATTCCTATGAATCTGCGGTTAATAGTGTTAGAACAAAACATAACTATACAGTTCATTTAGTTAATAAGTGGGACATAGAGCCTACACCTTGGGTTGAATTTAATTTATATAATATCGATGATGAAGCAATTTTTGATGATTATTCACCTTATTACTATAGTGGATATATAAAGCAAAAAGGACAAGGCATCGTTACTTTCCAATCTTTGAAATCCACAGGCTCTATGGTTATGGGATATTTTGTATCCACTAATTTGGAAAGAACCATTAGCGAAGTTTATCCAATCGCTTTAGAACATATTTTAGAAGAAGAATTTGTTTATAGTGAAGAAAGAGAAGCTTATATTTGTTCGAGCATGGCAGCAATGGCTGTTATTGGTAATTTAGCTTTTAGTGATTATGTTGAATTGGTTTCTGCACCAAGTGATTTCACAATGGAATATGTTGATAAAAGTTTAGTTATCACTTGTATCTTTGATGTCAGATATTTTGATATAGAAGAAAAACACACTAATGCAACAGTTACCCTAACAGTTTCTAATTTTGAAAAAACACATAATGATGCTATTGAAACTTACGTTAAAACTCCTGATTATTGTTATGCCGCTCCTACTGAATGGGATAGTGATGCAATTAGTTATTTCGATGAGAAATACAATAGTTTCTATCCACCATTTATTGATAACCTTTCATACTCTTATAGATTAGGTTTAATTGCTAGTGAAGGTGCATATCGCCCAGTAATAGAAGATTATTATGGTGGCGACTTAGTGACTCCATATGCTTCTAAATTAGTTGAAGAAGGTTTTAAAAGGGTCACCAATCCTGGATATATTGAATATCAAAAAATAGTTGAAGAAGAATTATTGATACACACGTACTCTATTAAAATGAGATATCTTGCTCCTACTGATAAAGATAAGTCTGGTATGGAATATAGCTATTTATATCCAAATGGTATTTCTACATTTATTTTTGTACATACCTCTAAAACTAAAGCTACTATCACAGATGTTGGCAAATTAAATGATTTCATTTCAAAGAGCTCGGTAGGTAATTTCTTACCAAAATTTAATTTAGCGGATTCCACACCTGTAGATTTATTTAAAGACGCTACTGAAAGCGAACCTTCAATGGCGATAATTTTAAAAGGTGATGGCAAAGATTTTTTTAGAATTTATCCTGATACTAAAGAGCGTGCCTTAAGCGCTGTTAGTGATTTTGTTACTGCCTTAATATCTTTAGGCTTTGAAGGAGGATCATCATCGTTCTCACAACAATATTGGTTAACGGATGAATATGGCAGTAAAGTCTATATTGATGATCCAAGTTATGTCACTACTTGGACCGAAACCTCTAAAATCCAGGTTCGTATTGAAATTTCTAAAGAAACATTAGAGCACCACGAATCTAATTAGAATTAGGTTATTATTAATCGAAGGGTTATAAGCCCTTCTTTTATTTTAAATATAAAAGCCATATAATATAAAAAGATGAAATCTAAGAAATTTATTTCTATATCAACATTATTTGTTTTTCTTGCTGGTGCAATTGCAGGTTCATTTTCTTTTAAAGAATCTAAATCATTAGCTGTATCTATTGCTGATGCTCCAGAAGATTATTATGCTTCTATTGATGAATCAATGACTGGTAATACTCTTTTAGGTAAATTGAAATCCATTATTAATACAAGCAAAGTGGATGTGGATTATGACTGGTCAAGATATTACGCTGCCGATGAAGACCCTAATAACAATCAAAATGTTATCTTAATTTATGCTAGATATTCTTCTCCAAAGAGTAATAGTGGAGGAGGTATTAAAAACTGGAATAGAGAGCATACTTTTCCCCAATCCAAAATTACCTCTGAAAAAGCTAAAAAAGATAATCACATTGTCTATGCTAGCGATAACAAAGTTAATGGTGCTAGAAGTAGCATTAAAATGGGCTATGTTAAAGATGGATCAGTCGTTAAAGATATGTATGGAAGAGATACAACTTGTCTTAAAACTACTGATAGATTTGACCCTCATAATGAAGCTAGAGGAATTGTTGCTAGAAGCACGATGTATGCTGCTGCGATGTATGGCTTTGATCCAGAAGACAATTTTGAAAGTATCGAAACAATGCTTGAATGGCATTTAGAATATTCTCCTTCTGCTAACGACATGCGAAGAAATGATGTTGTATATGAAAATCAACACAACAGAAATCCGTTTGTAGATCATCCAGAATATGCTTGTAGAGTATGGGGCAACGAAAGTGCCGCTACTCAAAAATTATGTAATTCTTATGCTCCAGGAATTTATTTGTCTGACGATTCACTTTCTTTATTTGTTGAAGACATGACTACAATTAGTGCTACTACAACTGATAGTTCTGATATTACTTGGACAAACGATAATCCTGATGTTATTAGTTTAGGTTCTAGTTCTTCTTCATCAGGATCATCAATAACAGTAACTGGTTTATCAGCAGGTACTGCCACAATAACCGCATCTGCAATTGTAGATAATGAGACGTATACTTCTACATGTGTGGTAGCTGTTTCTAGTAAACCTGTAACTGAATTAACATCAATATCTTTAACTGGAAGTTACAAAACTGAATTTGAACTAGGTGACTCTTTTACTTGCGATGGACTTGTAGTGAAAGCTAATTATTCTGATAAAACAAGCAGAGAATTATCTAAAGATGAATATAATCTTGTTGAACCTGATATGTCTACCACTGGTAGTAAGACTGTAAACATTTCATATACTGAAGACGAGATTACTAAATCAGCTTCCTATAACATTATTGTTATTGATCCTATAATTCATGTTTCTTCAATAACATTAAATAAGGATAGTTTAGAACTTTTAGTGAATCAGCAAATGAGGTTAGAAGCTACTGTATTACCTGTTAATGCAGATAATAAAGAAGTAATATGGTCTAGTAGCAATGATAATGTTGTAACTGTTTCTTTTATGGGCCTAGTAAGCGCAAAAAGTGTTGGTGAAGCCATAATTGCAGTAAAAACAGTAGATGGTGGATTGGAAGCCACTTGTACGGTTAGGGTTACTAATCCGCAACCAGCCGGCGGAGGCTGTGGAGGAAACGTTATTACAACGAGTGTAATTTTAAGTTCTTTAAGTTTGCTCGGTGTAGGTATATTATTATTAAAACGAAAGTTTATTAAATAGAGAATTAAGGAGAATAATTTTATGGCAGTCAAAAAAGCAAAACCAGAAAAGAAACCTTTAGTAAAGAAAGCAGTCCCAGATAAGAAAAAAGCTGCTCCAGAAAAAAAGGAGGCTCCAAAGAAAGCTGATAAACCTGCAGCCAAAAAGCCAGAGCCAAAGAAGGAAGCAACAAGAACTTATCACGTCGTTAAAAGACCTGAAGACGGTAAGTGGGAAGTGAAATTTGCTGGTGGACAAAAGGCAATTAAATTATTTGACACCCAAAAAGAAGCCTTAGAGTATTCTAAAGTTATGGCTAAAAATCAAGGTGGAAGTATGTTAGTTCATAATTCCAAAGGTGCAAATAAGGGCCGTATCAAAAGCAAAAAATAATTAAGCTTAAATTTTAAAAGAGACGCAGCAGCGCGTCTCTTTTTTATATTTTACTCGTTTTCCTGCGCTTTTTTTACATGCGCTTCATATTTCTTTCTTTCAGCAGTATTTAAGATCTTTTTTCGCATACGGAAAGTGTTAGGAGTAATCTCAACTAACTCATCGCTATTGATATAGTCTAAACAAGCTTCTAATGACATCTTTCTTGGAGATTTTAAAACAACTGTGTTGTCTTTATTGCTGCTTCTAACATTGGTAAGGTTTTTCTTTTGAGTAACGTTGACCGCTAAATCAAAATCATAACGATGTTCACCAACAATCATGCCTTCATAAACTTCAGTACCCGGAAGAATAAACATTGTTCCTCTTTCTTCGGTATGTTCAATAGCGTATGGTGTTGCTTGGCCAGCTTCTACAGAAACTAAAACACCGATATTTCTTTCTCCAATAGAAGAAGATTGTATTGGGCGATATTCTTTATATGTATGTGATAAAATACCATAACCTTTGGTTAAAGTCATAAAATTGGTCATATAACCTAATAAACCTCGTGATGGAATAACATATTTAAGAATAGTAACTGTTTCTTTTGCATCCATAGAAACTAGTTCTCCGCTTCTTTCCCCAATTGTGGTCATGATATCTCCAACGTATTCATTAGGAACATCAATTAATAAATCTTCATATGGTTCACATTTTACGCCGTCAATTTCTTTAATAATGACTTGAGGTTTACTAACTTCCAATTCAAATCCTTCTCTTCTCATATTTTCTATTAAAATAGAAAGATGGAGTTCGCCTCTACCGGAAACAATCCAAGATTCGGTATTTGGAATACGATCTACTCTTAAAGCCACATCTCTTTGAGTTTCTCTATATAATCTTTCTTCGATTTTTCTAGCTGTTAAAAGTTTTCCATCTTTTCCTGAAAATGGAGATGAATTAGTTCCAAAAGTCATTTGTAAAGTTGGTTCATCTAATCTAATAAGAGGTAAAGCTTCAACTTGGTTAAATGCACAGATAGTTTCACCAACATTGATATCTGCTAAACCAGCAACAGCGACTATATCTCCGGCACTAGCTTCATTTACTTCTAGTCTTTTTAATCCTTGGAAACCAAAGAGTTTTAAGACCCTGAAATTAGTGGTGCTACCATCTAATCTTGAAACAGTACAGTTGTCATTTACGTGGATCGTGCCTCTTTTAATGGTGCCAATTCCAATTCTTCCAACAAAGTCATTATAGTCTAGTAATGCCACTTGCATTTGTAATGGTTTATTTACATCTGTTTTAGGGGCAGGTATCTCATCAATGATGGTTTGTAAGACTGCATCCATACCTTCTTTTTGAGTGGCAGGATTGCTATCTAATGAACTTGTTCCTTTTAATGCAGAAGTATAGACAGTTTTGAATTCTAGGAATTCGTCTGGAGCACCTAATTCGATAAATAAAGTTAATACCTCATCTAAAGTTTGTTCGATGTTAATATTAGCTCTATCTATTTTATTGATTACAACAATTGGCTTAACATGAGCTTCTAAAGCCTTCTTTAAAACAAATCTAGTTTGTGGCATGGTACCTTCAAAAGCGTCCACTAAAAGCAAACAACCATCTACCATGTTCATGATACGTTCAACTTCGCCACCAAAATCAGCATGGCCAGGAGTGTCAAGAATGTTTATTTTAGTGCCTTTATAAACGATAGAGGTGGTTTTAGCTAAGATAGTAATGCCTCTTTCTCTTTCGATGTCATTAGAGTCCATTGCTCTATCGGATAATTCTTCATTACTTCTAAATGTTTCGGAGGATTTTAAAAGTTGATCAACAAGAGTGGTTTTTCCATGATCTACGTGAGCGATGATTGCGATGTTCCTTAATTCCATAATTATTCCTCCTAATTACAAAAAATCTTTTCAATAATAGAAAAGACTTCTAGCAATTTCAAGAATAATTATTATTTAATAATATCTTTTATGTGATTTTTTCTTACTTTGAAAGCTTCAGAAACGAAATCTATAGCGTCTTTTTTGCTTAATCCTTTTTCCACTAAAGTATTAACTAAATGAATGACTTTTTCATCATTAATAGACTCGATTTCTTCTTTATTGCCATCTACAATTATGACCATCTCACCTTTTAAGGTGTTTTCGTCAATATTAACTAATTCAGATAGCGTTCCAATTATATTTTCTTCATTAATCTTCGTTAACTCTCTTTGAAGAGATGCTTTTCTATCTCCTAAGACTTCTATAAGAAGTTTTAAGGTCTTAACAATTCGATGTGGAGATTCATAGAAAATTAATGTTTCTTTTTTATCTTTGATAAGTTGTAATTCTTCTTTTGCCTCATTTTCTTTTGCAGATAAAAAGCCATGGAAATAGAAATGAGTTGTGTCTAAGCCCGATCTAACTAAGGCATTAATAAATGCTGAACTTCCTGAAATAGTGGAAACAGCGATATCATTTTCTAAACAAAGTTTAGTTAATATATAGCCTGGGTCAGAAATACCAGGGTACCCTGCATCAGACATATATGCTACTTTTTTGCCTGCTTTAATTTGTTTAATTAAATTTAAACTTGCCTCTACTTCGTTATGTTCTCTTAATGAGACTGTTGGTTTTTTAATATTAAACTTTCTTAGAAGTTCTAGAGTATTTCTAGTGTCTTCTGCAGCAATTAAATCCATATCGTTAATAATTTCAATGGCGCGAGAAGAAAACTCTCCTAAATTTCCTATAGGAGTGGCAATTAAATATAAAAGTTTATGTGTATCATCAAACGATTTAATTCTTTTCATTCTTATTTTCGTTTTTTCTTAAGCGATAATGAGTTTGTTCAAAGAACTCTTTTAGTGATAACACTTTAGTGTCTTCTTCGTTATCCAACCTCACTGTTTTAGAAATGACATTAATATTAGTTACTTCAAATTGAACTTTATCAATAAATACTTTTGTACCGACTTCAGGGAATTCTTTCTTTAAGTCAGTATAAGCATCATCTTCATATTTTAAACAGCACATAAGCTTGCCGCATTGTCCAGATAGTTTTGGAATATTGATAGCAAGCATTTGATTCTTCGCTCTATTAATGGATATGCCATCAAATTCTGAGGAAAAACTTGCGCAACAAAGTGGTAGCCCACATAATCCTATTCCGCCAATCATTTTAGCTTTATCTCGAGAGCCAATTTGACGCAATTCAATACGGGTATGGAGTCTACTTGCTAAGGCCTTTAAAAGCTCACGGAAATCTACTCTTTCATCAGCCACATAAGTGAAGATAACTTTGCTTTTATCTAAGGTATATTGGCAAGATAATGGATTCATATCTAAATTTGCTTTTTTGACTTCGCTTTTGCAAATATCTAGGGCAATTTCCGCATCTTTTAGATTAATTTCATGTAATTTGATGTCCGTCTCAGTTGCTTTTCTAACGACTGGTTTAAGCTCTAATTGAGAGTGATATTCTTCAATAGAAATAGGCTTTACTTGGACTTCTCCAAGCTCTGGTCCGTGAGTAGTTTCAACGACTACTTTATCACCAACTTTTAAATCTAAATTTTTCGCGCCAAAAAAGTAACAGTGGTTTGCGTATACAAATTTAATTCCAACGTAGCAATCGAATTTATTATCCATATTTTTATTCCTTTACGATATATAAGATGATGTGATCAATCTGGAGCGAAATATTAAGATTCATATTAACTAGATTTCTTTGCTTTAATATTTCCGCTAAAGATTGCTCAATATGAGGAAGCTTATTTTTTAAGCTAGTCAATATTGTAGCATAACTTTTCAAATAGACATCTCTATTACATTTTAGATTTAGTAAATCTTCAAATACTTCACTTAACAAATCCACAAAGAATCTCATTTCTTCTTTTGTTTTAATTAGCGGAATTATTTCTTTTTGGACATAATAAGTTGCGTCTTTATCATTTCCGCTTTCAAAAACCTCTAATAGACCTTTTATGGCGTTTTTAGAAATAAAATAATTTTCACTTTCTTCTTTATCTTTTAAGAAGTCAAAAATTAGTTCACTGTCATTGTAAAAATAAGATAAAAGCTCAGCATCTTCTTGATTTATAGATAAATCTATAGCCTCATCTATAATTGTTTGTCTATCGATGCTTTTAAGATTTAAAGTTTGGCATCTAGAAATAATAGTAGGAAGAACATTATTTAAATTATTGGTGGTTAAGAAAGCATATACTTCCCCTTCTGGTTCTTCTAAAAATTTGAGGATTGAATTAACTGCCTCTAATGTCATATTTTCTACTAGATGAACTACATAAATCATAATGCCTTTTGTCTCAAAAGCAGTTTTTTCAAATCTGGACTCGATGTTTAAAACATCTTCCTTCTTGATTGTTGATTTACTTCCATCAAGAATCATTACATCTGGATAGTTGTCACTTTCAATTCTTAAACAAGTAATGCAATTCAAACAAGCTAACGGACTAGGATCATCACATAAAATTGATTTTGCTAAAAAAGTCGCAGTCTCTAGTAGTGGAGTTCCTGGATTACCCACCAATAAATAAGCATGTGAAAGACTTTTATTCTTTAAAGAATTTGCAAAAGTTTGATAAATGATTGGTTGCCTATTTCTTAGATAATTATCTATTTGCATAATCTAGATAAGATTGCATCTAAAGTAGCTTTAGCTACTTCCTCTCTACTTTTAGATGCGTCTATAATCACATATCTTTCTGGATAACGTTTTGCTAAGTCCAAGAAAGTGTTTCTGACTTTATGGTGGAATTCTAATTTTTCTAAATCTAAACGATTGACTTCTCTAGATGCATTAGCAGCGATTCTTTTTAATCCTTCTTCAGGAGTTATATCAAATAACAAAGTTAAATCTGGGAAAGTGTTTTCGGTAGCAAACATATTAACATTTAAAATGTTATCAATGCCTAATCCTCTTGCGCCGCCTTGATAAGCTAAAGAAGAATCTAAATAGCGATCACAAATGACAATTTTGCCTTCTTTTAAAGCAGGCCAGACTTTTTCCACTAAATGTTGTCTTCTACTAGCGGCATATAATAAAGTTTCTGTTCTAGGATCCATCTTAGTGTTGTCTTTATCTAGAATGACATTTCTAATTTGTTCTGCAATAGGGGTGCCACCTGGTTCTCTAGTTCTAACAATTTGATAGCCACGTGCCTCTAATTCTTTAACAGCAGCTTCAACGGCAGTAGTCTTTCCGCTACCTTCAGGTCCTTCTAATGTTATAAACATAATGTTCGTATCCTCCTAGATTTTATGTCTTCCTTCTAAGGCTTTTGATAAGGTTAATGGGTCAACGTAATCAAGATTACCACCCATTTGTAAACCATAGGCTAGACGAGTAACTTTTATTTCATATCTTTCTAATAACTTATTCAAATATCCAGATGTTGTTTCTCCATCAATTGTTGGATTTGTGGCTAAAATAATTTCTTTGATATTTCCCTCATCTAATCTTTTAAATAAAGATTCGATATTTAAATTCGAAACATCTAATCCCTTTGATAAAGAGATTTCTCCATTTAATACATGATATAAACCGTTATATGCTCCAGACTTTTCTAATGACATTACATCTTTAGGATAAGAGACAATCATCAACGAAGTTTGATCTCTGGTAGAGTCATCGCAAATATAGCAGCCATCTATATCAGAAATCATTCCACAGATTGGACAAAAATGGATTTTTTCTTTTAAGGAACTTATTGCACAAGCAATATCTTTTAATTCATCATCTGGAAAATCTAAAAGAGAATATGCCATACGTTCGGCGCTTTTCTTACCGACTCCTGGAAGTTTAGATAATTGTTCTTGTAGTGTTTCTAAAGATTTTAAATTCTTCATTAGAAACCAAGTCCTCCAGATTTTCCCGCAATTTTTTCATCTATTTCAGATGCTAACTCATCAATTTGAGAGAATAATTCATTTAAACCATCTCTAATAAGTTCTTCAACCATCTCTTTATTATCTAGTTCATATCCATCTTCTTCGATATTGATAGAAACAATTTCTTTAGAGCCTAAAACAGTGATATTCACTAAACCTGCTTTATTCACTTTAAATTCCTTGGCTTCGAGTTCAGCATGGGCTTTTTGAAGTTCTCTTTGGGCCTTTTGCATTTGCATGACCATTTGTTGCATTGGGTTCATATAATTATTCTCCTATAAATTCAAGATACACGTCCTTCGCTTTTGGTAATTTTCCGATTTGCAAAAGATTCATATATAAAGCTTGTAAATCAATGGATTGGTTTCTGCTGACGGCGTAGATAAACATATGTTTATTAAATATGTGATTAATAACAGTTTGTAAATCTGCTTGCATATCTTTAGAATTTACTTTCTCTGCTAGCTTAGCTAGAGGATATTCAAGGATTAGCACTTTTGATGAAGCCACTAATGGACGACCATCAATCAGTAAAGTTGCAGCTTTTCCATATGTTTCATGAGTGGATAATTTCTTGATATTTTTCCATCCATCAACTAATTCTGACTTAATTTCTTTTTTAGAGATTGCCATTACTTGAACCATGAGTTCGTCGCTGATTGCGAAACTATCTTCTTGCTCTGCATCCTTTAAATATATGACATTCTCAATTTTATCGATATTATCAGAAAGTACACGTGCTCCTTCAAGTTTTTCACTGTTTTCTTCTAAAATTGTATCTTTGATTTTTGGTGTTTCAACCTTTACTTCAATTGGTTTTTCAATAACAGGTTTTATAACCTCTTTAACAACAACTTTTTCCTCAACCTTTGGCTGTTCAATAACCTTTTGAGTTGCAGTAGTTTCTAAAGATGTAAGCTTGATTAAAGTTATTTCGAATAAAGGATTGATAGACGTGACATTTTTATAGTCTTTGATGGCGCTGAGCAAGATATCGATCATCATCAATGCTTTTTCATTTGAAATATATTTTGCTAAATCTGAAGCTTCTTCCTCTTTTAATGACTCAAGGTAGTTACCGATATTTGAAGAGTTATAAATCACAATATCTTTTAAAATAGATAACAAGTCTTCGCTTAGACGTTTAATGTCAGTCCCTTTAGTAACATAATTATTTAATCTAGAAAGGACATCACTCATATCGTGATTTACTATCGATTTTAAGAGTTTAATCTTTTCTTCCTTTGATTCTAAGGCAAAGATGTTTAAAACGTCTTCTACTATTAATCTATTATTAGAATAGGCTAAAACTTTTTCTAAGATGCTTAAAGCATCTCTCATACCACCGTCTGCTAAAGAAACAATAAGTTCTACTGCATCTTCAACATATTCTACATTTTCATTTAATAAGATAGCCTTTAATCTTTCTTTGATGTCAACTTCACTAACCTTAGTAAAATCATATCTTTGACATCTAGATAAAATTGTTGGAAGGATTTTATGAGGTTCTGTAGTTGCCAAAATAAAAATTACGTGTTCTGGTGGTTCTTCTAGAGTTTTTAATAAGGCGTTAAATGCCCCAGCGGATAACATATGGACTTCGTCAATAATATAAACCTTGTATCTTCCAAGAATTGTTCCGTATTTGACTTTGTCAATTAGTTCTCTAATTTCATCAACGCCATTATTGCTTGCTGCGTCTAGCTCTAATACATCAGGATGATTGCCTTCAATAATAGAAACACAGTTTTTACATTCATTACATTGATGGCCAATGCCTTGTTCACAGTTTAATGCTTTGGCAAAGAGTTTAGCCATAGTGGTTTTTCCTGTACCCCTAGGACCTGCAAATAAATATGCATGAGCAATCTTTCCAGTTGCTAATGCATTTTTTAAAGTTTTAACGATATGTTCTTGTCCTGCAACTTCGTCAAATGTTTGAGGACGATATGTTCTATATAATGCTTTATATGCCATAAAATAATTTACCTTTTTCTAGTATAACTTAATAATCAAAGAGTTTGAAGAATTAATATAAATATTAAGTATCTTTGTCTTTTTTAAATAGTATGCTACAATAACTCGCGGAAAAGAAAATTATGGAAGAAAGTATGTTTCAAAGACTAAACGTTGCTTGCAAACGTTTAGAAGAAATTGATCAAGAATTATTAGATGAAAATACGATGAAAGATATTCGTCATTTTCGTGATATTTCTAAAGAAAGAGCAAATTTAGAACCTCAAGTTGAAGCTTTTAATAAATACAAAAAGAATCTCGAAGAACTTGAAGGTGCTTATGAGATGTCAAATGATTCTGACCCAGAACTATCAGAAATGGGCAAAGAAGAAATCAAAAGGCTTACAAAAGAAAATGAAGAACTTGAAGAGCAATTAAAATTGTTGCTTCTTCCAAAAGATCCTAATGACGATAAAAATATTATTGTTGAAATTAGAGGCGCTGCTGGAGGAGATGAAGCAAATATCTTTGCAGGTGACTTGTTTAGAATGTATACAAGATATGCTGAAGCACAAGGATGGAAGATTCAAATGCTAGATGAATATCCTTCTGAAGCTGGTGGATTCTCTCAAGTATCTTTTATGATTAAAGGAAAAATGGTGTACTCCAAACTTAAGTTTGAAAGTGGCGCACATCGTGTACAAAGAGTCCCTAAAACCGAGGCAAGTGGTCGCATCCACACTTCTACTGCAACAGTTTTAGTCATGCCTGAAGCTGAAGAAATTGATATTGAAATTAATCCTAACGACTTACAAGTTGATACATATCACTCTCAAGGTGCCGGTGGACAAAATGTTAATAAAACCGAATCTGCTGTTCGTATTACACATATTCCTACTGGAATCGTTGTTGCTTGCCAAACTGAAAAGTCTCAAATTCAAAATAGAGAAATAGCAATGCAGATGTTAAGAACCAAGATGTATTCGACTATGCTTGAGAAGCAACAAGAAGAAATTGGCAACGAACGTAGATTAAAAATTGGTACTGGTGAAAGAAGCGAAAAGATAAGAACTTACAACTATCCTCAAAACCGTGTTACAGATCATAGAATTGGATTTACTATTCAACAACTTGATCGAGTAATGGAAGGTGAATTAGATTCTATTGTTGAAGCATTGATACATTATGATCAATCTTTAAAATTGGCTGGTGAGAATTAATGACTTACCGCGAAAAATTTTTCGAACTTAAAAAATTAGACAATCAATATATCAACCAAACATCTATTAAATCTTTATTAATTGATAATGGTGGATTTGTTGATTTTTTTGATTTGTTAAAGCATTTTGATGAAGAAATAAAAGATGAAAATAAGCTAAACAAGCAAATTGATAGATTAACCTCTGGAGAACCACTTCAATATATCTTAGGATATGCTTATTTTGTTAATAGTAATTATAAAGTTAATCCTGATGTTTTAATTCCTCGCCAAGAGACAGAACAACTTGCTGTCTCTACAATGACAAAGATTGTTAGATTGTTCGGTAAGGATCCAAAGATAAAAATAGTTGATATCGGAACTGGCTCAGGTATTTTAGGCATTTATTTAAAGGAATATTTCAAAAATTGCACTGTGATTTGCACTGATATTTCGTTAAAAGCTTTAGAAATTGCAAGAAGTAACGCTAAAGATCATAATGTTCAAATCGACTTTCGAAATGGTGATATGCTTGAGCCTATTTCTAACGAGTCCAATATCTCTGTTATAGTGTCTAATCCACCATATATCAGAAGCAAGGAAACTGTTTCAAGCCAAACTTTAGAATATGAGCCATACCTGGCTTTGTTTGCTAATCCTGCCATTAAATTTTATAAAGAAATATTAACCTCTATTGACGAACAATTATTACATGATAAAAAGTTTTTAATTGCTTTTGAAATCGGCGAAGATATGGAAGAAGAACTAACTAATTTATTAGAAGAGAAATATGCTGGACTACTTTATAGTTTTGACAAAGATATGTATGGCAAAACTAGATTTTTATATATTATTAATAACAAGGATTTAACTGATGCACTCAACTAAAGAATTTGAACTCGCTAAAAGAACTCTCGATCAATCTAAAGTCATTGCTTTTCCTACTGAAACTGTGATGGGTTTAGGTGTTTATTATAATGATTTTGTAGCGTACAAACTTCTAAATCAAATTAAAGGACGCCCAGAAGATAAACCATATACTTTAATGCTTGGCTCTACTTCTGATATTCAAGATTTTGCTTATGTCGGTCAAAGAGATTTAAAAATTATTCAAGCTTTTATGCCAGGAGCGATTACTATTTTGTTAAAAAGTAGAGGCAACGTTCCTTCATATGTTACTCATAATACAGGTATTATTGGTATTAGAGTTCCTGATATTAAACTTGTTCAAGATTTAATTATGTATCTAGGAACCCCGTTACTTGTTCCTTCTGCTAATAAAAGTGGAAGTAAGCCTGCAATCACTTCTAAAGAAGTAAAAGAAATTTTCAATAATGAAGTTGGGTTTATTTTTGAAGGATCAGCTTTTGGAGGAGTTCCTTCAACAATTGTTGACCTTACAGGAGAACAAGTTAAAATTGTTAGAGAAGGGCCTATATCTTTTAAAGATATTGAAAGGGTCTTATAGGAGGTATCAATATGAAAATCGCAGTTGGTAGTGATCATGGTGGTTTTGAATATAAAAACGCTATTGCGAAGCATTTAAAAGAATTAGGACATGAAGTAATTGATGTTGGCACTTATTCTTTAGATAGCTGTCATTATCCTTTATACGGTGCTGAAGTAGCTAAAAAAGTAGCATCAAAAGAATGCCGCTTTGGTGTTGTTGTTTGCACCAGTGGAGAAGGTATTTCTATGGCTGCAAATAAAATTCATGGTGTTAGATGTGGCATTGCATATAATGATGATGTTGCAAGATTAATGAGACAACATAATGACGCTAATGTTATCTCATTTGGCCAAAAATTTATGAACTTAGAAGATGTTCTTAGAAGAGTTGATATCTTCCTAAATACCGAGTTTGAAGGTGGCAGACATCTAACTCGTGTTGAGATGATTAACGATTTAGAAAAATAATTTTAAATAATATTCGAAATAAAGGCCTATGGCCTTTTTTTATTTTTCAGAAAAAAATCTGATTTTTTTTCACAAGAAATTAAAAAAATCCACTCTTTATATATTGTAGGGGGTTTAGAAATGCTAAATGATATTCTCCACCTATTTGTTCTTTTAGAGAAACGAAATATATTACGTAAAGGATGAACACGAGCCATCATATCCTAAGAAGCGCCTATTCACGTAGAGTATGAACTATCCCCAGAACAAAAAGAACTAACAGATAAATTAGTGGAAAACTCTAAAAAGGGAATTGATAGCTTGGCTTTTGCGGTGTGTGGTTCCTCAAAGGCATGAAATCCATAACAGAAAAGAGGTGAATCAAATGAGCAAAAAGAAAAGAAAACACAAAATAACATTAGAAATAGGATAGTTCTATAGAGTTTTAGACGGAAGTCCAGGTGGACATCCTGGGCAAATATACAAAATTGACAATGAAGATAAAGCTTTTTATGCAATTATTACAGGATCGATGAGTGAAGATGAATTTAAAAGACTTGGATTGAGAAAAGGATTTTACAAATTAAAACACCCAACAGATCAAAATGTAGTTATTTCTTTAGTTAAGAAAAGACCATTCGTTGGAGATAGAAATGATTATGGTGAAAAAGAGTACCCTGACATGTCGTTTGATGATGAAGACATGTATTTAATAATCAAGGTTCAAAATAGTAACCCGATATATGGGTCATATTATAAAATGCGCAAAAAAATAAAAAAGCCCCGTTAATGGAGCTACACAGTTTCCTGTGAGTCGGCATCAAACTAGTGATGACCACGACCATGTCTATATTAAATCAAAAGAAAGGAGATAATACAATATAGAAAACTATAAATGTCCAGTCTGTGGAAACACTGATATTCATTCAATAGGAATACTCAACGGAAAGTATTATTGCCGCAGATGCATTTCTTTTAAAGGTGAAGAAGTAGAACATAAACCGTCTTATCCAAAGAAAGCACCTATTCATTTAGAGTATGAGTTATCTCCAGAGCAGAAAATATTATCAGATAAGCTTGTTGAGAACTATAAGAAAGGAATTGATAGTCTTGTTTTTGCGGTGTGTGGTTCTGGAAAAACGGAGATATGTTTAAATATCATTAAATATGCGATTAATTGTGGGGAAAAAGTTGCTTTTGCACTTCCAAGAAAAGATGTAGCAATAGAGTTATTTAATAGGTTAATAAACGTATTTAAATATAATAAGGTAGTTTGCCTATATGGAGGACACACAAAAGATAAAACAGGAGATATAGTGGTGCTTACTACTCATCAACTATATCGATATAAACATTATTTTGGCTTAATTATTCTAGATGAAATTGATGCTTTTCCATTTAAAGATGATCCGATTTTACATAATATGTTTTATCAATCTTTATGTGGTCATTATGTGATGATGTCTGCTACGCCATCAAAAGAAGTAATAGAACATTTTAACTCCGATGATAAGGATATGCTACGATTAGAAGTACGTTTTCATCGTCATGCATTACCAATACCAAAAATAGTCAAACTTAATAACGTATTTCAATATCTATATTTGATAAGAAAAATAAGAGAATATAAAAAGAATAATAAACCTGTTTTTGTTTTTGCGCCAACTATTGAATTATGCGAGAAGATTTATAAGGTAATTTCTTTTTTTATTAAGGGCGGAAATTATGTTCACTCAAAAAGAAAATATAGGACTGAAATCATTGAAGAATTTAGGAATAATTTATATAGCTTTTTAGTGACAACATCAGTGCTTGAGCGCGGAGTAACTGTTAAGGATTTGCAAGTAATTATCTGTCAAACTGACCATAAAATTTATGAAAAAGGCACTTTAATACAGATTGCTGGACGTGTTGGAAGAAAAAAAGATGCCCCCGATGGTGAGGTGATATATTTATGTGAAAAAATTACTGAAGATATTAAAGAATCTATAGCTGATATATCAAAGAACAATGAGGCATTAAAAAATGGATAAGTTCTGCAAAATTTGTTTTAAAAGAATAAATGATAATTCTTTATATAATTTAATAAAAAAGGAGAACATGTTATGTGAAGATTGCTTTAACAAACTACACGCTAAATTCATTCGTTTTAAAATTGGAAATATTAAAGGATTATCTATATATGAGTATACAGATTTTATTAAGGAACTCATTTATAAATTTAAAGGCTGCTACGATTATGAATTGAAAGATGTTTTCTTATATCGATATCTAACTTTTTTAAAGCTAAAATATCATAACTTTTATATCGTCTATATTCCTTCATATTATATAGATGATGAGCGTCGTGGTTTTAATCACGTGAGAGCAATTTTTGAGACTTTAAAATTAAAAGAACTATCGATTTTAAGAAAGAACTCCGCACATAAACAATCAGATCATTCAGCCATTGGGAGACGGCAAATAAAAGATGTAATTTCAATTGATGAAACAGTGCAATTGAAGGATAAAAAAATATTGCTTGTTGATGATATTGTGACAACCGGAAGCACATTGTTAACATCAATTGAATTATTAAAGAGTAAAGGAGCAAAAACTATCGAAATATTAGTGATTGCAAAAACAAAAAATAAAAGAAAAGAAGAATATTAAATAAATTGTATTAGCATAAACTAATACATAAATGATATATTTAATAGCGAATGTTTAATCCATTCTTTATTAATTAAAGAAAACTAGGAGGTATTATTATGGGCTTATTTGATAAAATGGCGCTTAAAAAATATTCGAAGATTGCGGACAAAGTTATGGCCTTGGAAGAATCTATGAAAGCCCTAAGCGATGATGAATTAAGAGCGAAAACTCCATACTTTAAAGAGTTACTCGCAAACGGAAAGACTTTGGATGATATTAAAATTGAAGCTTTTGCCGTTGCTAGAGAGGCAGCTAGACGTACACTTGCTGAATTCCCTTATAAAGTTCAAATTATTGGTTCATTAGTATTACATGATGGTGATGTTGCTGAAATGAAAACTGGTGAAGGTAAGACTTTAACAGCGACAATGGCAGTTTATCTAAATGCTCTTGCTGGTAATGGTGTTCACGTTGTTACAGTTAACGAATACTTATCTGAACGTGACGCGAACTGGATGGGTCAAATCTATAGATTTTTAGGCTTGACTGTTGGAGTTAACTTAAGAACAAAAACTACTTCTGAAAAGAAAGAAGCTTATTTATGTGACATTACATATACAACCAACTCTGAATTAGGTTTTGACTATTTAAGAGATAACATGGCTACTTCAACACAAAATAGAGTCTTAAGAGGACTCAATTTCTGTATTGTTGATGAAGCAGACTCCATTTTAATTGATGAATCTAGAACCCCACTTATTATTTCTGGTGGCGCTAGAGCAAGTGCGTCTCAATATACGGTCGCAGATCGATTTGTTAAAGCTTTAAAAAGAGATGTTGATTTTGTTGTTGACGTTAAAGATAAGACTGTCAATTTAACTGATGCAGGTAATGCTAAAGCAGATAGAATGTTCGGAATTAAGAATTTATATGATCCTGAGTTTGCTGATTTAGTACATAGAATTCATAATGCTTTAAGAGCAAACTACATCATGTTTAGAGATGTCGACTATTTAGTCGACGCTGAAGGACAAGTTCAAATTATTGATCAATTCACTGGTCGTGTTCTTCCAGGTAGAGAATGGTCTGATGGTTTACATCAAGCCGTCCAAGCCAAAGAAAACGTGGAAATCAAACAAGAGACCACAACTTTAGCTACTATTACATATCAAAACTTCTTCCGTCTTTATAAGAAGATGGCAGGTATGACTGGTACTGCTAAAACTGAAGAAGAAGAATTTAGAAAAATTTACAACATGCGTGTAGTCTGTGTCCCACCAAATAGACCTATCGCTCGTGTGGATGCACTTGATTATATTTATGCGCATAAAGGTCCAAAATTAAAAGCGTTAGTAGAAGAAGTTAAAGTTAGACACTCAATCGGTCAACCAATTTTGATTGGTACTGTTTCAGTTGAATCATCTGAAGAAATATCTGCTTTATTAACTGCTGCCGGTTTACCACATGAGATGTTAAACGCTAAAAACCATGCACGTGAAGCGGAAATCATCAAAGACGCCGGTCGTAAAGGTTCTATTACCCTTGCTACTAACATGGCAGGTCGTGGTACCGATATTAAGATTGATGATGAAGTCAGAAATCTTGAATCTACTGTTCCAGAAGATTTGAAAAAAGAATATGAAAAGAAAGGCTATTACAACTTCTCTGGCTTATGTGTTTTAGGTACTGAAAGACATGAATCTAGACGTATTGATAATCAATTACGTGGTCGTAGTGGACGTCAAGGTGACCCTGGATTCTCTAGATTCTATGTTTCTTTTGATGATGAATTATTAATTAGATTTGCTGCAGATAACATGCGTAATTATATTGAAAAGAACTTTGGAGACGAAGCCCTTGAAGCTAGATTAGTCTCTGGAGTTATTACCTCTGCTCAAAAACGTATCGAGGGACAAAACTTTGATACTCGTAAATCTTTACTTGAATATGATGATGTTTTAGCTAAACAAAGACAAATTGTTTACGATAAGCGTGACCGTATTATTGAAGGAAAGAACATTCAAGATATTATTGATGAAGTCTTTAAAACAACTGGTGAATTCTTATCTGAAAAAGCAGTCCCAGTTGGATCCAATTCTCATTTGGTTAGTGGTGAACTTTTATTAAAAGAAGTTGAACCTCGTTTCTTACCTGCAGGATCTTTAAATTCTGCGGCTTTTGATGAATCTTATCCTGAAGAATGTGGACCAGACTTAGGTGAAGCTATTCAAGATTATTATCTTGAAAGAAGAAAAGAATGGCCTGAAGAACTCGCTCAAAACATTGAAAGAAATTTCATCTTGAGATGTATTGACCAAAACTGGACCAAACATATTGATGCGATGGCTAGATTAAGAGAAGGCATTCATTTAAGAAGCTACGCTAATGTAAATCCATTACAAGATTATGTTAATGAAGGCTATAAGATGTTTAGAGAATGCTTAAACATTGCCTCTGTTGATGCTGTTTTAAATCTTGTTAATGTTAAAGTCGAAAAAAAACCAGCTGAAGAAGCACCTATTGAAGACAAAGGTAATGTCGTCGACGCTGAAGTCGAGGAGAAGAAAAAATAATGAAAGACCTAGTTACTTTAAAACAAGAACTTGGTGCTGTTGGCGAGAAAATCCGTCAACTCGGGTCTTCTCTTTGACCTCGCAAAATTAGAAACTGAAATTCAAGAACTTACCGAAAAAAGTGAATCTCCAGATTTTTGGAATAATAGAAGCGAAGCACTAGAAATTATTAATCGGCTAAATTCTAGCCGTTCTATTTATGATTCTTATAAATCTATTTCCTCCACTTATTCTGACTTAGTGGAACTCTTAGATTTAGGAGATGAATCTTTATTAGAATCAATCAGCGAATCTTTTGATGATCTTAAAAAAGAAGTCAATGAGTTTGAAGTTGATCGCTTATTTAGTGGTGAATTTGATAATTTAAATGCGATTATTGAAATTCATCCTGGAGCAGGTGGCACAGAAGCTCAAGACTGGGCTGATATGCTTTACCGTATGTATGTTTTATACGCTGAAAGACATCGCTTTAAAATGCAACTTATCTCTTATGAACCAGGAGAAGAAGCTGGGTTAAAAAGTGTAACTATAAAGATTGCAGGAAAACATGCCTATGGTTTGCTAAAAGGAGAAAAAGGCGTGCATCGATTAGTTAGAATCTCTCCTTTTGATGCGAATAAAAGAAGACATACAAGCTTTGCTAGCGTGAATGTTATTCCAGAATTTCAAAATGATTCAATTAATATTGAAATTAATGAATCAGATTTAAAAGTTGATACTTATCGTAGCGGAGGTGCTGGTGGTCAAAATGTCAATAAGGTGGAAACCGCTGTTAGAATAACACACTTGCCAACCGGTATTGTGGTATCTTGCCAAGTTGAAAGAAGCCAACTTTCTAATAAGGAAACTGCAATGGCGATGCTTAAAAGTAAACTCTATTTATTAGAAGTTGAGAAACGTAATAATGAATTAAATTCAATTGTTGGTGAAAAGAAAAACATTGAATGGGGTAGCCAAATTCGTTCGTATGTGTTCTGCCCATATACGTTAGTTAAAGATAATAGAACTGGTTATGAAGAAGTTGATGTTAATGCGGTTATGAATGGTAGTATTGATAACTTCTTATATGCATATTTACAACAGGAGGCTAAGAAAAATGGATAAGAAAAGAGTTCTCAAATTAGTCAATAATTATGTCGCAATTATTCTTGGCAGTTTCTTATTAGCTTTTGGCTCAGTTATTTTCTTAACCAAAGCTGAATTAGTTGCTGGAGGGGTAAGTGGTATTTCCATTATTATTCAGCACTTCGTTAGCGTTCAAATTTATGATTATTTGGTCGCTGGACTTACTGTCTTTTTCTGGTTTATTGGTTTAATTTTCTTAGGAAAAGAGTTTGCTTTAAAAACAGCTTTATCATCTTTGCTATATATTGGTTTTACCTTTTTATTTAATAGAGTGCCATTCTTTGATGAATTAGCACTTACTTTTGCTGGTAATCAAGAAGCCGGAAATCTCATTTTGTGTGGTATTTTCGGAGGCGTCTTTATTGGTGGTGGTGTTGCTATTACTTTCCTTGGCGGAGGGTCAAGTGGAGGAGTAGATGTTGCTCAATTACTACTTTCAAAATATACCGGAATTAAAGAATCAGTTTCTGGCTTTTTAATTGATGGAATTATTATTGTTGTTGGTATGGTTTCTATGCAGTTATGGATTCCTTCTTTATGTGGTATTTTATCTAGCTTCGTGACTGCTGCTTTAATTGAAATTGTTTATATTAAGAATCAAACAGCTTATCAAGTTGACATCATTTCTGATAAATGGCAAGAGATTTCTAGATACGCCCAAGATGAACTTGAAAGAGGGGCAACTATCATTCGCGCTGAAGGTGGATATAAAGGCGAAGAAAGAGTTATTTTAAGAGTCGTTTTTGATCGATTCCAGTATGAAAAAATAAAGAAATATATTGCTTCTGTTGACCCTAAAGCATTTGTAACTTATACCCAGACAAATGCTGTATTTGGAGAGGGCTTTAAAAAGCATAAAAAGAAAAGTGAAAAGACAAAAAAATAGGGTTTTTGCGTGAAAATTATCGACAATTCGCACAAATTTGAAATAGTTTCTAATTTTAAGCCAACAGGTGATCAGCCTACCGCTATTGCCCAATTAGTTAAGGGCTTAAACGAAGGAAAAAAACTACAAGTATTATTAGGTGCAACTGGTACTGGTAAGACTTTTACTATGGCCAACATTATTCAATCTGTTCAACGCCCTGCTTTAGTGTTAGTTCATAATAAAACTTTAGCGGGTCAATTATATTCTGAATTCAAAGAACTATTTCCTCACAATCGAGTGGAATATTTTGTTTCTAATTTTGATTTTTATCAACCGGAAGCATATATTCCAAAAAGTGACACCTATATTGATAAGAACGCAGTGATGAACGATGAGATTGAGATGCTTAGGACAAGCGCAATTAATTCAATTTTAGAAAGAAGAGATACAATTGTTGTGGCTTCAGTTGCTTCGATATATGGCTTAACAGATCCAGATGAATATCGTCGTTTAGTGTTTGAAATTAGAGTAGGTGAAGAAATTAATCGTACTGAGTTTTATAAATCTTTAGTGGATGCTCAATACAAAAGAAATAATTTAGATACTCCTCCAGGTTCATTTAGAGTTAGGGGAGATGTTATTGAGATAGTTCCTGCTAATGCTGAAGATCATACTGTTATCCGTATCGACACCTTTGGTGACGAAATTGAAAAAATATATGAAGTTGATTTATTAAGTGGAGAAATTAAGCATTCATATCATACTTATCCAATTTTTCCTGCTTATGACCATGCTTCAACTAGAGAAAGAATTAAAGAAGCCTGTAAAACAATTAAAGAAGAACTGAAAGAACGTCTCGATTATTTTAAAGAAAACGGCAAATTATTAGAGGCTGAAAGATTAGAAATGAGAACTAATCAAGATGTCGAAAATATGGAAGAATTTGGTATGTGTCCTGGAATTGAAAATTATTCGAGACATATTGATAAAAGAAAGCCAGGTCAAAGACCATTTTGCTTGTTAGATTATTTTCCAGAAGACTTTGTCTTATTTGTGGATGAATCTCACGTTTCTTTGCCTCAAATTAGAGGCATGTATAACGGAGATAGAAGCCGTAAAGAGACTCTTGTGGAATATGGTTTTAGACTTCCAAGTGCGTTAGATAATAGGCCTCTTAATTTTGAAGAATTTGAATCGCTTATTCCTCAAGTAATTTGCACTAGTGCTACTCCTGGAGATTATGAATTAAATAAAACCGATGCTCCTATTGCAGAACAAATTATTAGACCTACTGGATTACTTGATCCTCACATTGAAATTAGACCTACAAGAGGTCAAATTGATGACATTCTTTTTGAAATTAAAAAGAGAACAGAACGTAATGAAAGAGTCATGCTAGTTACGTTAACGGTAAAAATGGCAGAAGACCTCACCCAATACTTAAAAGAAAGAGGTATAAAAGTCGTTTATTTACATCATGAGACTAAAACTTTAGAAAGAAGCGAGATTATTTATCAACTTCGTAAAGGAAAATACGATGTTTTAGTAGGTATTAACCTTTTAAGAGAAGGTTTAGATATTCCTGAAGTATCTTTGATCTCGATTTTAGATGCAGATAAGGAAGGTTTCTTAAGAAGTACTCGAAGTTTAATTCAAGTTATTGGAAGAGCCTCTCGTAACCAAAACGGATTAGTAATTATGTACGCTGATAATATGACCGATTCTATGAAAGCGGCGATTGAAGAGACTAATCGTAGAAGAGCTATTCAAGAAAGCTATAATGAAGAAAACGGTATTATTCCAAGAACTATTGTTAAAGAAATTAGACCACCAATCCATAATAGTGATGACGAAATTTCTGAAATGATTACAGTTTCCAAAAAAGGCAGTAGAAAAGAAATTGAATTACGTATTAAAGAACTTGAAAAACAAATGCGAGAAGCTGCTAAAAACTATGATTTTGAACGTGCAGCAGAATTGCGTGATATCATCTTAGAAATTAAAGCATCTATTCAATAAATATTTTTTGCTTACATGCGCAAATATATTTATGTATAATGACCGTGCCAAGTAAGTAGGTGATTCGTATGAAAAAGACTAAAGCATTATTGCTCCCAATATTTTCTGTCCCTCTAATTTTAGCGGGATGCGGTTCTACTCCAACTCCAGAGAAAAATTGAACGCTGAATATCAATTAGTTGCTTCTATTGCACCTAGTAACGCTACAAATTCTACTGTCACTTGGACTAGTAGCAATGAAGAAGCGGTTTATGTCACTAAAAGTGGTTTAGCAAAAGGATTATCAGTAGGTAGTTCTGTTGTTACTGTTACGACAGTGGATGGCGGATATACTGCAACTTGTAATGTCACTGTTCAAGAAGATAGTATTCCAGTTACTGGTGTATCAGTTACCCAATCATCTATGAGTTTAGAAGTTGGCGACAAAGTGTATTTAGAAGCAAATATTGAACCTGATTATGCTTCTAATCAAAATTTAACATATTCAAGTAGCAATGAAGAATGCGCATCAATTGATTCTAATGGATTAATTACTTCCTTAGCAGTTGGTTCATCCACTATGACTGTTACTACAGTGGATGGAGGATTTACCGCGACTTGTGAAGTCACTGTTAGTGAAAAAGAGTCTGGTGGCAGTGAATATGTTCCTACTGAAAGCGATGATATTTTATTTATCACAACTACTGAAGTATCAACAGAGCCTATTACTGTTTCTGTTACTGAAAATTACAAACAAATTTATGTTAACGCTCCTGATAACGATGTGGAAATTGAGTTAAATGGGGTGACAATTGAAAATAGCGAAAATTCACCAATATTTGTTGAAACATGTAACTCTATTGAAATATCTGCGAAAAAGGATACTGTTAATTACATTAAAGATACTCGACCAACATATACCGAAGATGATGACGCTCAAGGTAAAGGGGCAATCATGGTCTATGATGGTGATTTGACTTTAAAAGGTAAAGGCGAACTTAATATTAGTGCAAATTATTATAATGGTGTGCATGGTAAGGATGATGTTGATATTAAAAACCTCACTTTAAATGCCACATCTGTGAATCATGCAATTAGAGCATCTGATAATCTAAA
This sequence comes from uncultured Caryophanales bacterium, assembly GCA_946647665.1. Taxonomy (GTDB): domain Bacteria; phylum Bacillota_I; class Bacilli_A; order RFN20; family CAG-826; genus UBA2450. Next base: position 29,001 of record CAMPCW010000002.1, read on the forward strand.
CATTGAAAGTGGTACCATTACTATTGTTAGTGGTGGGGATGGCTTAAAAACTACGGGAAGTGGATTATCCAGTAAAGGAAAACAAAAGGGATATATTAATATTTCTGGTGGTAAAATTTCCATTAACTCTTGGACTGATGCGATTTCCGCAGGATATAACGTCGTTACTACTAACGAACCAGAGATTACAATCGCTACTAATAAATATTCAACTTATAGTGGCGAAGTTATCGAACCAGATACCACCAATTGTTATTTAAAAGTTCCTTCTACTGTTCGAAGCGAAACTCAAACCGATTACACATACGCAGCCTATGTAAATGAAGAATTTATTGAACTTGCTTATGTGAAATTTAAGTCTAGTGATATGGGTGGCGGACCTATGTTTGCTCCAGGTGGTGGAGGCGGATGGGGCCCTGGTGGAGGTGGATCCTCTAGTGGCAGTTACCATGTTTATAAATTTGAAAAACCAGTATCCGCAACTAGCTTTGTTTTATATCGATTTGCTGGTGCAAATAACACTAATTTTTCAACCACAAGTTATAATGCCAAAAGTAGTACAGTTTCCTTCAATTCTTCAAAAGATATGATTGCGATTAATAGCATTAGTGGTTCGACTATTTCCATGGGTAGTTGGTCTATTTATTCCACTAGTAACACTAATAAAGCCGATGTCTCCGCTAAAGGAATTAAGGGATATAACGAAGTTCATATTGAAGGTGGAACAATTTCAATTAACGCTTTTGATGATGGTATTTCTACCCCAGCTTCTACTACTTTAGATAATGGCTTATCTGCAACAGGATATGTTTATATTGCTGGTGGAGAAGTTTCTATTAGTTCTGCAGATGATGGAGTTCACGCGAGAACTAACTTATATATTGAAGGTGGCTCACTAAGTGTTACTAAGGCCTACGAAGGAATCGAAGCCTCTTATATTTATGTTAGTGGTGGAGAAGCCCATGTATTCGCTAGCGATGATGGAGTAAATGCTGGAAAAGATTTAACAGTCACTGGTGGCTTACTTGATGTTGCTGTTTCTCCTAGTGGAGATACGGACGGCATTGACTCTAATGGCACAATCCATATTCAAGGTGGAGCTGTTATAGTTAGAGGTCCAAATAGCACAAATATGGCAGCTGTCGATACTGATGACGGAATCACTATTACTGGCGGGACATTAATTGCCTTTGGAAAAATTGCTGAAACTCCTAGTAAAACCAGTAACATCACTTTAACAAGTAAATCTGGCACATATTCTAGTGGCAAAACATATAATGTGAGCTTTACTGGTGGTACAGTTTATAGTTGTGCGATGGGGAATTATTCGTATACTAATTACACTGTTTATTCCTCTTTAGGCACCGCAACTGTGGCACAAGCTTAAAATAATAATTGATAAATTAATTTATTTTACTTACAATATAACAGCGAAATTAGAAAAGGAGAAAAAACAATATGTTAGCATGGTATGACTGGGTATTAATGGCAACTAGTGTAATCATTATTGTTTTATGCTTACTTCAAGGTGGTAAATCTGAAGGTGCTTCTGGAGCGATTACTGGTGGTGGACTTAACGTCTTTGTTAAGACCAAAGAAAGAGGAGCGGAAAAAGTTATCTCTATTCTCACCCTTGTTATTGCTTCAATCTTCTTCTTGGTTGCTGTAATTATTAAAATTATCTACGCATCCTAATATAAGGGTTACATAAAAAAGAATCGGCGGTATCGCTGATTTTTTTGTTGAATTGTTTATAAACAATACTATACTAATCTTGTTGAAAAAAAGGAGTTTAACGATGGACAACTATGTCAAATGGATGGATGGTCATTCCAGATTAGTAAAAATTATCTTATGTATCTGGATCCTTGATATCACCTGGGCTGTTTATAGAATCGGTAGAGCCGCTAGCAAACAAAACTGGCTTCACATGGTTCTCGGTATCCTTTGGGTTATTGCTGCTGGAACAGTCGGTTGGGTCTTAGATCTTGTCTGGATCATCCTTAATAACCGCATCTTCTGGTTCAGAGAAGACTAATAAAATTCGAATAGGCCTTCGGGCCTTTTCTTTTTGTTGATTATATCTATTTAAATAGATAAAATACTATTACTATGAATCCTATTTTTGACACAAGAGTACAAGAACTCAAATACAAAGTATTGAAAGAAATCGCTAAATCATATTTTAATGGCACATTATTAGAAGATTATAATTCTATTCCTACTAAAATTGTTCCTGGCCCAAAACCAACAATGCGTTGCTGTATCTATAAGGAAAGAGCCATTGTTTTAGAAAGAATGAAACTTGCTTTAGGTGGATCAAAGGAAATTGATAATGTCATTGAAGTTATTAAAGTAGCGTGTGATGAATGTCCTTTAGGTGGATATGAAGTCACTAATAGATGTAGAGGTTGCATTGCCCATAGATGTCAAAAAGCATGTCATAAGGATGCCATTAGTTTTGATGAAGTTACACATGCTGCTCGTATTAATAAAGAAAAATGTATTAACTGCGGAATGTGCGCTAAAGCATGTCAATATAACGCTATTCAAAATTACTTAAGACCATGTGAACAAGCGTGTAAAGTTAAGGCCATTAGTATGGGTGAAGATAATGCTGCTCAAATTGATGATGAAAAGTGTGTTCAATGTGGAGCCTGTGTTTATCAATGTCCTTTTGGAGCAATTGTTGATAAATCTTATATTAAAGAGGCTATCGACATTCTTAAAGAAGGAGATCACGGCAAGAAATTTCCAGTAGTAGCAATTGTTGCTCCTAGTATCGCCACTCAATTTAAGTATGCTACGCTAGGTCAAATTGCTAGTGCAATGCATGAACTTGGATTTAGTGAAATCGTTGAGGCTGCTTTAGGAGCAGATATGGTGGCTTATAATGAGGCAAAAGAATTATCAGAAAAAGGATTTTTAACTTCTAGTTGCTGCCCAACATTTGTTTCTTTTATAAAAAAGAACTTCCCAACTTTAGTGGAGCATATCTCATCTAACTTGTCACCAATGGCGAGTATTGCAAAATGGATTAAAGAACATTATCCAACTGCAAAAATCATGTTTATTGGTCCTTGTATTTCTAAAAAACAAGAAATCAAATTGGAATCTGTTAAACCTTATGTTGATATCACTTTAACTTTTGAAGAACTTCAAGCCTTAATTGACGCTAGAGAAATAGACGCTTCTAAGTTAGAAGAATCACCGTTTGACAACGCCTCTTACTTTGGAAGAATATTTGCTAGAAGTAGAGGTATATCTGACGCAGTTAGACAGGCACTAAAAGAACAAGAAATTGATTTTGATTATAAACCACTCGCAGTTGATGGATTAGATAATATTCGACTTGCATTGCTAAAAGTAAAAGCTGGCAATAGAGACAACAACTTCATTGAAGGTATGGCTTGTTCAGGTGGATGTATTGGTGGACCTTGCTGTTTGACTCATGAAGTTAGAGATAAAGCAGATGTTGATAAATACGGTATGGAGGCAAATAGCCAAACCATTACCGATTCATTAGAAAAACTTAATCGTTAGTTACAAAAAAAGAAGAGGTTAGTTCTCACTAGCCTCTTTTTCTTCAATTTCTTCAATATCACTATTAGTGGATATCGCATCGAATTTATTGGTGATTCGACTAACTCTAGAATCTAATTTTTCTCTAGTTTTAGTGGCAGTATCAAGCTGTCTAGATAACTGTGTCCATTCATTTGAGAATAAAGTGAACTGCTTTCCTAAAGCGTCTAATTGTTTAGATATTTCTTTAACGTTTTTAGCGCGTTCAGCTTCTATTCTAACCATATTAATGGTGACTAAGATTGCAGGAAGGGTACTAGGAGAAGTTAAAATTACTCTTTTATCTCTAGCATAATCAACAACATCTAATAATTCTTGATGGATATAGGCAAACACTCCATCATTAGGAATAAACATTAATGCTTCAGGAGCGGTTTTTCCTTCGATGATATATTTATCTTTAATGACAGTAATATGCTTTTTAACGGCGCTTGCGAATAAACGTTTATATTCTTCTTTATTTGATTCATCTTCTTCCTTCATTAATCTTTCATAATCTTGGAAAGGGAATTTAGAATCAATACAAATCATTTTATTTGGTTCAGGCATAAAGACAACAGCGTCCGCTCTAACATCGTCTCCATCTTTAACTTTTTTGATAGTGTATTGTTCTTGATAGCAACCAACTGTATCTCCAAAGACATTATGAAGAACCATGTTGAGTTGGTATTCACCATATGCACCTCTAGTTTGGTTACCTTCCATAATACTTCTTAAAGAAACAACGTCTTTAGATAAGGATTCCATGTTCTTTTGAGCTTCATCAATGACTTTAAGTCTTTCTCTAACTTGGGCCATAGTCTCACTTGTACCTTGGAAACCTTCTTTTAATTTATCTTCAACTTTTTGATTAATCTCTTTCATCTTCTCTCCAAGTTGAAGGTTGATTGATTCAAAACGTTTAGTCATGGTTTCGATGATATTGGTTTGAAATCTCTCTAACTTTTGATTATTTGTCTCGTTAACTTGAACCATTTCCTTAGCTAAAGATGCTTCAATATCTTTTTTAAGAATAACTTCTAAAGACTTAATTTGTTCTGATAACATTCCTAATTCTTTATCTGAAACTCCGCTTTCAATTGAAGTTGGTTTTTTTGATAATTTAATAACTAGAACTGTTAAAATAACTAGTCCAATAAAAACTACAATTAATATCGCTAATAAGGCATAAATCATAGCAAAACCCCCTTAAATTGCCCAGTTTCCATCTTTGAAGATCGTGGTTTTCTTGCCGCTAAAAGATGTTCCAATAATTTCTAAGTCAGAGGTTCCAATCATAAAGTCAACGTGAATCATTGAGTCGTTTAAACCTCTAACTCTAGCTTCTTCATTTGATATAGAGGCACCTTCTGGGAATAGTTCTTTAAAGCCTTGGCCGAGAGCTAAATGGCAGGCTGCGTTTTCATCGAATAATGTTTCGTAGAATAAGATTTTTGAATTTTGAATTGGAGAATCATAAGGCACTAAAGCAACTTCACCAAGCATATGACTACCTTCATCGGTATTAACCATTTGTTCTAATAATTTTTGATTCTTTTTGGCACCTACTTTACTGACTTTTCCATTTTCAAATTTGACCCAGAATTCATCGATAATCTGACCGTTATAACTTAATGGCTTAGAGGAATACACAATTCCTTCAATGGAACCCGCTTTTGGAGAAGTAAATACTTCTTCGCTTGGGATATTTGGGTTATAAGATAACCCTTTATCTGTAAATTCAACTCCGCCTCCCCATAAAACGTTTTTCATGAGTTCAACTTTAAAGTCAGTTCCATTAGAGGCTTTATATTCTAAATATTGAAGATCTAAGGCTGCTAACTGTTTTCTATGCTTCATTAATTCTTCATTATGTTTATCCCAGTTATCAATAGCATGTCCGTCTACTCTAGAACAAGAAAGGATTGATTCCCAAAGAGCTTCAATTGCTTCCTCTCCTTTTAATTTAGGGAAGACTTTCTCAGCCCATGCTTTAGAAGGAACAGCGGCGATACACCATTTGTATTTGCCGTCCATCTCGTCTCTATATGGTTTGACTTTCTTTCTAAAGGCAAAAGTGACTTTAGTTAATTTAGATTGTGAAATACTTTTAAAAGCGTCTGGGTCATCTGAAAAAATATGGAGCATACTTGGATTATATTTCACCATATATTTATATTCTGCGATTGTATAGTTAGGAACTTTGCTCAAAGTTGACGTTGAAGCATATTTATAGCCAATCTTAGAAATTTCATCATCTGAAAATCTAACTCTTACTTTTTTTGCCCCTGCTTTATATAATTCTTCAACTACTAAACGAACAAATTCCATTTGATGAGTTTGACAGTTAACCCAAACTTCTTCGCCTTTTTGAACATTAATTCCTCTTTTTGCTAAAAGTTCGGCGTATTCTTGTAATCTTTCTAATTTCATTATTATTTCCTCTTGTTTATCTTTCTTATTGTAAATCTTTTTAAAAAAAGAAAAAATAATAAGGTAGTTAAAAGAGGCAAAAATATTATGAAAACATTTAAAGAACAAAAATGGATGATTATTGTCTATGGCGTAATCCTATTCGCAATTGGTCTAGTTGACCTTATTTTAAGTATTGTAGATTTGGGTTCCGCGATTAAAGTTGTCAGTTACTGTATTGCTGGTGGACTTTTTGTTATTGGTTTACTACATATTGTTGCGAATTTGATTAAAGACACAAAATCATTTTTTAAAGGTGCATTAGCATTAGGGTGTATTGCTATAGCTTTAGGAGTTGTGTTTATTGTCTACCCTCTTATGCTTGGTAACTTCTTTATCATTTTCTGCGCGGCATTCGTTATTGCTATTAGTGCTATCTTCCTTGTTAAAGGATTTATTGGCATTAAATTCAAATATAAAAAGAGTTGGATCTTCTTATATTTCTTATTGGCAACAATTGGAATCACTTTAAGCATCCTTGCCTTTGTCTATGAAGGCTCTTCTACAGTCACTCAAATTGTTTATATCACCATGGGTGCTATTGCTATTGTGGTTGGTGTTACCGCTATGGTGTACGGCATTAAACTACTTAACAAAAAAGCTGAATAATATAATTGATTAGAATGAAAAAAAGACGCGGGAGCCCGCGTCTTTTGTTATATCTAGATAACTTTAATGTCTTTTATTGATACATCTTTTCCAGTGACGAGATATGTCTTACAAGAATGACAATATGGACATTCTTTACCGAATTCTGTAGTGGAATAAGTTTTGCCACAATCTTCGCAATACGTGATACCTTTGATAGTGACAAAGTTGAGTTTACATTCCTTCATGTATTTGGTCTTTTTTATTGACCAATTGAAGGCATCAACGAAATACTCTTTAACTACTCCTGAAACTTCACCAACTTCTAGAGTAAGTTCCACAACTTTGTTAGCTTTATTTTCTTCGGCAATTTGTTCAATTTGTTTAATGACGTGAACGACAATACCTAACTCATGCATTGACGCTGTTACCTGTATCTGGCATGGTCTTCTTTGCTACTTTGTAGTGCTTCTTCCATGCTTTGCGTTTCTTTCTCATCATTCTGGCTTCTTTACTACCAGCATTGAACATAATCTTGAACCATCTTGGTACAGCGTATTTGAGTAAGCCAGTAACTTTGTCTTCTGCAAATCTCATTCTTGAAGCTTTTGGATGATCTCTAACTAGGTGGATAGCGTCAAATTCACACTTGGTGGTACAGATACCACAACCAATACATTTGTGTGGATCAACGAAGGCCGCACCACAAGATAAACATCTACCAGTTTCAATCTTCACTTGTTCTTCTGTTAATGTCTTATGTGCGTCTTTGAAGCTATTCTTATGGTCGATAGATTCGTCCATACCCGCTTCTTGTCTACCAGCATCATCATAACCAGGAAGAGTAATATCTTCTTTATTAAGTGGAGTAAATCCTCTCTTATTAAAGGCGATAGTTGGATGAGCATTTGGTCTAACGTGTCTAGCTAAGGCATCAGCAACGGCGTGACCAGCAGCGATAGCATCGATAACAAATTTTGGTCCAGTAAAGACATCTCCACCTACAAAGATATCATCATCATTAGTTTGATAGGTAACTTTGTCAGCAAATGGATAATTACCGTGCCAGAATTCAACTTTAGTGCCTTTTAATAAGTCACCCCATTCAATGGCTTGGCCGATAGCGAAGATAATCTTATCAGCTTCCACTGTAATGGTTTCATTTTCATCGTATTTAGGATTGAACTTACCATTTTCATCTAAAGTAGACACACATTTTTTAAAGACAATGCCTTTAACTTCACCTTTTTCGTTAACGAGTACTTCTTTTGGTCCCCAAGAATTATTGATAGTGATATCTTCATCTAAGGTTTCTCTAATTTCTTCATTACTAGCAGGCATATGGTCACGATCTTCTAAGCAATACATAGAAACTGCACTTGCTTTTAATCTATGAGCAGTTCTTGCACAGTCAACAGCGACATTACCGCCACCAACGACAACAACTTTGCCTTTAAATTCTTTTTGTTTATCAAGCGCTTCTCTTAAATAAGAAACAGCGATTTCCGTTCCTTTAGCGGTATCGTTAGCAACACCTGGTCTTCTTCCGCCTTGGCAGCCAATAGCGATATAGAAGGCTTTATATCCTTCTTTCTTTAAAGACTCGATAGTGACATCTTTACCGACTTCAACACCACACTTGATTTCTACACCAAGCTTTTTGATGACTTCGATTTCAGCATCGATTACATCTTTTTCTAATTTATAAGCAGGAATGCCATATCTTAACATTCCGCCAGGTTTTTCGTTTTTCTCAAAGACTGTTGGTTTAAAGCCTGCAACCGCTAAATAATAAGCTGCGGATAAACCAGCTGGACCAGCACCAATAATAGCGATTTTTTCGTCAAAACCACCATATACTGATGCAACAATCTTTTCTGGAATATATCTATCTTTAGAAGCAATTTCTAAATCAGCAACGAATTTCTTAACAGCGTCAATAGAGACGGCTTGATCGATTTTTCCTCTAGTACATTCGTCTTCACAACGTTTGTTACAAACTCTACCACAGACTGCTGGGAATGGGTTTTGAGTCTTAATTAAGGCTAAGGCTTCTCTATATCTACCTTCATGGGCCATCTTTAAATAGCCTTGAACTGGGACATGAGCTGGACAGGCTACTTTACAAGGAGCTGTACCAGTTGGATAGGTATCGCTAGCTCTAGCGGTATCTCTATAATTTTCATCCCAAGCATATTTACCCCAGTGGATTTTATCTGGTAATGGTTGACTTGGATATTTTTGTTCTTTGCCATCGCCCTTACATAATTTTTGTCCGAGTTTAACGGCTCCAGCAGGACAGTTAGCAACACATTGTCCGCACGCCACACAGTTTGTGGATGTGACTTTAGCGGTATAAGCACTTCTAGATAAGTTAGGAGTGTTAAATAACATTGATGTTCTTAAAGCGTTACAGATTTTAACGTCACAGTTACAAATATCAAAGATATGGTCTTTGCCATCGATATTAGTAATTTGGTGAACAAATCCATTTTTCTCAGAGAGTTCAATGATTTCTAATGCTCTTTCTTTAGTAATATAGTGAGCACGTTTGGTTTCAACTGTGTAGTCTGCCATATCACCAAGTTGGATACACCAGTCATTAACATCATCAATACAGCCATCTCCTAACATCGCTCTACTTGCTCTACAAGAACAAATACCAGCGGAGATATGGCCTTCATATTTATTTAACCAGTGAGAAATCTTTTCTACAGAGATGGCTTCTTGATTACCTTCAATAGCCTTTTCTACTGGAATGGTGTGCATACCAATACCGTTACCACCTTCAGCGATCATTTCAGTAACGCCTGCTAAAGGAATAAAGGTCATTCTTTCAAAGAAGTTAGCAACTGCAGGATTTTTCGCAATTCTATCTAATGAGGAGTTCATTAATTCTGCTGAACCAGGAACGAAATAAGATAATCTATATCTTTTAATTTTTGGAGCGTCTTCAATTGGATGTTCATCCGCATAATTATCTCCATAGTCATATTCAATAAATCCAATATAAGAAAGTTCGTCTAAAAGTTGTTGAACTTTAGCAGGATCAAATTGACCTTTAAATTTCTTAATTAAATCTTCTAAGAGATACCATTTTCTTTGTTTAAGTTTAAGTAAGAAGTTAACTTGATCTTCACTTAAAACCTCTCTTAGTCCCCAATATTCTGGATCAGTATTTTTTACTCCAAATAATTTATGTGGGACAACGTCGGTAATCTTCTTACCTAACTTCGCGTAGTTCTTATGGAACTCTTTTTCACCTTGATATTTTGAGGTGACTTCTGGTTTCTTACATTTCTCTGGCATTAGTTATTCCTCCAATTTGAAACTATATCTTTGAAATATTCAGCAACTAATTCGATATTTTTGCCTGTTTTTGCGCTTATCGGTATTATTGTAGCATTTTTATTACGGTATTTAATATTAGAAATACATTTCTCTATATTAAAGTCGAAATATGGAAGAGCATCGATCTTATTTATGAGCACTAGTTTTGATTTTTCAAACACCAGTGGATATTTAATTGGCTTATCATCGCCCTCTGGGACAGAAAGAATCATCATATCCATAGAGGCCCCGGTATCGAATTCAGCAGGGCAAACAAGATTACCAACATTTTCTAAGAAAATAAGATCAAAATCGTTGAAGTTAATGCCGTCTAATCCAGTTTTAGTCATACCAGCATCTAAGTGACACATCCCGTTAGTGTGTAATTGAATTGATGTCACTCCTGTTTCTTTTGCTACATTAACAGCGTCGACATCACTATCGATATCTGCTTCCATTACCCCAATTTTAAAATCCTTTTTTAGAAGATTTATTAATTTAATTAGAGTAGTGGTCTTGCCTGCTCCTGGCGAAGACATTAAATTCACCACAAAAGTATTGTGATCTTTTAAGTAATCTCTTAGTGCATTAGCTTCTAAATCATTATCTGCATAGGCAGAACGATTCAACAGAATAGTTCTTACTTTTTCCATCCTCACCATTATATCTAGAAAATTAAAAATATTAAAATAAAATATTTTATTTTGTGATAAGATATTACGCATGGATATTCAAATTGTTAAAGTCAAAGAAGATATATTAATCGAAAATAATAAGAAAGCAGACTCTTTAAGAGCATTTTTAAAAGAAAAAGGCATTTATTTTATTAATGTCATGGCCTCTCCTGGAAGCGGCAAGACTACTTTACTAACTCGAGTCATTAACTCTTTAAAATCTAAATATCGTATTGGTGTACTTGAGGCTGATATAGACGGGGATGTTGATGCGGAAAGAATTAGTCAAAATACCGGTGTTAAAGTCATTCAAGTTCATACTTCAGGAGCGTGTCATTTAACTGCCCAAATGGTGGAAGATGCTTTAAAAGCCTTTGGGGTGGATGATTTAGATTTAATTATTTTAGAAAATGTTGGTAATTTAGTCTGCCCAGCAGAGTTTGATACAGGCAGTAATATAAACATGATGTTACTATCAACTTCTGAAGGACATGATAAACCATTAAAATACCCGCTTATGTTCCAAGTCAGTAAAATCGCGGTTATTTCTAAAATGGATGTCGCTGAAGTTTTTGATTTTGACATTAATAAGGCTAAGACAAACATTTTATATAGAAATCCTGAGGCAAAAATCTTTGCCCTTTCCTCTATAAAAAACGAAGGTGTTGATAGCCTAATTAACTACATCGATGGCCTAATTCAAAAAGGTAAATAATATGAAATATTATAACGAACAGTCTTTTAGCGGTGAACGCGCAGTATTTATGGAAAAAGACGCTACTTTTTATAAGTGTTATTTTCATGATGGAGAGTCTCCATTAAAAGAAAGTAAAGATATTCAAATAATTGAATCAACTTTTCAGTGGAAATATCCAATTTGGTATTCAACAAATGTTAAAGTTAGAAATTCAAAATTGTTATATACCGCTAGAAGTGGAATTTGGTATACAAAAAATATTGAAATCACTGACTCAGTTATTGAAGCGCCAAAAACATTTAGAAGAAGTGAAAATATCTCTTTAATAAATGTTAAATTACCACATGCTGATGAGACACTTTGGAAATGCAAGGGTGTTAAACTAATTAACGTTGAAGTTAAGGGTGATTATTTTGGTTTTAATTCTGAAGATTTAATAATTGAAAATCTTAATCTAGATGGAAATTATGGCTTCGATGGAGCGAAAAACATCAAAATCCATAACTCTATTTTGAAAACTAAAGATGCTTTTTGGAATGTGGAAAATGTTGTAGTTACTGATTCCACAATAATTGGCGAATATTTAGCGTGGAATAGTAAAAACATTACATTTATTAACTGTAAAATTATTTCTCATCAAGGCTTATGCTATATGGATAATGTCAAAATGGTTAACTGTGAATTGATTGATTCTGATTTATGTTTTGAATTTTGTTCTCGTTTAGATATTAAAGTTAACAGTGTTATTGATTCGATTAAAAACCCTTATTCTGGAAGAATTGAATGTAAAGGCGTAAAAGAATTAATTTTAGAAGAAGATAAAATAGATCCAGCTTTAACGGAGATTGTTATTAATGGCTAAATATAATTTCGATACTTCCATTAATAGAAAAGAAACTTATAGTATCCGCTGGGACGTAAAAGATGGAGAATTACCATTAAATATCGCTGACATGGATTTTTTGGTGATGCCAGAAATTGAAAAATCAATTAAATCTAGGGCGGAACAGGCTTGTTATGGTTATACCTATGTTCCTGATTCGTATTATGAAGCTTATATCCGTTGGTGGAGAGATCGTCACAACACTAGATTAGAAAAAGACTGGTTTGTCTATTCTAAATCTGTAGTGGCATCTATAGATTCTATCTTTAAACATTTAGGTAAACCAAATGATGTAGTAGTGATGCTTACTCCTGTTTATAATGTGTTTTTTAACTGTATTGAAAACAATAACTTAGTTCTTAAAGAATGTGAATTCATTATAAATGAGGAGTTTAGTATTGATTGGATAAAATTAGAAACTCAATTGCGTGGAGCAAAATTCTTCTTATTATGTAATCCTCATAATCCGTTAGGAAGAAAATTTACTATCGATGAATTAAATAAGATAATTAACCTCTGTAAGCAAAACAATGTTTATGTAATATCCGATGAAATTCATGGCGATATTGATCTAAATAAAGGAAGATATATCTCTATTTTAAATAGTGGAGTTACTCGATACGATAAAGTTATTACATTGTTATCTCCTAGCAAGATGTTTAATGTCGCTGGATTACATTCTTCAGTTGCGGTTATATCTAATAATAAGTTAAAGGAAATGGTGCAAAATGGGTTTTGGCAAGACGATATTGGTGAGCCAAATTATTTTGCTATCGATCCAATTATTACCGCTTTTAGCTATGGAGATGAATACGTAGATCAATTAAACTCATATTTAAATGAAAATAGAACATTTTTAATTGAATTTTTGATCAAAAACCTACCAAATTTAAAAATTGTCAGTGGAACTTATACATATTTAGTGTGGATTGATATTTCTTGTTATAGTAAAGATTCAAGGCTATTTGCTAAAAGGCTACAAGAGGCTACTGGCTTAGTTGTCGCTCCTGGAATTAACTATGGAAAATCTGGAGAAGGATATATTAGATTAAATATTGCTACTCCAAGAGATAATTTAATAGATGCATGTAATAGATTAATGAATTATATAAGCGAAAATGAGGAGGAATAATCTATGAAAAAGAAAATGAATATTTGCCCAGCAATATTCCCGATGCCTGTAATTTTAATAGCAACCTACAACGATGATGGTTCTATCGATGTAATGAATGCGGCTTGGGGATGCGCATTTGACACAAAACAAATTGAACTCAATATTTCTGATTCCCATCGTACTACTGAGAATATTAGAAAAAGAAAAGCGTTTACTGTTTCTTTAGCAGATGTTAGCAATATGGTTCCAGCGGATTTTGTTGGTATTGTATCTAGTAAAAATGATCCAAAGAAGTTTGAAAAAACTGGTTGGAAAGCTCATAAAAGCGAATTAGTGGACGCGCCAATTTTAGATGACTTACCTTATTCTTTAGAATGTACACTTGAATGTTTTAAAGAGGACTATGGAATTATTGGTAATATTGTTCAACTCTTAGTGGATGATAAATTTTTAGATGAAAATGGTAAAGTCAATTTAGAAAAGATGCAAATCATTTCTTATGATCCTTTTAACCATGGCTATTATGTGGTGGGTAAAAAAGTTGGACAAGCATTTTCAGAAGGAAGAAAAATCAAATAATGGAAGATAACGTTTCCAAATTATTATCTGAATATAAAAAGATATTTGATAGTGACGCTGAACACGTTTTTTCCTGTGGTGGCCGCTTTGAAATCTTGGGCAATCATACAGATCATAACCACGGTCTTTGTTTAGCCAGTGCTTGTAATTTAGAAATTGTTGCTTCGGTTAGAAAAAACGATTCTAATAAAGTCTTGTTTCAATCCCTAGGTTTTGAGCTAGATGAAGTAGATTTATGTGATTTAAACGCGAATAAAAAAGAATACGCAACTTCAAAAGGATTAATTAGAGGTGTCGCTGCTTATTTAAAAGAACACGGCTATAAAATAGGAGGATTTAACGCCTATAGCGAATCTTCTATTTTTAAAGGAGCAGGTGTATCTAGCTCTGCAGCTTTTGAACTTTTAGTAGGTTATATATTTAACGTTTTATATAATAACGGTAAAATCTCAAAATTGGAGTTGTGTAAAGCTGGTAAATACGCAGAAAATGAATATTTTGGAAAGAAAAGTGGTCTTTTGGACCAAATTGGAGTTGGCTTTGGTGGAGTTGTAAAAATTGATTTTAAAAATATCAATGACCCATTTGTTGAACAAATCGAATTCCCATTTAAAGATTTACACTTTGTTTTAGTAAATACTGGTGGAGATCATTCGTCTCTCAGTGATTTATATTCTTCTATCCCTAGTGATATGTATGAAGCCGCAAAAGCGTGTGGACATAACTTTTTAGTCGAAGGGTCTATGGAAGAAGTTGAAGCTCATAAAAGTGAGATGAGTGAATCATCTTACTTAAGAGCGAAACATTATTATGGAGAAAACGATAGAGTAAGAAATGCCTTTAAGGCTTTACAAGATAATAACCAAGAAATGTTCTTGAAAATGATTAACGAATCTAGAGAGTCTTCCTCTAAATATTTAAAAAATATGATGGTGGAATCTAACTACAAAGGTTCACCATTAGAAGCTTGTGATTTATTAATGAAATATAGCGATAATCAAGGGGCTGTCAAAATTAATGGTGGTGGCTTTGCAGGAAGCGTTATTGCTTTAGTCCCTACTTCTAAATTAGAAAAAGTTTTAGAAAAAATGAAAGAACATTACGGAGAAAATAATGTTCAAGAAATATTTGTTAGGGACAGTGGACCAAAAGTTATTTATAATAAGTAAAGGAGAAAAAATATATGGAATTAAAAGGTAGTCGTACTGAGAAAAATTTAGAAATGGCATTTGCAGGTGAAAGCCAAGCAAGAAATAAGTATACTTATTTTGCCTCAAAAGCTAAAAAAGAAGGATATGAACAAATCGCTGCTATTTTCTTAGAAACAGCAGATAACGAAAAAGAACACGCGGAATTATGGTTTAAATACCTTCATGGTGGTGCTGTTCCTACTACTGAAGAAAACTTAAAAGCTGCTGCTGAAGGTGAAAACTTTGAGTGGACTGATATGTATAAAGAAATGGCAAAAGTCGCTAGAGAAGAAGGGTTTACTGAAATTGCTTGTAAATTCGAATTAGTCGCTAAAATTGAAAAAGAACACGAAGAAAGATATCTTGCTTTACTTGAAAAAGTGAAATCCAATAAAGTCTTTGTTAGTGATGATGTCGTAATTTGGAAATGCCGTAACTGCGGACATATCCATGTTGGAAAAGAAGCTCCTGAGCTCTGCCCAACATGTAAACATCCAAAAAGCTATTTTGAAAGACAAGCTAAAAATTATTAATTCTTTAATATAAAAGATACGGCCATTAGGTCGTATTTTTTTATTGCCTAAATAGATATTTATTTTATAATAATAACGCTATGAGAGTATTAGATGCTTGGCAAGGTTGGGTTGATTTCTGGCAAAAGTTTGCAGATTTTTTCTGGAAACCTGACGAAACTGGAATTAACTATCTTTCTCGTATTGGTGTAGCTATTGCTATTATCGTTTTCACTTGGCTTGTTCTTAAATTATTCAACCCATTACTTAAAAAACTATTTAAGGTCAAAAAAGGACCTGATATTGATGTATCTGCAAAATTAATTATTCTTGGATTACTTAAATTTTTAATTTGGATCACTGTTGGTTTTATCGTTTGTAGTGTTTTAAAAATCAATTTATCAGGAGTGGGCGGAATCATCGCTTCTGTTGGTGTCGCTCTTGGTTTAGCTTTACAAGATTTAGTCGGATCATTCTTCTCTGGCTTATTGATTATAAATCAAAAAACTATTAGGACTGGTGACCACATTTTAGTTAAAAATGCCTTTGGGGAATGCGAAGGTGTTGTTAAAAGAGTTCATTTCTTCACCACAATTTTAACTAGCTTCCAAGGTCAAAAAATTATCATCCCTAATAAAAATATGTCTAGTGCGGTTATTACTAACTACACTGTGAATGGAGAAAGAAGAATCGATTATGATGTGGGAGTGAGCTATGATAGCGATCTTGAAGTTGTTAAAGAAGCTTTAGCCTCAGTAATTAAAGATGAACCGCTTGTGATTAATCCTGAAAAAACACAAGTATACGCTGAATCATTTGGACCATACTCTGTTAATATGAGACTAAGATGTTGGACTAAAGTTGATGATTATTGGACTTTATATAATCAACTAACCGAAAGAATCTATCTGGCGTTTAAGCAAAAAGGTGTTTATATTCCAAGTTCCACTGATAGAAATATTAAGAAATAGCTGGCTATTGCCAGTTTTCTTTTTTTAAAAAATTTTTAACTTTTTTTCGCAAGAAATTAAAAAAATCCACTCTTTATATAATGTAGGGACTTTTATAAGTTTCTATAATCCGAGACTCATCCAAGAGGCGCACTTTGGATGACTCTAGTGATTTTCTTTCTTCTTCAGTTTCTTTTTATCTAGATCATCTATGCGTTAGATGAGTCGAGGTAGGAGGGAGTTTTAATATGAGAAATGATCGTTGCTCTATTTGAGATCATCATAATCCTCTTGATTATAAAAAAAGACCCAAGCGACAAGCGTTAGGGTCCAACCACATCTAAAAGATAACTGAATAACGCTTAAAAGTCAAGTTCTCTAATAGAGTCTTGATTAAATCCTTTGATAGGGCTATTGCCTATTAATAGGAGTTTGTCTCGTGGTCTCTTTGCACTTTTAATCATCTATCGTGATGTATCAAAAGGTAGAAAGGTGTGATTATTATGTCTTCTAATAAGATGACAGTAATTATCTTAATTCTAGAAATAGTGATTTTGATACTTACAGTAATAATAAAAGCCCTAAGCAAGTAACTAGGGCAACCAACTAATTATAATGTAGACCACGCGGTTACTAATGTCAACATTAATAGTAGCTTTAGATTTATCTAGTTCGCCATTATGGGTAAAATAGGCTACTAATTGACGTAGGAAATCTTTCTTTACAAGACTATGAGCGATATGTATAATACATATGCTAAAGTTAGCAAAACTCTGCTATTAATTAAATTCAATAGCCGTTAGACCAAGGAGGAAAAGAAAATGCGCAAATACGAAATTATGTACATTTTAAGAGCCGACTTAGAAGAAGCACAACGTAAGGAAGTCATGGAAAAGCTTGCCAAAATTATCACTGACAATGGTGGTAAAGTTGAAGAAACAAGCGAAGCTATGGGCTTACGTGAACTTGCTTATCCAATTAAGGAACAATCTAAGGGTTACTATGTTGTACTTAAGGTTTCTATGGATAACAAAGCGATTAATGAATTCAATCGTTTAGTCCGTATCAACCCAAGTGTCCTACGTCATCTTATTGTTGTAGAACACAAATAAGGAGGATCATGTAAATGATTAATCGTGTCGTTTTAGTGGGTCGTTTAACTAGAGATCCAGAACTCAGAAAAACCACATCCGGAAACTCTGTCTGTACATTCACAGTCGCTCTAGACAACAGAATGAAAAATCCAGATGGTTCTAAAGGAACAAGCTTTATTCCTTGTACAGCCTTTACAACCACCGCGGAAACAGTTTCAAAATTTGCCCGTAAGGGATTATTAGTTGGAGTCGAAGGTCGTCTTAATCAAAGAAGCTTCATTCGTCAAGATGGACAAAAATCAAGTGTTATCGAAGTATTATGTGACTCAGTTCAATTCTTAGAAAAGAGAAATGAAGAAGTCGCTAATGAAGAAATGGATATTCCACCATTTGATGACGTTGTTCCTGCTGAAGAATCTAAGAATTTAGACAGTATTGAAATTACTGATGACGATCTCCCATTCTAAGAAAGGAAGATAAAATAATGGCATTTAAGAAAGTTAGACCACACAAGAAGGTCTGTTACTTCAAGAAAAATAACATTACCCACATCGATTATAAAGATGTTGAAACATTAAAGATGTTTATTGCTTCTAATGGAAAAATTTCTCCACGTAGAACAACTGGTACATGTGCAAAACATCAAAGAGAATTAGCTGTCGCAATTAAAAATGCGAGATTTATGGCTCTTCTCCCATATGTTGCTGACTAATTAAAGTCTGTAGCAGGACAGTCGCGATTTGCCTCAGTTGGCTAAAAATGACTTTCCTCGCAAAGCATTAGTCGAAGTATATGAAGAAGTCCTAAGTCTAGGGCTAAATCAATGTAAATTAAGTCGTCCGTAATGGATGGCTTTTTTGTTGCATTAATAAATACTAAGTATATAATTTTCGTAGGAGATTAATTTATATGGTGATGAAAAGACATTTGCTTTTAAACAAGATAGCAACAATATCTTTAATTGTTTTGGCTGCTGCTGGATTTATTGCTGGCTTTGTGTTGGCTTTTTCTTTAAAATCCGTTTATCGTGAAGAGTATCAATACGTAGCTTACTTATTATATATCCCAGCGGTTAGTGGAGGTTCGCTTGTTCTTTCTGTCCCAGGGATATTTATTCTTTTGTGGATAAGAAAAGATTATTACGAACTAAACGCTAAGGTTTCAAAACAATAAAGCGCAAATTAAGTCGTCCATAGTGGCGGCTTTTTATATAATTGAATTATATATTGGTTGTAAAATAAACAACTTTAGATGTAATAAAATTGACAAAGAAAAGTCAAAAGCCTTCGTTAATCTGGACACAGAAAGCGAGATGATTGCATTGAGAGACTTTCTTAAAGAAGCTTTGGGACTTCTGCGGATTGCCTTAGCGTGCCTCCTATTAGCTTTGATAGCGTTACAGTTAAAATTAAAAGAGCCATTGACGACTAGTAGCACCTAAGTGTCTACGAGGCTCCACTCTTATATTTATATTATAGCATGCCTATTAAAAAATGACTACATATGTCTAAGGAAACCATTGGACCTAAAATTAAACAATTCAGAAAGAAAAGAAAACTGAGTCAAGATGATTTAGCGGAATCTTTAGTGGCACATCCGAAAACTAAATTAACAATAAAACAAGGCTCAGCCCATTATTTCCATACCGAAGAGGAAAAAGAATTTATCAAGGCTTGGATTCTTAATTCTTTGCATCAATAAGATAATCTTTGGTATCTCCTTTTAAAAAACATTAATAAGTGTTAATTTATAAATAAGAAGGGATATGTTGATTTATGGCTACATATAACGCAGAAATAACGCAAAAATTTTTAGATGAGTATAAGACTTTTGAGTATATCGAAGAAAATGATCCTCATCGATTTGAGATGATAAAAAAACAGCATTATGTTGAATTCAATGCCTTAAGACATATCCGCAACTGCTTGACACATACTCCAAAAGTCAATGGCGATTTTCCTTTTCATGTCGCTGATTATGTTTTGGAAACACTAGAAGAAATAATAAATAAATTAGTGGTAAAAGCCTACGATGTAGGAATTAAGAAAGATAAAATTAAAACATTATCTCCTGACACTGATGTATTACATGCAATGCGCTATATGGATCAGCTACATATTACTAATGTCCCAATCTTTGATGAGAAAGGGTGTGTTAGATATGTTGTTTCTATGCGAACAATATTCTCTATTCTTGCAAATGCAGAATATGATGAAAATAAATCATATACTATTGAAGATTTAAAAGATAAATTTGATATCAATAACAGCAAAGATCTATATTACCTTTTCTTAGCAAAAGACACCTTTGCCTTTGATGCTAAACAATATTTTATCGGCTATAACAATGAACACAAAAGGTGCGCTTTAATATTTATTACTGAACATGGTTTAAGAAATGAACCTGTATTAGGAATTGTATCTCCT
Source organism: uncultured Caryophanales bacterium (assembly GCA_946647665.1). Lineage (GTDB taxonomy): Bacteria > Bacillota_I > Bacilli_A > RFN20 > CAG-826 > UBA2450. The sequence goes on from CAMPCW010000002.1 coordinate 49,071, forward strand.
GGAGATGTGTTCAACATTTAATTCAGTTGTCCTTACTGACGGCTTATTTGTGGCACATCTGTGACAAACTATCTGATAAGATATATTCAATCTTAGGGGGCAAATTATGAAAAAAGAATTATTAAAAGGTTTAACTAAAGAACAAATTGCAAAAGTTAAGGCCTGTAAAAGTCATGAAGAATTAATGAAACTCGCTAAAAAAGAAGGCGTTGAACTTACTGAAGAGCAATTAGCTGTTGTTAGTGGTGGTGGCGCTTGCAGTGTTATTTCAGATATAGGAGACTATATCAATCCAAATGACTGTCCAAGATGTGGTAGCAATAACTTAAAAGACAAAGGCACCTATTATATCTGCCAAAGCTGTGGCTACAAAATTGAAAACTACGATTAAATAAACGAGTATAACCGAGTCTAGCTCGGTTTTTTTATCTGCCCAACTCACGGAATTAAAGACTGCTATAATACTAATGATGCATAAAAATATTAGTAACAATCTAGAAATAGCCCTTGATAAGTTAAATAATTTAGATTTTGATTTCCTCATTATTGGTGGGCTTATTTGTAATGCAGTATTAGCTAATCACGCAAGAAGAACATCTGATATCGATCTGATTTGTAATACTGATTTTCATAAGTTAGAGGAACTATTAAAAAAAGAATTTGATGTCGTTCGTTTCCTTTATTTTCCTTTAACTAATGAGGCCACAGAAGAATCTTTTTCTTGTTTTGTAAGAATTAATAACGAGATTATACATATTGAAGGAAGAAGATTTGATATTTTTAATAAGTTTAAAAGAAGTGTTTATCAAATCGGACAATGTACTTTTAATGGGGTCAGTGTTGAACTTCAAATTGCCGAGAAAATAATAGCGTTGTTTTCTATTCGAGTTCCATTATATAAACATCTTGTAGATTTGTATTCTTTCTCAAAATTAAATGATAAATCATTTAACAAAAATGATATCAAAAAGTATTTAAAGATGTTGCTTTCGTATAAAAATAACGTAAAAAAGAAGTTATATTTACCTCTTATTGATCTCCAACCCCATATTGAAGTAAATAAAGAGTTTGAAGGATCATTGTTACTTCCTTTACAAGCACAATATAACCACAATAAAGAATACATAATTGAAGAGATTAATAAATGGCTACCTCAATTTATTGAATAATGTGACACATTTGTGACAAGTATTTTGATAACATATAGATAACAAAGGAGAACTTCGAACATGAAAAAAGAATTATTAAAAGGTTTAACAGAAGAACAAATTAAAAAAGTTAGTGCATGCAAAAATACGGACGAATTGCTCGCTTTAGCCAAAGAAGAAGGATTTTCTTTAACTGATGAACAATTAGAAGCAGTTAATGGTGGTGGTTGTTTATCCACTAACGCACCTGACGTTTCAAAAACATGTAAAAAATGTGGTAGATTAGTAGAAGGTCGTTATATTGGTCGAAAATCATATTATGGCCTTATCTATGAATTTGCGTGTGAATGTGGGTATACTTGGAAAGGCTCCAAAAACGAAGATTTATAATTTTAAAACATAATTAAAATTGGATATATGTAACAATTAAGTCGTCTACAAGGGCGACTTTTTATTATCGAAACGAAGTGAGATAAAAACCGGGTGCTATGCACGTGAGAATA
>CAMPCW010000003.1 GCA_946647665.1 uncultured Caryophanales bacterium
AAAATAATCCAACTAACCTTAATACCGGGCCGATAGGTTCGGTATTTTCTTTATTAATTTGATATCTTTTTTGCGGATTTATCTCACGTGCTTGATACATAAAAAGAGTTTAAGTAAAATAAAATAAAGGCAGGATTTTATTATGAAAATCAATAAATTTTTACCAATCATCTTACTAACTGGTGTTTTGATGTTATCAGCGTGTGGATCTGAAACTCCATCAGGCCCTTCGTACACCATAACAGAGGTAGAGTTTCTGGCTTTAAAGGCAAAACTAGTGAAACCAAATATCCTTGTCGAAGACAATTTCACAGTTGATATTACAATTAGCGGAGTAACTTTCAAAAACAAGGTTGCTAATGGGAAAGATGATATCTATTTTCAAGGAACGCATATTGTTCTTGACTTGGATGTTTCTTCATATAATGCCTCTACTTCTAAGGCTAGTGGCGATACCTATGAATATGACGAAGATGAAAAAACGTGGTCAAAAGAAACCGGCGAAGTTAATGTCGCTCTTTATAATTCCTATGCTCTAGGTTTTGAAACCGTGTTTAAATTTTCTCCTACTTTTTTTGATGCTTTTACCTATAACAAAGATACAAGGCTCTATACCGGAAGCTTGACAGTCGATGATGATACATATATAACCAGATTCATGGTTAAGGATGGTCAATTTCTTTATTATGAAGTTGGTGATGTATACAAATATGAATTCTCTAATTATGGAACTACAACTGTCACTCTTCCTCAAATAGTGGCCTAAATATCTTTAAACCAACTAAATCAAATAATTAATATAAAATGGTCAAGAGTTCACTCTTGATCTTTTTATTTATGAATAAAAATAAAAGCGTATTTATTTACAAAAATTGTTGGAGTAGACATAATTTACTCATCAAGGGGAAAACTAGATATGAAAGTTGCGATTAGATATTTTACAAAAAGTAAAAAGGGTAATACTGAAAAGATTGCCAAATTTATCGAGGATAAGATAAGTGTACCTGCTAAAAGCGTCTCTAATCCTTTAGAAGAAGAAGTGGATGAACTTTTATTAGTTAATGCGATGTATGCTGCTGATGTTGATAAAGAGATTAAACAGTTTTTAAAAGCTAATAAAGATAAGATTAAACTCCTTATTAATATCAATAGCTCCGCAAGTGGAAAGTCTACTTTAAAAGCGGTGAAGAAAGTTTGTGATAAAGAAAATATCAAAGTCTCCAAAAAAGAATTCCACACTGTCGCTAGTTGGATCTTTATAAATAAAGGCAGACCAAATGAAGAAGACTTTGCTAGATTAGACGCTTTCTTAAAAGAAGTAGTGAATCAATAATTAATCAAATGGAAAAATTGAACAGTCACTAGTGATTACTGCCTCTCATGCTATTGGGTCGTATAACATCAAGAAGAAAACGATTAAAGGATAAAACCTAATCTATTAATTAGATTACTTTGCTATAATAGTCATGTGAAAACCGACATGACTTTTTTTGAATTTAAAAGCTTTGAAGAAATGTATTCTTGGCTTTTAGCTAACCATAAAAAAGATACTGAACTATATGTAAAAATATCAAAGAAAAAGCCTGAAGAGTGTATTGATATCATTAATTATATTGATTCAGTTAATGCTGCCTTATGTTTTGGCTGGATAGATTCTACCTTACGCAATATAAATGGGTCTCTTATATTAAGATTTTCACCTAGAAAGAAAAAGTCTCATTGGACCGAGACAAATATTAATCGCTGTGTCGAATTAGACAAAAAAGGGCTCATGACTTTAGAAGGCAAAATTGCTTGTCCATATTTTGATACGGTAAAATAGTTTTGATTATGAAAAGAAGCGGTATATTTCTTATTTTAACTGGCTTAATTCTAACTACTAGTTGCTCTAGTAGTGGAGATGAATCTCCTACTCCTCCAAGTGAGATAAATTATTATCGTATTACTTGGAAAAACTATGATGGGACTATTTTGGAAACTGATCGAAGAGTAAAAGAAAATACTGTTCCTACTTATAATGGGGCTACTCCTACTAAACCAGATGATAGCTCTTATACTTATTCTTGGAGTGGTTGGACTCCTAAAGTGGTGGCCGCTACTAGTGATGCCACATATACTGCAACTTTTACTAGTACACCTAAAGGCGGAGGGGACCCTGAAAAAGTAATAGTGGCCAAACATACACTTAAAGACACTAATCCTCCATTTGACTCAGATGATGATGGAGAAAGAGTGTCTGAAAGTACATGGAACGCATTTAGATCTGCTCCACAATCTGAATTTAAGAAAAATTATAACTACACGTATGAAGCATATTCTGGTGGAACATATACATTAGAATATTTCACTAAAAATGGATATTATGTATCAACTAGTGCTGGTACGTTATATTACGAAAGAAAAAATAGTACTGGAAATACTTTCTATGAATATACATCCACTAAAGATGGCTACTTAAGACAAGAAACTAGTTTAGATTTAGAAAGTAAATATACGTATAGAATTCATCATGAAATCTATGTTCATATGTTTGACTATAATGAATATGAATATATGGATGGTCTTGGAGGAGTATATACATATAACGAAAGCGGTGTATTTAGCTCACAAATTAAATTCCAAAATGGTTATCTCTCTAGTCTAACTTATCTTCTTTATAGCACGATGTCTAAATTTGAAATTAAGCTAGCGTTTAAAACCGAAATTGAGATTCCTAAATCCTACTATTACAAATAAAACTAAAAAAACTACCATTTATGTTAGTTTTTTTCTAAACAATTATATTTAATTGATATAAAATAGCAGTTATGAAGAAAATGCTTATAGCATTACTTGTCACCGCATCAGTATTTTTTACTCTTGTTTTTACTTTGGGAACAGTGGGTAGAAATAAAAGTGATGAATTTAAAGTAGCGATGGTTACTGATTTCTCTGATGTTAATGATGGCTCATTTAACCAAGCCTGCTACGAAGGGGCTAAAGAGTGGAGCAGAAGACATAACGTCACTTTTAACTACTATAAGCCAGCAAGTATTTCTCCTGCTGAAAGAATTAAATCCATGCGTTTAGCAATTGACCGTGGCTATAACGTTATTTTGTGTCCAGGATTTGCTTTAGGAGAACCAATTTCTATCGTTGCCCCTGAACATCCTAACGTGCAGTTTATTGGTTTAGATATTTCTGGTTTTCAAAAAATTGATAATGTCACTATTTATAATTATCAAGAAGAAATAGCGGGTTATTTAGCGGGCTATGCAGCAGTAAAAGAAGGCAAGAGAAAACTAGGTTTTTTAGGCGGACAAGAATACGAATCAATCACGAGATACGGTTATGGTTATATTCAAGGAGCTGACGCTGCTGCTGAAGAATTAGAAGAACATATCAAGATAGACTTTGTCTATGGTGGTCAATTTTTCGGCTCTCCGGAAATTCATAACTATATTGACCAATGGTATAAAAGTGGCACCGAAATAGTGTTTTCTTGTGGAGGAAGTATTTATACTTCTGTAGCTTTAGCCGCTAAAGAAAATGGTGGTTATATGATTGGGGTTGATGATGATCAAGCTCCAATAGTGGACCGCGACTATAAGCCTGGAGTTTGTATTACCAGTGCGATGAAAATGATTAAAAAGACTGTTATTGATAAATTGGAATTATGCTATCAAGGTATACCTTTAGAAGGCGACACTGTAAAGCTTGGATTAGTATCTGGAGATAATGTTGAAGAAAACTATGTTCAACTTCCTTTAAGTACTTGGCAAAATTACGACGATACCCATCCAAGAATGAAAAACTTTACCTATGAAGACTATAAAGATTTAGTTAAGTATTTATTTGATAACCCTGATACAGTGAGTCCTGAAATTGGCTATGAGCCAATAGATGTCCCTCATAGTGAATATACAACTATTATTGCTCATGACCCAATAAATTAATTATGAAAGAAAATTACGCGATTGAAATGTTAGGGATTACCAAAAGATTTGGTAACATATTAGCCAATGATCATATTGATATTAGACTTCAAAAAGGTCACATTTTAGCGTTGTGTGGAGAAAATGGTGCTGGTAAATCCACAATTATGTCGATTTTATTTGGTCTATATACTCCAGACGAGGGAGTTATTAAAAAAGAAGGAAAAGTGGTCAAAATCACTAATCCTAATGACGCGACTAGTTTAAATATTGGTATGGTCCATCAACACTTTAAACTAGTGGATACCTTTACCATTTTACAAAATATTATTCTAGGTGATGAAACTCTTAAAGAGTTTAAAGGAGATAATCTTAACTTTGTTAAGAAATCACTTAATTATTTAAATAAAAAGATTTTTAAAATTATTGATTATAAAAAAGCTAGAGAAGATATTAATAAAATTATTAATCAATATGATTTACAAGTTGATTTAGATAAGAAAGTTAAAGATATCTCTGTAGAAATGCAGCAAAAGGTAGAAATCATTAAAATGCTATATCGTAAAAACGATATTCTCATTTTTGATGAACCTACCGCGGTGTTAACAGAACAAGAAATTCAAGACTTCTTAAAAATAATGAACAACCTTAAAAAAGAAGGTAAATCCATTATCTTTATTTCTCATAAACTTAATGAAGTTTTTGAAGTCAGTGATGAAATCACTGTTATTAGAAAAGGTCAATATATTGATACTTTAAAAACTAAAGAGACCACTAAAGAAGAAATATCGGCTTTAATGGTGGGAAGAAAGCTCAAAGAATTTAAAGGCAAATCTAAAATAACTCCGAAAGAAGAAGTCCTAAGAGTAGAACATTTAACAATGATTGACCCATTCTCTAAAAAGAAGGTGGTTAATGATGTCTCTTTTAACGTTAGAAAAGGAGAAATTGTCACTTTAGCGGGAATTGATGGGAATGGACAACAAGAAGTGATTTACGGTATTACCGGCATTAAAAAGGCTCATAGTGGTACTATAACCCTAGATAAGAAAGATATCTCCTCTTATTCCATTAGAGAAAAAATTAAAGCAGGTATCTCTCATATTCCTGAAGATCGACATAAACATGGCTTAATCTTAGATTATTCCATCTATGAGAATACTGTACTAGACCGATATTACGAAAAAGAATTCTCAAAATGCTTATTTTTAAATGAAAAGAACATTAAAAAATATGCGGATGAGTTAATTGATAAATATGATGTTAGATCTAGTGGAGATGGTAACACAATTGTTAGAAGTATGTCAGGAGGTAACCAACAGAAAATTATTGTTGGTAGAGAAATAGAACGTAACCAAGATTTATTAATTGCCGTTCAGCCAACTAGAGGTTTAGATATTGGGGCAATTGAAGGAATTCATAATCTTTTGCTTAAGCAAAGAGAAGAAGATAAAGCGATTTTATTAGTCTCTTTAGAGTTAGATCAAGTCTTTGCGCTTTCTGATCGTATATTAGTAATGTATGAAGGTGAAATTGTTGGTGAATTCACTCCAGATAATGTGAATAAAGAAACTTTAGGTTTATATATGTCAGGTGCGAAAAAAGACAAAGTTAATGCGATTAAGGAGGGTATAAATGAATAAGATTAAATCATTTTTCTCTTCTTTAATTAAAAAAGATTCTACTAAAACAGTAGTGACCTCTTTATGGTGCGCTATGCTAGGCTTAATTTTAGGCTTCTTTATCTTGCTTATCATTAACCCATCTAATGCAGCATATGGCATGACTTCAGTACTAGGAAATTATTTAATCTTTTCTAGTCCAACTGATAGATTAAATTATTTTGGTCAAACTTTAGCAAAAACCGCGCCATTAATTGCGATGAGCTTATCGATTTTAGTCTCTTATAAAGCAGGCTTATTTAATTTAGGTGCTTCTGGACAATATTCTATTGCGGTACTCGTGATTTGCCTTTTAGGAGCAGGAGCGAATTGGCCATGGTATATTGTGATGATTATTGCCATGATTGCCGCTGCTATTTGGTCTATGCTTACCGGCTTATTAAAAGCGTTCTTTAACGTTAACGAAGTTATTTCTGGAATCATGCTTAACTGGATTGCCTTATATTTAGTTAATGGTATTTTATCTAATGCTGGTGATAGCGTTTGGGACGGGGCTCACTCTGAATCAGTTGCAATTACAAGCGCCTCTAATTCCTTTATTCCTTCGATTGGATTAGACAAATTATTTGCTGGTAACTCAATAGTCGGATTAGGAATGATTTTAATTCTAATAGTAGTCATAATTATCTTTATCTTGTTAAAGAAAACGACTGTGGGTTACGAACTTAAGGCCACTGGCTTAAATAGTGATGCTGCTAGATATGCTGGAATTAGCAAAGTTAAAAGTATTTTAATTGCGACCGCGATTTCAGGAGCCTTAGCAGGTTTAGCGGCCTCGCTTAGTTTACAAAACGGCTTTACTAGTTGGAGGTTATCTTCAGTTCCTCCAGAAATTGGCTTCCAAGGAATTTCTTCAGCCTTTTTAGGAGGGCTTCACCCAATTGGAATAATCTTCTCTTCATATTTCATTATGCATATCACTGAAGGTGGATCAATGATTACTGATTTAGGTTTCTCTCCTGAAACTGCCTCAATTATGACTTCAGTGATCATTTATTTATCTGGATTTGTCTTCTTTATTAAAGAAGTAATGAGAAAATATGAAATTAAAAATGAACTTAATATGCTAAGTAGAAATAAGGAGAACAAAGTATGAGTGCGGTATTATTTCTTTTAGCGTTTGTTTCTATTCTTACTATTGTTGCTTTAGGAGGAATGTTCTCTGAAAAAAGTGGAACAGTGGCTTTATCTTTAGAAGGCTGCATGACTTTTGGCGCTTTTAATGCTGGCATGGTGATGTACCTACTTCCTAATACAGTTCCCGCTGGAATTAGCGCTTTAATCGTTATTTTAGTCGCTATAGTTAGTGCAGGATTATATTCTCTTTTATTAGCGGTAGCGTGTGTCACCTTTAAGGCTAATCAAACTTTAGTAGGAACTGCTTTAAATATCTTAGCTACTGCTTTAGCAGTAGTCTTAATCAAACAAATCACTAAAACTGAAGCTTTACCAGTTGGTAATTCTAGACTTAGTTTCATGAGATTCTATGAGATATTTAATGTCAATTTCTTTGGTATGCAAGGAGTGAGATTTAACTGGCTTATTCTTATCGCCTTAGTTTTAGTTCCTATCATTTATGTCGTTATTTATAAAACTAGATTTGGCTTAAGACTTTCTAGCTGTGGAGAAAATCCATCTAGCGCGGACTCTTTAGGAATTAATGTTAATAAGACCCGATATATTGGTATTCTTCTTTCTGGAATGTTAGCGGGATTTGGCGGGCTATTCTTAATCACCATGAATTCCGAATGGGAATTCGCTAACGGGGCAACTGGATTTGGTTATCTCGCTTTAGCGGTCTTAATCTTTGGTCAGTGGAAGCCTTTATATATTTTATTAGGCGCTTTAATCTTCTCAGGATTTAAGACCTTATCAGTTTTCTATTCATCAATTAATTTCTTAGAAAAACTTGGTATATCATCTTATTTCTATTTAGCTCTTCCATATGTGGTGTGTTTAATTGTTCTGATATTTACCAGTAAGAAAAATGTTGGCCCGAAAGCTTTAGGCGAGCCCTACGATAAAGGTAAGAGATAAGCAAATTAAAACAGCCATGGCAGGGCTGTTATTTTTGAGCAGTGATTAAGCTTGAGGTTTATCGCTAACTTCTACTTTGATTTTGCTAACTCCTTTTAGAGGAAGAATTTCAAATGTGAAGTTAGATTCATCAACTGTTAATTTTTCTCCGTTATAAGTAACAGTAATTACTTTACCTTCTAACCAATATTTGCTTTCATCGGCGACTCCTAAAGATAGTCTAACTTTTTGACCAACTTCAAATTCTTTAGGTAAATCTTTAATAATATATCCAGTAGTGGAAGTTTCATCTAAAGTAAGGGTCACTTTTTGAGCTTTAGTTTGAACTATGAAATCATATGTTTTTGCATTGGCAGCAAAAGTATAACTAATTGAGCCATCTAGATTAACGGTGTATTCACTTTCTTTTAATCTCTTATCATTAACTTCGATAGAATGGAGATCTTTATATTCGTTTAGTTTGAATTTAACGGTAACAGAGCTCTTGCCGTCAACTTCAAAAACGTCGTAGCCCATTTCTTCGGTTGCTTGTTTACCTTCAATTTCAACTTTGAAAGCGCCTTTGTTGATTCTTAAAGTAGATTTATAAGAATCTTGTTCTTGAATTGTGACTTCAAATAAAGATGATTTATCGCTAGTGGCTTTATATTTTGCAGTTTGTTCGCTATTTAGTTTATAGATCTTGCTTTCTGGCTCTTCTTCACCATCTGGAGGTGTAAATGGAGTTAAAGGTGATCCTTCAAATGATATAGCAGTAAGAGTGGCGGTTGGATGGTCTTCATTAGCGTAGAATGTTACATAAATTGCGCCTTCAAATTCTGCGGCTAATAATTTACCTTTCTCTTTATTGGTGCCAGTTAATTCGATAACTTCTTTACCTTCTGTTTCTCTATCGCCTTCTTCAGCGGTAAAGGAGATATTGATTGGTTTAGCAAATGGAACAGTGAAAGTATATAAATCTTTTTCTTCTTCTCTTTCAATGGTTTGTCCATTTACAATCATTTTAAGATTTTTATATCCTCTTTTTGGTCTTAAGTTAATAGAAACTTTATTACCAAAACCAATCGCGTTTTCTAAATATAGAGAAGCTTTAGGCTCAGTTTCCATAAATCCTTTAACGTATTTATTCGCGGAAACAGTATCAATAACAAAGTGTTCGTTAGCAATTTTTGGTGTCCAAGTAGCGTTGATAGTAACTTTGCCATCTATTACATCTTTATCATCAATTAAAATACTATAAACAACAATTTCTTTTCCATCAGGGTCAAATAACTTACGATCTTGGACTAATTTGTTACCAAATTTCATGCTTAGGACATTAAAGTATTCGGCGTGATATTGGCTAAATTCGACATAAAGATAATATGGTTGTAAAGTAACAAATTCAGTGTCTGAAGAGACTAATTTTCTTTTTTGCCATTCTTCATATGTGAAACCATCAAATGAATAAACTTTGTCCTCAGCATCTAAACCATTAAATACTAATTTGGTTTTCTCAGCTACATATGGAGTGGTAGTTATAACAATTTTAGATATGACTGCTTCGTTAATGCCTTTAAAAACAATGGAATTTTGTCCTAGATTACCTTTAGTTAGAGTGGTGGTCCAAACTCCATTTGCGTAACTTTCAAATTGATCAGCGTTGATTAACGCTAGTTGGTTTTTCTCTCCAACAAAGGTGAATTCAATTTTTCTAATCCAAACGTCTTTACCTTCGCTTTTAGTACGACAAATTAATTGAAATTGTTTGTCGTTAGCAACATTTAAATTGCTATTTTTAAATACGTTTTCAAAACCTGCTTCGGCAACATAAGGTTCGACAACCACTCTAGTTCCACCTTTTGTTAGCTTTTCTGTGTAATTCTCTTCGGTTAATCCTTCAAAAGTATAAACTACTTTGTTTTCTAATTTATTTGTTGTTACTTTTAAGGTATATGTTTTTTCTTCAGTAGGAGTGAATGTATATTTGTTGCTACTACTTGGTGGCAATTCCACTTCATTCATCTTCACGGAAGAAACGCTATATTCTTCATTTATTGGGCTAACAGTGAATTCGATAGCCTTATTTAATTCATATTCGCCTGCTTTTAAAGTGGTGGTCATGTATTGATTTGCTTCAATACTGATCGTAGCTTTTTTAATAGGAGTGCTTTCCCCACAAGAGGATAAGAACATTCCACATAAAACAGGAAATAATAGTAATCTTTTTACTTTCATTGAATATTCCTCAACTTTCTTACGAATATATTATATATAAGTATGCGCACAAAAGTGTCACACAATCTAATTTTTTATCATGTCGCTATTATAAATATTCTCATTATGTTAATATAGTTAGCGGTAACTAACTCAGTTATCAAGGAGATGAATAAATATGAATAAATATATATTAGGTATTGATGGAATGGCGTGTGGAATGTGTGAGATGCATGTCGAAGATAAATTAAGAAAAGCCATTAAACTTAAAAAAGTTAATGCTTCTCACATTAAAAATAATGTTATTGTTATTACAGAATTAGAATTAACCGAAGAAGATTTTAAGAAGATTTTAGATCCAACTGGATATCGAATTACTTCTTATGAAAAATCTGTAGCGGTTAAAAAATTCTTCAGATGGAGATAACATGGAGCAATATGTCTACCCTTTAATTGGAGTACCTTTAATCTTTATATGTACGACTTTAGGAGCGGTATTTGTTTTCTTTGTTAGAAAAAAAGATATTTCTCCTAGACTAAATAAAATCTTTATTGGTTTTGCCGCTGGGGTAATGTTTTCCGCTTCATTTTTCTCATTAATTAAACCAGCTTTAGAGACAAATGTAAGTTATATGCCTACTTGGGTGATAGTGATGATATCTATTGCTTTAGGAGCAGGTTTCTTATGGCTTATTGATAAAATTGTTCCGCACTTTCATGTTTCGGAAAATTCTAATGAAGGTTTACCAACTAGAAGACTAAGTAAAACATCTAAAATGTTTATCGCAGTCACCATCCATAATGTTCCTGAAGGCTTATCGGTTGGCATTGCTTTTGGTGTCGCGTTATCTGAGCCAAATAACACCGCTTTATTAATGGGTGCGTTATTACTCTCTATTGGTATCGGCATACAAAATATTCCAGAAGGAGCGGTGGTTTCTTTACCTATTAAAAGTGAAACCGGTTCCTCTACTAAAGCATTTATCTTTGGGATGTTATCTGGAATAGTGGAACCAATCGCTGCGGTGATTGGCTTATTTCTTGCAATGCAAATTCAAGGCATTATGCCTTGGGCTTTGGCCTTCGCTGCTGGATGTATGATTTATGTGGTGACAGAAGAAATGATTCCAGAAATGACTAGTGAAGGTCATGATCATTTCGGAGTGTGGTCATTTATTTTAGGCTTCATTATTATGCTAGCCCTTGATTGCATTCAATTTTAATCTATATTAAAATATTAAAGTTATGAAACGCTTAGAATCACAAGAAGATTATTTAGAAAAAATCTTACAAATTTCTCAAAAGAAAGAATCAGTTCATGCGATTGATATCGCTCGAGAAATGTCTTTTTCTAAACCTTCAGTTTCTGTAGCGATGAATAAACTAAAAGAATTAGGCTATATCGAGATTAATGATAAGGGTGATATTACCCTTACTGAATCAGGAAAAGAAATTGCACAAAAAACTCTAGAAAAGCATATTGTTTTAACGAGAATGCTCATGTATTTAGGGGTTAAAGAAGAAGTAGCTGCATTAGATGCATGTCGCATGGAACATGATATCTCTGATGAGACATGGTCACTAATTAAAAAATACTGGGACGAACATAAATAATTTAAATATTTTATTATTTATAATAAAGAGTTAAGAGTTAGTTTATACTAACTTTTTTCTTTACACGCGAATAAATAGGTATATAATATATTCGGTTAGTCGAAACTAACTGTTTTAAGGAGGATATTATATGCCAATTGCATTAGCACCAATTAATCAAGAATTAAAAGTTATTAGAGTTCTTGCTGATGATAAAACCAAAAAGCATTTAGAAAGCTTAGGTATTTTGGTCAATTCCTCTTTAACTATTATCTCTTCTGTTAATGGTGGCGTAGTGGTCGCTGTTAAAGAAGGTAGACTTGCTTTAGATCGTTCTATAGCAAGTAAAATTCTAGTAGCGTAGAAAGGAAGGAATTTATGCTTAAAAAACTAGATGAGTTTCAAGTAGGCGAGACTGGCCTAATTAAAATGGTGGAAGGTGAAGGTAGAATTCGCCGTAGACTATTTGATATGGGTGTCACTCCCGGAGCGACAGTGTATCTCCGTAAAAAAGCCCCACTCGGTGATCCTTTAGAAGTGACGATTAGAGGATACGAATTAACGCTTCGTAAAAATGAAGCACATTTCGTCATATTAGAAGTTAAGGAGGACCTAAAATGAAAAGATTTGCATTAGCAGGTAATCCTAACTGTGGTAAAACCACGTTATTTAACTCTTTAACCGGTAGTACCGCTCATGTCGGTAACTGGCCTGGAGTTACTGTTGAAAAGAAAGATGGAGTTTATAAAAAACTTAAAGAACCAATTTCCATTATCGATTTACCAGGAATTTATTCTTTATCTCCATATACTCCAGAAGAAGTAGTTTCAAGAAACTATATCTTAGATGAACATCCTGATTGTGTTATCAATATTATTGACGCCACAAACTTAGAAAGAAATCTATATTTAACTACCCAATTATTAGAAATTAATGTTCCAGTAATTGTTGCTTTAAATATGATGGACGTCCTTGTTAAAAATGGTGATTCAATTGATGTTGAATCTATTGAAAAGAAATTAGGTGTCCCAGTAGTTTCTATTTCCGCTTTAAAAGAGAATAACTTAGAAGAATTAATGTCTAGAGCGTTAGAAGCTTCTAACACTCCTAGAGAAGGAAAAACAATTATCTCTAATAAAGATTTATTACATCTCATTGGCGATGTTCGTATTGCATTTGAAGGTCAAAAAGTTGAAAATCCTCTTTTCCACGCGATTAAATTAGTCGAAAAAGATGAATTAGAAACCAAAATGCATCCAGATTTAATCCCAATGGTGGAAGCCTTTAAAAAGACATTTAATGATGAAACATTCGGTAATGACTTTGAAGCGGTAATCGCTGATAGCAGATATCAATTTATTTCTTCTAATTTCCATAACTCAGTAAAAAGAAAAGAAGTGGAAATTGTCGAAGACAAAAAACATAAAAAACACAAAGAATCTAAATCAGATCGAATTGATAAAGTTTTAACACATAAAGTGTTTGGCTTAATCATTTTTGCAGTCATTATGTTCTTTGTTTTCCATTTAACATTCTCTGAAAATTTATTTTTCGTAGGTGCAGCATTTAAAAATAATGGGATTGCCCCTTCCTTTGAAGGAACAATCTACGAAGGCTTAATATGGACAGATAGTGGAATTAATTCCCCTGGTGTTATTTTATTCAATTTCTTTGATATGTCGTTCTCCGCTTTAATCGGAGATGATGTACCAGGAATTGGTATGGGCGTTATCCGTAGCGGCATGATTAACGCTTTCGGTGACGGACACTGGTTTGTTGGATTTGTGAATGATGGTGTATTAGCGGGTTTATTTGCTATATTAGGCTTCTTACCACAAATATTAGTCTTATTCCTATTCTTCTCTATTATGGAAGATACTGGATATATGGCTCGTGTCGCCTTTATTTTAGATAGAATATTCCGTAAATTTGGTTTATCAGGAAGAGCGTTTATCCCGATGATTATGGGATTTGGTTGCTCAGTCCCAGCAATGGTGAATACCAGAACTTTAGCCGATGATAAAGAAAGAACTGCCACTATTAGAGTTATTCCTTTCTTCTCATGCGGTGCTAAACTTCCTATTTTAGTAGCGATTGCAGGTGGTATTTTACAAGTATTCCACGCAGGTAATGTAGATGTCATTATTTATAGCATGTACGCTGTTGGTGTTGTGGCGGCTATTATCTGTGCTTTAATTATGAGACATACTACAATGCGAGGAGAAGCTGCTCCATTTATTATGGAATTACCAGAATATCACTGGCCACAATTTAAAGGTTTAATGATCCATTTATGGGATAAAACTAAACACTTTGTTAAGAAAGCATTTACCATTATTTTAGCTTCTACAATTGTTATTTGGTTCTTATCTAATTTCGGTTGGAACTGGCAATATCTCGGTAGCTTTGAAGGGTCAATATTACAAAGTATTGGTCAATTCATTCAACCAATCTTTACTCCACTTGGTTTTGGTTCTCAACTCAATTCTCTTGGTTGGGTATTTGCGGTTGCCGCTATTACCGGATTAATTGCAAAAGAAAATGTTATTTCTACCTTTGCCGCTTTAGCAGCGATTGTTGTATCCACTAACCCAGCAATTGTTGCTGAACTTGAAGCCTTAGGTGAAGTTGAAGAAGGTGTCGATAGCGCTTATGCAATGATTGCCGCAACTGGTATAACCTGGCAAGGCTGTATTTCCTTTATCGCCTTTAATATGTTAACCATTCCTTGCTTTGCAGCCTGCGCAACAGCGAAAGCAGAATTACCAAAAGGTAAATTTAAATGGACATTATTATTCTGGATTGTTGCTAGCTTTGTTGCCTCTTCTGTTATCTATTTGTTCTTAAGCATGTTTGATAGAACAAGTTATATCTGGGCTATTCCAAGCTTTGCTGGTGCAGCTTTATTAGCCGCTATTGCGATTTATTTAATCGTCAGATATAACAAATCTCACCCAGTTATGAGGGCATAAAATATGAATACATCCCCTTGGCTTGAAATTATTGTTGGAATTGCGATATTTATCTTCTTTTTAGGATTATTTTTAAGATACCTTTATAAGAAGAAACATCATATCCATACTTGCGAATGTGGGATGGTTCATAAAAATAAAGAACAACTATTAAAAGAATATAAAAAACTATATTCCAAAAAATAACATCAAAGGCCGCTATTAAAAAGCGGTCTTTTCTTATGCGCGCTAAAGGTGATAAAATTAACAATAATAAAATAGTTAGGGGTAATCTTATGAAAATCTTGAGACTTATATTTTCTAAATGGCTAATTAGTGTTATTTTGCTTTTAGCCCAAGTTGCTGCAATAGTATTAGTGGCCATTTATTTAATTGAATACCTTATCTGGTTCCAAATCGTAAGTGTAGCGATTGGCGTGATTGTTTTCTTTATCTGCGTTAATCGTAGACAAAACCCAGAATATAAAATCCCATGGTTATTTTTGATTTTATTCTTACCAATTTTTGGTGTTTTATTCTATTTAATGTTTTCTAGAGTCAATACTTCTAGAAAAATGAGAAAGATATACGCTAAAGCGTATGATGAACTACTCCCTTATGTTAATAACATTGATAAGGATATTGAAAAAGCTTATGAATATATGGGCGATAGACAAGGGATTGATAGATACTTAAAAGAGAATTCTGGTTTAGGCCCTCAACAAAATAATGAAGTGAAATATTATCCAGTTGGGGAATTAATGTGGAAAGATATGCTTGAAGCATTGGAATCCGCAAAGAAATTCATTTTGATGGAATATTTCATTGTTGATCCAGGTCATATGTGGGATTCCATTCACGAAATTTTAGTTAGAAAAGCCAAAGAAGGAGTAAGAGTCCACCTTGTCTATGATGATTTAGGCACAATGACAATGCTAAAAAGTGGTTATTATAAAAAACTTAGAAAAGAAGGCATTGACGCTCATAAATTTAATCCATTTACTCCAATTGTCTCTGCTGTTTATAATAACCGTTCTCACCGTAAGATTATGGTAGTGGATGGTTTAATCGGCTTTACTGGCGGTATCAATTTAGGCGATGAATATATCAATGAAAATGATCGATTAGGTCACTGGAAAGATACTGGTTTAAGAATGAGAGGGACCGCTGTAAATTCTTTAACCGCTTTGTTCTTTACAGATTTTATTATCGCAAAAAGAGAAATTCCTGAATTCGAGTTTTACTTTAATAAAAACCCAGAGAAATTTAATGTTCCTGGCACTATTTGTCCTTTTGGAGATGGTCCTAGACCACTCTACTATGAACAAATTGGTGAAGAAAACTTTATCAATATTGTTGGTCAAGCTAAGAAATATTTCTATATTTCAACCCCTTACTTAATTATTGACCATCACTTTACTCAAGCTCTTAAAAATGCAGCGATGAGAGGAGTGGATGTGAGGGTCATTACTCCTCATATTCCAGATAAAAAGATTGTCTTCTGTTTAACTCGTAGTTCTTATAAAGAGTTAAGAAAAGCAGGAGTTAAAGTTTATGAATATACTCCAGGATTTATCCACGCCAAGATGCTTGTTAGCGATGATGATATGGCATTTGTGGGCACTATTAATATGGACTTTAGAAGCTTAACTCACCATTTTGAATGTGGTGCAGTACTTTATAAAAACGAATGCATTAAAGACATTTACAACGACTTCCAACATATCTTTGAAGTCTCTCAAGAAATTGATAACAATTTCAAATTGTCTTTTGGCGCTAAAGTGGCTAAAGTATTGTTAGAAACATTTAGAACTTTATTCTAAATTAATTATTTTTTACATCATTATGAAAATTCAAACTAAATCAAGTGCCCAAAATATTGTTAAGTGCTTATTAATCACATCTGTTGTTTTCTTTCATGCTTCTATGTTTTTAGTGGCTAATCCCGCTGAAGTCATGTCGCAATTTAATATTTTATTAACTTTATTCCCATTTTTAATGATGGTGTTCTTTTTCTACGCTGGATATAACTACACTCCAGGAAAAAGAACAATTGGACAAAATATCAAGAGAAGAACTTTTCAACTTTTAATTCCAATGGTTATTACTTTTGCTGTAGCTATTGGGATTATTTTTGCTATTAAATTACCTACTTCTAGCGATCAGGTGATTGAAATAGAAAAAATGAAAAATAGTATTTTATATTCTTTGATGTCTGAACCATTATCCAAAATGATTGGCTTCCCTAGTAATGGCCTATTAAGCTTTGATATGACTTTGGCTCTTGGCATTCTTTGGTTCTTATATGCTTTATATATTTGCTCTATATTCTTCTTTTTAATTGTTGATTATGCGATTAAAAAACCTTCTAGATTGCTTTCAATTATTTTCATTTTATTAATTGGAGCATTCTGTATGGGTCAATTTGCGGGAGTGTATCTACCTTATACAGTACAGTGCTATCCAGTGGCTTTAGCAATGATGTTACTTGCGGCTTATTTAAAACAATTTAATTTCTTAGATAAGAAACCAGAAACTAAAAAAGATTTAATATTCTTAATTATCAACACAGTAGTTGCCGAACTAGTGGTTGTGGGCATTGGCTTATTTGGCTATTTTTCTTACGGCTCTACGATGGTTGGCTCTCTTCCTGGAGGAATGTTTGATAGTAATATCAAAGGGTTTGACGCTTTTGTGTCCTTTATCATGGGCTTTTTAGGAACGTTTGTTGTCCATCAATTAAGTCGATTAATTATGAAGGTACCTGTTTTATCTACAGTCTTTGACTGGTATGGTAGACACTCTTCATATGTATATTTAGCACATCCATTATTTTTATCATTTATTCACACAATTATTTTCCAAGGACAAACTAAAGTTGGAGGATTCCAACCATATTTATATGTCTTTATGACTATTGCGATGCTAGTAGTTATCTTCTTATTTGTTGATTGGCTAATTGCCATTATTAAAAATAAAAAACATCCAGTGGAGGCAGCTAGTTAATGCCTGCTAGTCAAAGACCAATTGATAATTATCTTTTTGAAGATGTTTATAAAGTTAGTGAAGATAAACAAAATATCCCTGCTTTAAGTTTTAAAGGTGTTTCTTATACTTTTAAAGAATTAAACGATAGCGTGAATTATTTTGCTGCTAAATTAATTAAAAAAGGTGTTAAACCTCATGACCATGTCGCTTTACTTGGAATGAACTCTTATAGCTGGGTAGTGGCATTCTACGCCATTATAAAAGTTGGGGCGGTCGCAGTTTTACTAAATTATATGTCTAGACACGACCCATTAGTAGAAGCGATAAAAAATAGTGACTGCAAATATTTAGTTGCTGGAGGCTATTTAGCAGCCTCTAGAGAAAAAGGAGAATTCCCTAGATTATTAAAAGAAGTGGGAATTGATCTTGATCATGAATTATCGCTTTTAAAAGCTGATTTACAGTTTAAAGATGTTTTAAGTAAGCATAAGAATATCCCTGAAGTTCCAAATGCTTTCTCTAGAGAAATAGATAGTAAAAGAACTTCTTATATCATTTTTACTACTGGGACAACTTCTAAACCAAAAGCGGCGATGTTATCTCAATTTGGAATGCTTAATACGATATATCATAATTTATATAAGTTAGACCCAGTATTTCCTCAAAAATTTATGTGTCTACTTCCAGCGTTTCACTGCTTTGGTTTATTAGTGATTAATGCTTATTTAGCCTATCAAAGAACAGTCTATCTTAATGATTTATCTAATCCAGTTCAGTTATATAAAGAATTCTTAAAAAATAAATGTGGAGATTACGCTTCTGTATCGTTTATCTATGATAAACTCGCTAGAGCCCCATTTTGGTGGTGGCATAGAGCGAGATTTGTTAAACACTGTATTGTGGGAGGAGGATTTACCTCTGAACAGGAATTTAACTTCTTAGAAAAGAAATATGGTAAAGGAAAATTCATGAATGGATATGGCCAAACTGAATGCTCCCCATTAATTTCTTTAGTCTATCCTGATTCGCCTAGAGAAAAACAAAGATCGACAGTCGGCACTCCAATGGAAGATATAGAAATCGCCATTATGGATGTAAATACTAAAAAGATTATTTCTAATCATGAAAAAGGAGAAATCCTTGTTAAAGGATATAATGTATTTAACGGCTACTATAAGTTTGATAAAGATAAACAACCATTTGATGAAAATGGCTATTTACACACTGGTGATCTTGGTTATATTGACGAAGATGGCTATCTAGTATTAAACGGACGCATTAAAGATATTATTATTCGTAAAGGAGAAAATATTTCTCCTAAAGAAATAGAAGAAGAATTATTAAAAATTCCTTTATTTACAAAGGCTAGAGTTTTAGGCTTCCCTTCTATTGATGATGGAGAATTTATGTTAGCGGTGGTGACACTTACTAAAAAACCACCTCACTTTGTTGAAGAAACTTATTTAAATGAATTACGTAAAACTCTTCCTTCAATTAAAGTTCCTTCGCACATTATTTATATGAAAAAGTTCCCAACAACTGCGAACGGGAAACTTGATGAAGTAAAATTAAGAGAAATATGTCTAAAAAAGGTCTCCTTATTTATTGATAAAAAATTAGCGAGACAAACCGCTCAATTACTTCGTAAGACAGGTAAAAAATAGCACGTCTAATCGTGCTATTTTATTCTCTTTCTTTAACTGCCTCTGGAAGATTCCATTTTTTCATGCTATGCATGGAGATGAAATGGCTAATTAATAAGAAAGCTAAAACTAGTCCAAGAGCTAATAGATACATTAATATCGATCTAGGGAATGGGAAAATTTGACTTGGTATAGAGATACCGTTAAGCAATAGCTTAGATAAAACCATACCTAGAGGTATCGCTAAAGCCATAGCGAAAACGTACTGCACTAAACTCATAAATAAATTAGACATTGAGATTTCTCTTCTTTGATATCCTAATGTTCTAATAGTGGCAAATGTTCTTTTTTGCTCTTTTAAGTTAGTTTGCATCATATTAAAGACAATCATAAAGCCTAGAATAATCGAAACAGCGTTTAAGATATAGCTAGAATATGTAAAGGCCATAAGTCGGTCATTATATTCTTGTTTAATTACTTCGTTAAATGAGATATAAGTTACTGGTTCATAATCTTTATATTTTTCAAAGAAAGCATTTACATCTTTAACTTGGGCGAGTAAAGACGCTCTTTCTGAAGTGCTACTAGCAGAGTCATAACTCATATAACTAACTTGATAAAGGAACTGTTTAGAAATTCCTTTAACTTCAGTATCAACTCCGTTGATATTAATGATATCGCCAACCTTACACCCTAATAAACCCGCGTGATAATTAGATAAGATAATTCCTTCACTAGGAATATTCATTACTTCATCATAATCACTAACGACACGAACTAAATCTTGGTTAGATTTAACTCCGTTAATTAATATTACCTCTTCATTTTCACCAAAGGTGACTTCAGAAGGAATATATTTAATTAAGGTTTTGGCTTTAATATTATCGTCATTATCAAAATAACTTTCTAATTCATCACTAGCAGCGACATCAAAATAAACTTGTACATCATAATTTAGTCTAGTCTTATATAACTGATCAATCATCGTGGTTTTCGCTAACTGTAAAGAGATAGCAAAAAACACCATCATTCCACTAGCGAGTAAACAAATTCCAGAAAGAATATATCTTCTTAAATTTCTTAAAGTTTGAGAAATAGATATCTTTAAAGTAATTGGAGCGTTTTTAAAGACTGTTCTCACTAGATATGGAGTCTTGTTATTCATTGGAGGTAGGGCCTTCATAGCTTCTACTGGTTTAATTTTAGAAATAGATAAAGAAGCAAGTAAAGAAGTCGCCACACATACAAATACCATGGCTCCTAAAGCTATAAAGACTAATCCAGGATTAATATCTAAAGATAAAGGATATAGCTTCATCGCTGTGCCGTACGCATAATTAGCAATAGCGGTTACTCCAACTCCAACTCCAACTCCTATAGCCCAGGATATTATAGCGGTAGCTAACGCTAATAAAACATATATTAGAGTAATACTTCTCTTATTTTCTCCTAAAGCTCTCATAATGCCGATATCTTTTCGACATTGTCTAACAATTTGGAATAAGAATAAAGAGGTTACAATTAAAACTACTAAAAAGAAAGCAATAGGGACTGCTAGAGAAATCATATTAATCGCTCTTAAAGCATTTCTATATTGAGTGATGACTTCTGATTCATCATACGTAGTTACATAAGCAATATTAGCTTTAAGTTGTCTAACTTGTTCTTCAGTAATTTCCGCCCCTGCTTCTTTAGCGATTTCTAGTAAGCGATCAAATAATTCAGTAGTGGTTTTCTCTTTCCCATCGATATAATTCACCAAAATCTCATTAAAAAATGGGTCGCTAGGGTCTTTAACATATTGATTAAAGACGTGCTTTGGTAAATATAGATAAGCGAAATCTCTAGATGAGCTAATTGAATATGGATCTGCTTTAACTACAGAAGTTTCTGCCGAGACAAAAGTTGACTCAACTTTTAAGGTTATATCATTACCGTTATGCATTCTAATAGTGATGTCATCATTAACCCCAACGTGATTAGCGTTAGAGAAATAATATTCCATTCTTAATCCGCTATAGGTGAACTTTCCGTCAATTAAATGATGTTTTAATAGTCCTTGATGATCATAAGAAATCACGCGACAAGAATAGGATTCGTTGTTAAAAGTAAAAGTAGTGTTATAAGAGGCGCGATATTCTAAATCTTTGACATCGAGTTTCTCTTTTAGATAACTAACCGGGATATCTTTAGTGTAAGAAGTAGCTATTTCAGGAACAGTTTGTAAATAAAAATCTGGATAGCCACATTCATTAACTAAATTCCAAATGTTAGTTTCTAGTGATAAATATGAATCTCTTAATCCTATAAGGATTCCACTTCCAAAAGCTCCAACGAACACCACACTAAGTAGCATGAGCCAGAATCTTTTTAAATATGGGAAAAGGAATGTTCTTGCGAGTTTCATTTATCTACCATTCAATATCTTTAGCGTCCATTGGATGCTCATTGACTTTTTCTTTTTGGATTTTACCGTTTTTTAAAGTAATAACGCGATTAGCCATAGAGGCAATTGGAGTGGTGTGAGTCACTATTACCATGGTTTGGCCTTCTTTTCTAACAATATCTTGAAGTAACTCAAGAATTAAGCGACCGGTTTTATCATCAAGCGCACCAGTAGGTTCATCACAAAGAATAATATCTGCTTTTTTTACTAAAGCACGAGCAATAGATACCCTTTGTTGTTCTCCTCCTGACATTTGAGATGGGTAGTGGTGCATTCTATCTTCACCTAAACCCACTAACTCTAATGTTTTTTCTGCTAAATGATCTTTATCTTTGCCTTTAATTGACAAACGGACATTTTCTAAAGCTGTTAAATCAGGTAATAAATTATAAAATTGGAAAATAAAACCAATCTTTTCCTTACGGAAAGAAGTTAATTCTCGATCTTTATAAGCAGTAATATCGGTGTCACCTAACATTACTTGACCTGAAGTAGGAGAGTCCATTCCTCCGATAATATTCAATAAAGTTGATTTTCCGCATCCAGAGTTACCAAGTAGAACCAGCATTTCACCTTTATAGACATCAAAAGTCACTCCATCAAGTGCTTTTACTTGAGAGTCTCCGCTTCCATAATATTTCTTTAAATCTTTAATTTGTAAAATTGCTTCCTTCATAAGATGTCCTCAACTTTAATATATGTATTATACAACAATAACTATTTTTAAATATAAAAATATTTCCCATGTAATTATTTAGATATTGTCGAATAATATTTTAACTATAAAGTCGCTAATAAAATACTTACAGCTTCTAAAAATTCTTTTTCTAAATTTAAAAATCTAGAGTAGATAGGTGAGTCAACATCAATGACTCCTATTAGTTGATTATCTTTTAAAATTGGAACCACAATTTCGCTTTTAGATTTGCTAGAACAAGCAATATGTCCTTTAAATGTATTAACATCATCCACAATGATTGTTTCTTTTTTACTAGCAGCCGCTCCACACACCCCTTTATCTAGAGGAATAATAGTGCACGCCACTTCACCTTGAAATGGTCCTAAGATTAATCTATCTTTATCCAAAAGATAAAATCCTGCCCAATTTATATCTTCCATCGTATATAAAACAGAAGCGACGTTAGCGAGATTACTAACAAGTGGAATATCTTTATCAATAATGGATTCGATTTGTTTTAATAATAAGTCGTACATAATATATATTATGCGATAACTTGTAGCATAATTGCGAAACAAATTGGTTCGGAATTGCGCAGCAATTTGCTGCGTGATTACTTGAGCTTAAGCTCATTTTCAATTTCCTCTACAGTTGGAAGACTGCTTTTGAAGTTTTCTGGAATGAGTTTAGATAATTCAAAAGATGACACTCCAAGTGGCTGAGAGGAAGAATCTAGAGAATACCTTGCTAAAACATTATCCTTATCTTTGCATACAAGAATTCCAATAGTTTTTTCGTCTCTTTCAGTTTTTAGGATATGATCGACAGCGACTACATATGTTCCTAATTGACCAACAAATTCTGGCTTAAAAGTAGTGGTTTTAACTTCTAAAACGACATAAGCATGTGCTTGAGTATTATAAAACAACATATCTAAAAATTGTTCAGTTTGACCAACTTGCAAGCGATATTCTCTTCCAATAAACGCAAAACCTGTCCCAAGTTCTAATAAGAATTTTTGAATGTTGTTAATCAGCGCATCTTTTAATTCTTTCTCTGTATATCTATCATCTATCGCTAAAAAATTGAAATTATAAGGATCTTTGATTAATTCATTAGCGAGATCGCTATTTATTTCAGGAAGAGTTGCTTTGAAATTAGTTAACTTATCTTGACTCCTTTCGTATAAATTTGTGTCTAAAAAGCAAGATAAAACAGACCTAGACCAATTGTTCTCTATTGTTTTTTTGATATAAAACAGCGCCTTTTTTGAATCGTTATTTGCTTTTGAAATGATTATAATAATATGTCCCCAAGGAACCATTGATAATTCGGCAACAACTTGTTGCACAATTTCATTTTTAGAAAACAATTCATAGAATTGCTTCATGTATTTTAGATTTCTAATTGAAAATCCTGTCGCATCAGGAAAGGCCTCTTTTAAATCTTTTGAAAGCGTTTCATAGAATTTGCTTCCCCATTTGGATTCACTTTTCATTTTTACAATGTCTCTTCCTAATGACCAGTAAAACTGAATAAGTTCGCTATTGACTTTTATAGCGGCTTTGATTTGAGATTGTTTATATCTCTTTTTTAAATCAACTATCCAGTTTTGATATTCTTCATCATAGATGGATAGAACTTTTTCACTAACATCTTTCATTATTTTTTACCTCCTATAGTTAGCGATGGTGTTTTTAGAAGATAAATAAAAGCCATCCATTTCTCATGATAAAAACACCATTAATGTAATTAACAACTAATATCCCTATTAGTCTCAACTACTGGTGTTACATCACTGATTCAGTTGGATGGCCACATGCTCAGATTAATAATCTGTGTGGAGCGTGATGATCTTCTTGCTTATAGGACCGTGTCAATAACCTGTCGCCATTTATCCTATAAACTCATATCACTACTGGGCGATACTTTCCACATTACTAGTGCCTAACACACATACTAGTAATTCAATATATGGGTGTCCTCTATCCGTTTTAAGCCAAGCTTATACCTACTCCCGCAGTATTTCGTGCTTCGGTCTTGTGGCGCGTTTCAAGTCTGCATATAACGAACATAATTATTTTAAAATAATTTGTTGAGTTAAGCAAAATAAAACCGCTTAATCTTCTAAGCGGTTAATATTTTTGTATTATTTGTTATTCTTTAACTTCTTTTTTCAAATTATTAAGAACGAAGCTAATGATTAACCAGAGGAATAATCCTGCTCCTAATGTGGCAAGTGAGATCCAACCATCTTTAGCCTCAAAGCTTAAGAATCCTTCTCCTTTAATGGAACTAGCAATGCAGTCGATTAACCACATTAACGCGCTAGCACCATAGATAATTGTAAGAATATCTAAGTGTAATGCTTTTCTGTCTCTAAAGAAGAACCACAATATTGCAGCGATTAATGCTAAACCTAAAGCAGTTAAGAAATACATTATTTCGCTCCTTCTTTTTTGGCTTCAGGAAGAGCCTTTCTTCTTTTAAATTTGATATAGTCGCTAACAAGAACTCCAATACCCCAAACAGCAACTAAAATGCCAAGCATAGCAACACCTATAGTGCCCATTTCTTTAAGCATTTCAATTTCTCCACCTTCGCTAATAGCGGTAAAGAATGGTGGGAATGGAACAATTTCCCCGTGAATGATATGTTCAATTGCTAAAATAAAACTTCCAGCAAATAACATTAATTCTAAATAGGCTAATTTTTTGCTCCATTTAGTGTCGCTTCCAAATTTTTCAATTTTAGGAGCGATACCAGCATTAGCTTTTTTCTTTTCTGAATGCTTAACAGCGTGACGAGCAATAGCAACTCCTACACCTGCGGCTGCACTTACAACAAAACATGCCATAATTAATAATCTCCTTGTTAACTAATATTTATTCTATATAATTTACCTATCTAATTCAAAACTTTTATATGTAAAGTTGAGAGAATACTTCTCCAACAGGTTTATTAATTTCTAATACATTACCAAAATGGATATCTAATTTGTCTTTGTTAATGACCACAATATTTGTGCCGCCATAATATCTAATTAATCCACTTGCAGGATAAACACTTAAAGAAGTACCAGCGACAATTAATAAGTCAGCGTGCTCTAAAGCGTTCACACTAGCTTCTAAAACAAATTGATCTAGTGGTTCTTCATATAAAACGACTTCAGGTTTAATTATTCCTCCGCACTTAGGGCATCTAGGGACACCTATAGAGTTCTCTACAATTGATAAATCAAACTTTTCATTACAGTTCATACAATAATTTCTATGAATTGAACCGTGTAATTCTAAAACGTTTTTTGAACCCGCTAATTGATGTAGACCATCAATATTTTGAGTTATAACAACTAGATTCTTTTTCTTCTCTAGATTTGCTAAAAATTTATGAGCAGCATTAGGTTTAGCAGATTTATTAATCATAAATTCTTTATAGAATTGATAAAAAGTATCTGTATGATTCATAAAATATGTGTGGGAGAGCATCTCTTCATATGGTCGACCATATTTAGAGTGTAGTTGATATAACCCGTCTTTACTTCTAAAATCTTTAATCCCACTTTCAGTGGATACACCGGCTCCACCAAAAAAGACAATATTTTTAGAAGTATCTATTAAATGCTGTAGTCTAGTAATTTCTATATCCATATCTATAATTATTTTATACCTATAAAGATTATTATGTATAATAATTATTATATGTATTTTGATCCTCAGACCACTAAATATCCATATCCAGAATTTACTGATGAACATTATATTAATGTAATTGAAAAAACCCATCATATAGTTGATGAAAATTATCCATATATTGATAATAGTAAATCTTTTAGATTTAAAAGGTTTTGGGTTCGCTTTTTATTAAACGTTATTGTTTTTCCGGTTGCTAAAATTTGGTATGGGTTAAAAGTAAAAGGTAAAAAGAATCTTAAAAAACATAAAGATATTATTAAAAATGGAGTAATTAGTGTTTCTAATCATATTGCCTTTTGGGACTATATATTTTTAATGCGAACAATTAACCACATTCGACCAAATGTTTTAGTGTGGGCACCTAATATTAACGGCCCTTCTGGTGGGGTGATGAAATTAGTAGGCGGGATACCAATACCAGAGAATAATTTAAAAGCGACGATGAAATATTATTCTGCGATTGATAAATTAGTTAATGTAGATCATGGGTGGCTACATATTTATCCTGAAGGTAGTATGTGGGAATATTACGCACCAATTAGACCATTTAAAAGAGGAAGCAGTTTCTTTGCTATTCAATTTAATAAACCAATCATCCCTATTGCTTATTCATATAGAAAGCCATCATGGTTTAGAAAAAAGATTTTAAAACAAATTGCCACAATTACTATCAATGTTGGAGATCCAATTTTCCCTAATAATAACATCATTGATAAAAATGAAAGAGAATTAGATTTAACTAGTAGAGTTCATAAAAAAGTCTGTGAATTAGCGGGAATAGAAAACAATATCTATCCTAGTATTTTTAATCACTCCAAAAGAGTGGATTATTATCCACTGAAAAATAAATAAACTTGTAAATAATAAAATTATTTATATAATAATTAACTTGTATGGAAGAAAAAAGAGAAAAACCAGTATTAAGTTTCTTGATGAAAACCCTTAACGGGATGGCCTATGGTTTATTCGCCACTTTAATCGTAGGAACAATCTTCGCTACTATTGGTAAGCTATTTGGTTATGGAGCAGAAACGAGTAAGTTCTGCGCTTTTATGCTCCATATGTTTAACGGACATACTACTGAAGGTGGTAGCTGGATTGGTATCGCTACTATCTTACAATATATGACTGGCGCTGGAATTGGCGTTGGTATTGCTTTAGCCTTAAAGTTTGACGCTCTTAAAACTATAGTTTTAGCAGCAGTAGGAGAGATAGCGGCTTGTACTTCTTTAGGAACTTCGTTTATCACAAGTCCAGGAAGTATTGATCATCTAGCTTTTAAATTCCAAGTTGGTGACCCTTTAACAATTTATTTAGTGTGTATTGGTGTTGCTTTAGCAATGAAATATGTCATTAGAAAGAAAACACCGGTTGATATTATTATCATCCCTCTATTTGGTGTAGCCGCTGGAACTTTATTATCTTTAGGAATTAGATATCCTGCAATTAGTGTAACTTTCGCAGTTCAGTGGTTAGTGGGTACAAGTACTCAAGCTATTCCATTTGTCGCTGGAATGGTGGTGGCTGTACTTATGGGTATGGCTCTTACCGCACCTATTAGTAGTGCAGCAATTGCGGCAATGATCTTTGTTATTAAACCAGATACAGATCCAAATATTGTTCCTGGTTTATTAATTGCTAGTGGTGCTGCAGTAGTAGGCTGTTCAACACAAATGATTGGTTTTGCAGTACAATCTAGAAAAGACAATAATATTGGCACTGTTATTTCTATTGGTATTGGCACTTCAATGCTTCAATTTAAGAATATTCTTAAAAAACCTGTAATTTGGTTGCCTACTATTATTGCTAGTGCAATCTTAGGCCCTATATCCACATGCTGGCTAGAATTAACTTGCATGGGCGCAAGTGCAGGCATGGGTACTGCAGGACTAGTTGGTCAAATCGGAACTATCGATTCTATGGGTGCATCTAACTGGCAAGTCTGGGTAGGAATATTTGGCTTAATGATTATTCTTCCAGGAGTACTAGTCTTCTTTATCGACTTATTATTTAGAAAATTAGGCTGGATTAAAGAAGGCGACTTAACTGTTTGATATGGACAAAAGATTTTCCCGATTAGAGGCTCTAATTGGAAAAGATAGCTTAGATAAAATCAAAAGCAAAAACATGATTGTTTTTGGTGTAGGTGGAGTCGGTGGATTTGTTGTGGAATCTCTTGCTAGAAGTGGGTTAGAAAAACTCACAATTGTCGATAATGATGTAGTGGATGAAACTAATATCAATCGACAGATTATCGCTACTAGTGATTCGCTTGGGAAAAGCAAAGTAGAAATCATGAAGGAGCGAGTGATTTCCATTAATCCGAACGCTCAAATTCTTGCGATTCAAAAATTCTATCTTCCAGAAAATGAAGAGGAATTTGATTTATCAAAATATGACTATGTGATTGACTGTGTTGATACAGTATCTGCAAAGCTCTCTATTATTTGTAGGGCAAAAAGTTTAGGCGTTCCAGTTATAACTGCTTTAGGAGCTGGCAATAAATTAGACCCTACTAAATTAGTAGTGTCTGATATTTCTAAAACTGAATATGACCCACTTGCAAAAGTCATTAGAAAAGAATTAAGAAGTCGGGGAATTAAAGGAGTTAAAGCTGTTTATTCATCTGAATCTTCTAGTAAAGTTGTGGTCGATAGCAATGATTATGGAAGACATTCTCCTGCTAGTGCAATCTTTGTTCCGTCAACTATGGGGATACTTATTGCAAAAACTGTGATTGATGATTTGTTAGCCCAAAATTAATTTATTTAAGAAATAACTTGATTTATAGATTGTCTTTTAAGATAATATATTAGCGTTGGACCAGTGGTGTAGCGGTTAACATGTCTCCCTGTCACGGAGAAGATCGCGGGTTCGATTCCCGTCTGGTCCGCCAAAAAAACATCTTGAGGACTCGGCCTGGTAGCTCAGTTGGTAGAGCAGAGGACTGAAAATCCTCGTGTCGGCGGTTCAATCCCGTCCTAGGCCACCACGAGATTACAAAGCTTGATGAAAATCAGGCTTTTATTTTTACCAGTCATTAATAAAAAAGACCTTAAGGTCTTATCTTTTACTTATTTAAGTTATAAATCAGTATAATCACAATTTGAAGTGGCACCCCAATAAAGAATAAGTACCAATAATTTCCAGAATATAAGAACGATACATAAGCAGAGGCTAATACTGTCCAGATAAATATCGATCTAAAAATTAATACTGATTTAGGATATTTAAATACTCTTTTTGCTGCAAAAGATATAACAAGTGCAGATACAGGAACACACCACAAAAATACTACCCAATATCTATTGATATTTGGATCAGAAGTTTTCATATTCCAAATACTGGCTAAATAGATTGTCATTCCAATAGTGAAAATAATGGTGATTATCAAACAAACAATTAAAGTCTTTTTATTAAAATTAGGAGTTTGCTTAATGATAGACTTAAATTCTTTTTCGTTATTATGTTCACTTAATATGTAATCAGCAGACACCCCATAAAAATCTGCGATTTGTTTTAAAACATCTACAGAAGGTAATACTGATCCGTTTTCCCATTTAGAGACGGTTTTATCACTATAAGAGAATTTCTCTCCAAATTCTAATTGGGTAAATCCGGCTTTTTTACGTAAGAAGGTAAGGTTTTCACCAACGATTTCGTTTAATGATTTCATATTTATATTGTTATCTAATTAAGAGAGAAGGTCAAATGCTATCTCTTTAATATTATTAAATTAGTTTACTTATTTTTTCTAATTCTCTTTTTGTGAGAGTATATTTTTCTATAAGATTTCGAGTGATTTATATTTCTTTATATACGCGCGAACTTGATAATATGCTACAATAATAGACGGCTTTGGGGCCAATTATGAATATTGATTACGATTTAGTATATATTATCTTAATTGCAATAAGCGGAGTATCAATTGTTCTATTGTTGCTTTTATCTATTTATTATTTGATTTATTGGAGCATATCCGCTAGACCAGTGCAAATAGTCCCTCATAGCGACAAAAAGACTAAATTTGCTGTTTTAGTTGCGGCTAGAAACGAATCTAATGTTATCGAAAACATTATGAATTCTTTAGATAAACAAACTTATCCTCGAGAATATTTTGAGGCATTTTTTATTGTTGAAAGCTTTGATGATCCGACTATTAAGATTGCAGAAAAGCATGGCTATCAATGGTTTGTTAGAGATCAACTCACTAATGAAAGACACACCAAAGGCTTTGCCTTACAAGAATGTATTAACTGGATGTGGAGAGAAAATAGGAACTATGATTCTTATTTAATCTTTGATGCGGATAATATCTTAGAGCCTAATTATATTGAAGCAATGAATGATTTAAGACAAACAGGTGTGGAAGTTGGTTTAGGCTATCGTAGCTTTACTAATGCAGACACTAACTGGGTGACCGCTAACTGTGCTTGTATGTTCTCTTATATGAATCAAATTACTTCCTATGGAAGAAGTATTCTTTTCCATAAGGCAACTTTAATGGGAACAGGCTATTTTGTTGATGATTCCATTATTAGAGATGCTGGAGGTTGGATCTTTACCGGCATGACTGAAGATATTCAATTAACAAGTTATTGTTATTATCACGATATCTATATGCGCTATTATCCAGCAGTTTGTTTTTATGATGAACAAGCTAGCGATATGAAAACTGTTCATAATCAACACGTCCGTTGGCTAGCGGGATATTTAGCTCCTCGTAAATTTTTAAGAAAAGCTGGTACTCAAAAGGATTATCATTCTAAGAGACTTCAAAGAATGATGACTAGAGAATTTAAAATCGGAATCATTCCTTTTGTCGTCTTTAATGTTGTGAGCTTTTTAGTAATCGCTGCTGGTATCACCTTTGGTGTACTTAGTGCATTACACGGACAAGCCTATCAAACAGGAATTATCTTTGCGGTTGTAGGATTCCAGTTCTCGGTTTTATATATGTGCTTTGTTTTAGCCTCGATGTTATCGATTATTCGTAATCGTAAATATTTAAAATTATCACTTAGAAATCAAATCTGCTGCATCTTGACATATATGTTTTATTTCTATGACTTCTTAGCAGCGTTTATTGATATAATCTTCCACCCAAGCAAAAGAAACAATTGGGTAAGAATTGATCACTCAGGAACAGTGAATAATAAAGAGATTAGCAATGGCAAGTAAGAAAGATTGGAAAAAAACTAAAGTCATCTACTGGAAGGATGAAAATAAAGACGACTTCAATGAAGTCGGTTTAAAGCGTCCAAGTGTTCCAGAAGGTTATAAATATAAAAGAACAAACTTCTTTAATAATTTTATTTCTGCAATCTTTTATCATGGGGTCGCTAAACCTGTTTTAGGGTTTTATTGCTTATGCAAAGGAATCAAAGTTAAAGGAAAGAAAAACCTTAAAAAGCTTAACGGCAAGGGTGCATTTATCATGTCTAACCATGTTGCAATTAGTGATGTTTTTAAATTTCAAGCTTTTGTGTTCTTCTTTAGAAGAAGAGTGAATATTTTAGGCTATCCTGATACTTTAACTATGCCAATAGTAAGAAATCTAACTAGAGCGTTAGGTTATCTTCCTCTACCTTTACCAGGAGATTTAAAAAACATGGTCTCTTTAGTGGATTCTTTTAAATTTTATTTAGAAAAAAGACAATATATTTTAATTTATCCTGAAGCCCATATTTGGCCATATTACACGAAAATCAGAAACTTCCACGGTGGTTCGTTTAATTATCCTGCAAAATTAGAAGCGCCTGTACTTCCAGTTGTGACTACTTGGAGAAAATCTAAATTATGTAAAAAGCCAAAACAAACTCTATATATTTTAGAGCCAATTTTCCCTGATCCAAATAAATCAAGCAGTGATAACAAAGAGTATTTATATCAAGCGACTTTAGAAGCGATGAAAAAATGTTCTGAATCTGTCAATCAATATGAATATATAAAATATATACATGTTGAAAATGAAAAAGATAAGCAATAAAATAATTGGCAATATGATTACCGTAAAGAAGAAATTAACCTTACCAGAATATCGAGAAAGAAAAGAAGTTTATAAGACTCTCGGCTATAAAGAAATCAGCATGGAAGAAAAAGGCTACCACGCGATTGTTACTTATGAGATTGACGAGACCGATAAACATTATCCTGCGATTAAGCATTTAGAAAGAAAGCTTTATCGAAAAGGACCATCTTTTTTACCAGTTATCCTCTTTGTTGGTGTATCCTTCATATTCCTTTCCATATTTGTTATTTTTATGGCGGTTCAAGGCAGTCAATTCAATTTAATCGCCAATGCATTAGGATTTTTAATCCCTGCATTTGTCTCCCTTGCTTTAGCGGTTATCTACACATATTTATACATTAGTATAAATAAAAGAATTATCGAAGAGGCACCATATCTCAAAGCAAATTTATCCTCTATTGTTGATTCAATAAAAAATAAATAAGTCCTTAATTTTTTGGATAAATTAAGATATAATTTCTCCAATAATGATGAGGGCTTTTTATGTTAGAGTTAATTAAAATTAAAAAAGACTATAAACTAAAAGATCAAGAGCCAGTTCATGCTTTAAAAGGAATTTCTTTAAATTTCCGCAGCCATGAATTTGTCGCAATCCTTGGTCCATCTGGATGTGGCAAGACCACACTTTTAAATATTACTGGTGGCTTAGACCATTATGACGAAGGCGACTTAGTCATTAAAGGTAGAAGCACTAAAAACTTTAGCGAATCTGATTGGGATACATATCGTAATCACTCTATCGGATTTGTTTTCCAATCCTATAACTTAATCCCTCACCAGACTATTATCAAAAACGTCGAACTTGCTTTAACTATTTCCGGCATTGGTAAAGAAGAAAGAGCTAGACGTGCTAGAGAAGCTTTAGACTTAGTTGGCTTAAAAGGTTTATATAAAAAGAAACCAAATCAACTTTCTGGAGGACAAATGCAACGTGTCTCTATCGCTAGAGCGTTAGTCAATAATCCAGAAATCGTTTTAGCGGATGAGCCTACTGGCGCTTTAGATAGTGAAACTTCTGTCCAAGTTATGGATATCATGAAAGATATTGCTAAGAATCACTTAGTGATTATGGTTACCCATAACCCAGAACTTGCTGAAAAATACGCAACCCGTATTGTGAAGATGAAAGATGGAGAAATCTTAGATGATAGTGATCCATATGACGGGAAAGACGAAGTATATGAAGAAGTAACTCAAGAAGTAGTTGAAGTTAATAAAGGTAAAAAGAAACATTCCTCTATGGGATTTTTCACTGCTTTTGCGTTATCTTTATCTAATTTACATAGTAAATTAAAAAGAACAATCTTAGTGGCTATTGCCGGCTCAATTGGTATTATTGGTGTTTCTACCGTTTTAGCGGTATCTCACGGAGTTAATAACTTTATCGATGAGATGCAAAATGACCTACTTTCTTCTTATCCAATTCAAATCGCAGAAGAAAGTGTTGATTTAAATTCTCTTGTTACTGGATTAATGAATCAGGAAAAAGAGAATTTGGCGAATTTTGATATTACTACACAAGTTGGTATGGACTCTATGATTAGTTATTTATTAACTAAATACACAGATTTGACTAATGTTAAGACCAATGATATCACTACTGAATTTGTGGAATATATGAATAAAATGCCGAAAGATTATTATTCAGCGATGAGTATGAATTATTCTATCGACCCAACCAACAACATCTTTACCGCTTTTAAAAAGAGCGAAGAGGCTGATAAAGAAATTATTTCTATTAACGGCTTAACTCAACAATATATTAAAACTTTAATGACTGTTAAAGGATTTAATGAATACGCTCAATTCGTGGATTTGTTCACAAACTTTATGAAACAACTCCCTGCGGAAGAGCCATATTTAAGTACTCAATATGATTTGATAGGTAATTCAAGATATCCAACTAAGGATGATGAAATCTTATTAGTTGTTGATAAAGACCAAACTTTAACTGATTTAGTGTTTGCTCAACTTGGCTATTATCCTCAAGAAACATTCCTAAATGTTGCCAAAAGAGCAATTAAGTTAAACGAATTAAAACTTCAATACGAAAAACAAGAACCTCCAATGAGCAAAGAGGAATATGAACAAAAGAAACAACAAATTATTGATAAATATCCATATAACGTGGCTTTTGATATTGAAGAGATTTTAGGACATGAATTCTATTATCTCCCACACGAAGAGCTCTATAGCGAAGGCTCCACATTAGTGTCTCATAAACAAATCACCATGGAACTTAAAGGTGAACTCGCTAGTGGGGGAGATTATTATTTATCTCTTGATTACAATCCTGAAAGTGATTCTTTAAGTGGTAAATCTTTTGAAATTACTTCTGCAGGTGCAAAAATGCATACAGTTGTCGCAACTAGAATGAGCGAAGCTCAAAGAGGCGACCCAACTCATAGTGAACTCGACGGACAATGGTCATATATTTATGTTGATAGTATCGACCGTGACACTCTTGAATTAATTAGCGAATTAAGAACAAAACAAACTATGCAAGAAATCATTGCTTTCATTATGGCGCATCCTGAACTTGCTAATATTATTCATTTAATGAATATCACTTCTTCTAATCCAAGTTCTCCAAAAGATAGAACAGTTGTCTTTAACACAATTAATGGAAGTATTAGTGGATTAATGGGACCATATGTGACTAATTTACAACCTAGTGGCACTAATCCTGGTATTACTGAAATTGAACCATTAACTCCAGATTATTCTTATAACGCCGTAATTGATCCTACTGATAGTAAATATGAGGGAAAAATTAGACCAATGAAAGTTGTTGGCATTTTAAAACCAAAATCAACAACTAGATTTGGTTCATTAAGACGTGGTGTATATTTCACCAAGGCCTTTACCGAAACTTATAAAACTGACTCTAGAGCAAGCTCTATTTACGCTGATTTTGAAGAACATATTATGGAGAAAAGATACATTGAATCTCAATTCAATGCTTATGTCGAATTTGAATATGATGATTATACCGATGAAGATAATCCAGTGGTGAAAAAAGGCTATGCTGGATGTCTTAACGGCGACCAATCATCGACAATGTCATCTATTTTTGCTTCTTTCTTAAATATGGGTCAAGATAATCTAAAGACTGACAAATTACATTTCCGTGCTTTAGCAGGATTAAAAATAGTGGATATTACTGATCCTGATGATTCTTCTATTATTATAGACCACGAAATTAGGAATGTTCCTCAATCAATTTCGATTTATCCAAAGGATTTTGCGAAAAAAGATTTAGTAACTAACTACATCAAAGATTGGAACAAAACCGCTGAAAAAGAAATTACGTATACTGATACAATTAGCGCAATTGTTGCCATTATCTCAACTTTAGTTACTACTGTTAGTATTGCTTTAGTGGCCTTTACTTCCTTATCCTTAGTTGTTTCTTGCTTCATGATTGCCGTCATTACTTATATCTCGGTTATGGAGCGTGTTAAAGAAATTGGTGTTATTAGATCTCTTGGTGGACGTAAGAAAGACGTTTCACGTCTATTTATCGCCGAGAATTTAATTACTGGCTTTGCTAGTGGCGCTTTAGGAATTATAGTGACTTATATCTTACAACTCATTATCAATGCGATTGTTTCTCCATTTGGAGTAAGCAATATCGCTGCCCTTCCATTCTTGTGGGCATTAATTATGATTGCTTTAAGTATCTTCTTAAGCGTTATCAGCGGACTTATCCCATCATTTAGTGCTTCTAAACAAGATCCAGTAGTGGCTTTAAGAACAGAATAAAAATGAAAAAAGTTGGTCTAGTATCATTAGGATGTTCAAAAAACCTCGTTGATAGCGAGAATATTTTAGGATTATTTGACCGTAATGGTTATGAAATCACTAATGATCCAAAAGACGCCGATATTATTGTTGTTAATACGTGTGGCTTTATTGAGCCAAGTAAAAAAGAATCCATCGAAAATATTTTAGAGATGGTTTCTTATCATAAAAAAGTTGTCGTTACTGGTTGTTTAGCGGAGCGTTACTACGAAGAACTTAAAAAAGAAATCCCAGAAGTGGATTTATTTATTCCAATTAGAGACTATGATAAATTTAATAAACTATTATATAGTTTAGATAACTCCATTGACCAAACTTTAGGAGTGGACGACGAATATCGAATTGTTTCTACCGGTCCATATAGTGCTTATTTAAAAATAGGTGAAGGATGCGACAATCGATGTAGCTATTGTGCAATTCCTTTAATTAGAGGACATTTTGTTTCTAGAGACATGGCCTCAATTATTAAAGAAGCAAAAGACTTAGCCTCTAACGGAATTAAAGAAATAGTGGTCTTACAGCAAGACACAACTAAGTACGGCATAGATATTGGTGACCCAAATGTTAATATTTTTTCTTTATTAAAAGAACTATTAAAAATAAAAGAATTTGACTATATCCGTTTACTATATTTATATCCTGATGAAATAAGCGATGAATTAATTGAATTAATTGGTAAAGAATCTCGACTTACTCCATATTTTGATATTCCAATTCAACATAGCGAGTCTAATATCTTAAAAGCGATGTATCGAAGAGGAGATAAAGAGTTCCTTATTAAATTATTTAATAAGATTAGAACCAAAGTCCCTAATGCGATTTTAAGAACCACCGTGATGGTGGGTTTCCCAGGAGAAACAGAAGAGGATGTTAATAATCTTATTGAATTTATGAAAAATATTAAATTTGATCATCTAGGCGCTTTTACATACTCACAAGAAGAAGATACAGACGCCGCTAAATTGCCAAATCAAATCGAAGAATGTGAAAAAGTAAAAAGAAAAGATAAAGTCATGAAAGCTCAGCAAAAGATTTCTTATCAACAAAATAAGAAACATGTTGGTGAAATTATGGAAGGCTTAGTGGTTGGAAAGGATAATGAAAATTATCTTTTAAGAAGTTATTGGAACGCTCCTGACGATGTTGATGGTAAAATATATTTTAGTAGTAATAAAGAACTACATATCGGAGACAAGGTGAAAGTAAAAATTAATAACGCTTTTGTCTACGATTTAATGGGGGAATATGTTTCCTAAAGATTTAACTTTACTGCCACATGAAATAGCTCACTATAAGACTTTAGAGTCTTTAGCAGGCGAATGTACCTTATTTTTAAAACGTGATAATATTGCTTTCCCTATTGATAAGCCTTGTAAAGTAGCTTTATTTGGTAGTGGGGCAAGACACACCTTAAAAGGTGGAACAGGAAGTGGAGACGTTAATTCACACTTTTTTAATAATATTGAAACTGAATTGGAGCTTAAAGGTTTTACCATAACCACTAAAAAGTGGTTAGATGCTTATGACCAAGTTAAAAAGAATAAGCACATCTCTTTTATAAAAAGAGTAAAAGAAGACGCTAAAAGGCTTGGCATTGGTGCTCCTGCTTATTCTGTTGGTCAAATAGATAAAGAAGTAGAATATGATATCCCAATTGAAGAATATAAAGGGGATATTTGCATTTATGTTTTAAGTAGAGTTAGTGGAGAATCCGCTGATAGGAAATTAGAAAAAGGTGATGTCCTTTTAACTGATACCGAAATAGATGATATTCTCTATTTAAACAAGAAATTTGATAAATTCATGCTGGTTTTAAATGTTTCCGGCGTTGTTGATTTATCACCAGTACAAAAAGTTAAAAACATATTCTTGTTATCGCAATTAGGAGTTGTTACTTCTTCAATATTAGTAAAGGTCATTTTAGGAGAAATTAACCCAAGCGGAAAACTTTCAGATTCTTGGGCTAAAGTTATTGACTATCCTTACATCAATGAATTTGGTGATATAAATGAAACTAGATATTTAGAAGGAATTTATGTCGGATATCGTTATTTTAATTCTAAAGGAATAGTGCCGCTTTTCCCATTTGGATATGGTCTATCTTATTCGCAATTTAGTCATGAATTTTTAAAATATGAAATAGTGGGAAATAAACTAGTATTGAAGGTTAAAGTAAATAACGAATCTAATCATCCTGGAAAAGACGTTATTCAAATATATGTAACAGTGGATGGAAGAATTAATACTCCAAGAAACACCTTAATTTATTTTGCTAAAACTGACACGATTAAGGCTCATAGTTCTGTTGATTTGACTCTAAAAATTCGTTTATCCGTTTTAACAATTTTCGATGATGTTAATAACACTTATGTTATTCAAAAAGGAACATATTTAATTAGAGGTGGCTCTAATAGTGTGGACCTTACTAATATCTTAAAAATCTATGTTAAAGATGACATTATCTTAAAAAGTGTTGAGCCAGTTTTATCCTCTCCAGATTTTAAAGATTTAGATATTGGATATCGCGAAGATATAGAAATTATTAATGTTCCTGAAATTGAACTTCAATCTGCAAAATTTTATCATCAGAAGTCATTTTATGCGCGCAAATTCGATTTAACGGTCCCTGAATATATTAAAAAATTATCACTTGATGATTTGATTTTATTAAATATTGGTGATTATAAAACCGGACTTGCTGGGGCAATAGGTCAATCTGGATCTTTAGTTCCAGGAGCAGCTGGAGAAACTACTTTAAGATTAAAAGATTTAAATCACGCTTTAGTGATGGCGGATGGACCAGCTGGGTTACGTTTAATTAGTGAATATAAAGTTAATCATAAAGGAACATATAATCTAGTCGAAGATTCAATTTGGAAAGGCGTTAAAGAGTTTGTTCCTGGCATTGCTAGAAGATTATTTGACGTTAAAAAGAATCATAAGAAAAAAGGAAATGTTGTTTATCAATATTGCACCGCTATTCCAATTGCTACGGCTATAGCTCAATCCTTTAATAGTGATTTAGCTAACAAAATTGGTAGGTTAGTTGCAGAAGAGATGAAAATCTATGATGTTGATATCTGGCTTGCTCCTGCTATGAACATCCATAGAAATATATTATGTGGCAGAAATTTTGAATATTATTCTGAAGATCCTCTTCTTAGCGGAGTAATTGCTACAAGTGTTGTAAAAGGAGTGCAGGCTAGTGAAAAATTAGCGTGTATTAAACATTTTGTGTGTAACAACCAAGAAACTAATCGTTTTAACTCTAACTCTATTGTTTCTGAACGCGCTTTTAGAGAGATTTATTTAAGAGGATTTGATTTAGCTCTTATTGACTCTTCTCCAGCGTGTATTATGACTAGCTACAACTTGGTAAACGGAATTCACGTTTCAGAGAATTTAAATTTGTTAGTGAAAGTCATTAGAAATGAATGGGCGTATAACGGACTGATTATGAGTGACTGGATTATTACTGGTCAAATTAATAACAAGAAATCTAAATATCCATCTATTAGAGCGTCTAAATGTCTCGCTAGTGGAGTTAATATCTGTATGCCTGGAAGTAAGAAAGATATTAAAGATATTAAAAAAGCTTATAAAAAAGGTGAAATCACTAGAGAAGTGTTAGAAAGAAACGCTACTAAGCTATATTATTTGATTAATGGTAAATAAAATATATGAATATACTTGTATTAATTTTTCATTTTTTCTATAATCTATTCTCGTAAACCGCTTGCCTCCTTAGTTAAGTGGTATAACGGATCCATGGTAAGGATCTATTGCTAGTTCGATTCTGGCAGGAGGCACCATCATAAGTACACAATCCTTGATACAATTCGTATTGAGGATTTTTTCTTTGATTACATCGCACTTTTTTGAAACATGGCCACTGTATTAAGCTTTGCATTACGTGCTTTTATTTACTAATATTGCCTAAAATATCATTGCCATTTTCATAATCGAAGCTTTACTCATCGTAGCGAAACTATACTAATCGTGTCTAATCTTTACTTGTTTTTGTGGAATAAATAAATGGATCATGTTAATCTTATTTTTAAGATCAATAGTTCTTAAAAGGAGCAAAGTATGAGTTTACAACCTTTCGTTAAATGGGCTGGCGGGAAACGTCAAATAATGGATAAACTTCTAAAGTTTAAGCCAAAGAAATATAAGCACTATTTTGAACCATTCGTTGGCGGTGGTGCTTTGCTTATGGAATTAGAACCTATCCACGCAACAATTAATGACTCTAATAAAGAACTAATGTATGTCTACAAAT
The DNA here is from genome assembly GCA_946647665.1 of uncultured Caryophanales bacterium. Taxonomy (GTDB): domain Bacteria; phylum Bacillota_I; class Bacilli_A; order RFN20; family CAG-826; genus UBA2450. The sequence continues at coordinate 39,942 of CAMPCW010000003.1, forward strand.
GTCTCAGAAATAAAAGGCTATTCAAAAAGTTTTATGAGATTTGTAAGATTCATGAAGAAAATCATTCCGAAGAGTATTATTACAAAATTAGAGATTTAGACAGAAAAAAGAGCGTCTATGTAAAAATGACAATGCCTGAAAAGGCAGCACGCTGCGTTTATCTGAATAAAGCCTGTTTTAATGGCTTATATAGAGTCAGTGGTAAGGGCTACTTCAATGTTCCTTCAGCTAAACGTGAAAAAGTTAAATGTTTCGATGAAGACAACATTCAAGCACTACATAAATATTTTCATAAAAGAAAACCTATTATTTTAAATAAAGATTTTGCCGATGCTGTTGTGACAGCAAAAGCAGGAGATTTTGTCTATTTTGATCCTCCATACGATGTCGTTGGTGAACAATCCTTTACTTCCTATACCGCTAGCGGTTTTGGAAGAGATGAGCAAACAAGACTAAGAGATTTAATTAAGACATTAACCGACAAAGGCGTTCTTGTCATGGCGAGTAATGCTAATACACCGTTTATCAAAGATTTATATAAAGATTTCAATATTCATGTCATCAATGCTAAAAGAATGATTAATTCCAAAGGTGATGGCCGTGGTGATGTTGAAGAAGTGATAATTACTAACTATTAATATGTTTACAAAGAAAGATATCTTTTTTCAAGATGGTGATTTTACGCTCCTAAAAGGAGATTCTTTCAAACTTCTAAAAAAGATAGAGCCAAAATCGATCGATATGATTTTTGCCGATCCACCATATTTTCTTTCCAGTGGTGGTGTTACGTGTCAAAGCGGAAAGCAAGTATCTGTCGATAAAGGAGAATGGGATTATTCAAAAACCATAGAGGATAGAATCAAGTATCATCGTAAATGGATTGCTTTATGCAGAGGTGTGCTTAAGGACAACGGGACGATAATGATTTCATCAACATTGCACAGTGTTTATGCCATTGGTGTAGCTCTAGAACTTGATGGATATTCCATTATTAACAACATTATTTGGAAGAAGACTAATCCTGCTCCAAACTTGTCATGCAGATGTTTTACTCACTCAACCGAAACAATTATTTGGGCTAGAAAGCAACTCACATTAAAGAAAAAAGGAAAACATTATTTCAATTATGAGACCATGAAAGAAGAGAATGGTGGAAAGCAAATGAAAGATGTTTGGGAATTTGATGCCGAACCAGAAATAGTTGAAATTGGTACCGCTTCTAAAAGTGAGAAGAAATTCGGTAAGCACCCAACTCAAAAGCCAACAAAACTGCTTGAGAGACTAATAACAGCCGCTTCTAAAGAAGGGGATTTAATTCTAGACCCATTTAACGGAAGCGGAACAACAGGAATTGTCGCTCATAATATGAAACGACAATATATTGGTATAGAATTAGATATAGATTATTTGGAACTTACCAAGAAAAGATACTTAGGAGGCGAATCTAATGGCAAATAGAGATTTCAATCTTTGGCTATCTACAATGAAAGATAGCGTTGCAACCTGGACATATTACACGGACTTCAACAAAGTTTATGAAAACGTGCAGAAAATTAAGGTAGAACTCAACATTTTAAATTCCCTCATTGGTTCCAAGAATATCGAAGAAGAGTTTAAGAACATCTTGAAGGAATATCCGAAAGTTTTGGTCGTTGTTCCAATTCTGTTAGCTAAGCGTGAGGCAGAAATCAAAGTTCAAGATGCTGATGGAAGCTATGTTTTTAATTTTGTTAAAATGAATTACACAATCGACCAGTATGCTCTATTCATGAGAAATAGTGGACTTTTTGATTTACTACAAAACCACCTCATCAACAACCTGGTTGATTATGTTTTAGGCGTTGAAGTCGGCATGGATACAAACGGCCGCAAAAATAGGACCGGCCATGTAATGGAAGATTTGGTCGAATCATATCTCATCAAAGCCGGATTAGTTAAAGGAAAAACATATTTCAAAGAGATGTATGCTTCTGAAGTTGAGAAAAAATTTCATCTCGATTTATCTAAATTGAGTAATGATGGCAAGGCAGAAAAAAGATTTGATTTTGTGTTCACCAATAATTTCGGAACAGTCTTTGCTTGCGAATGCAATTTCTATGGAAGCCAAGGCTCTAAACTGAACGAAACAGCAAGAAGTTATAAAACATTAACTTTAGAATCGAAAGAAATTACAGACTTCCAATTTGTTTGGTTTACAGACGGCATAGGTTGGAATTCTGCAAAACACAACTTGGAAGAGACATTTGATGTTTTAGATTGTTTATATAATCTTCAAGATTTAGAAGAAGGCGCAATTAATGAACTTGTTGAGCCTGAAAAATATTTAAAGAAACTACTTAAATAAGGAGATAATTATGAACGCTAATTCTGAAAGAATTCTTACCTACATGTTTGAAAACAGAAGGCAGTATAGCATTCCTGTTTATCAAAGAAACTATGATTGGAAAAGAGACAACTGTGTCACTTTATTTGATGACATCAAGAATCTAATTAACACTGAGAAAAAACACTTTCTTGGTACTATTGTTCAGGTTTCTCTCGAAGAAAAGAATGGCATTAAGCGCTATTTAATTATCGATGGTCAACAAAGATTTACCACTTTGTTTTTGCTCATTAAGGCTTTAAGAGATTCAACCGTCAAAGAAAGCGAACAAGAATTATGTGATGAAAAGCTCTTTAATATCGATAAGTTTAAAGACTGGTCACAAGACGAACAAAGCCGTTTGAAACTAAAACCAATTAAGACAGATAATGAACAACTCCTCCTTTTAATGGCGGGTAACATTGAGGCAATGGACAAGAGTTCAAATATTTATTTGAATTATGACTACTTCCTAAAGCTTATTAAGGAATTATTGGCGACTGGAATTACTGTTCGTGACTTCATGAATGGTATGGATAGATTAGAATGCGTCATGATTACCTTGTTTGAAGAGAAGGGCGATGAACCTCAAGTAGTTTTTGAAAGAATTAACTCAACTGGCCTAGATTTGACATTATCCGACTTGATTAGAAACTACATCTTGATGACAGATGAAGATGCTGAGCACCTTTACAACGAATATTGGATCAAGATTGAAAACAAGCTAGGAAGAGATACTGGAACCTTATCCGAATACTTTATCGACTATTTCAATTACTTATTACCAGAGCAAGTTTATGCTAAAAACGCTTATGACTTGTTTAAGAAATATGCTTTGCGAAGCAATTTAAGCCATGAAAGCATTCTCAAAGGCATATACGATTCAGTTGAAGCATATGCTGCTTTCATTGGAAAAGATAATAAATATAGCGAAAAAATTAATGAGAAACTCTCATATTTCAGATCATTAAAACAATCAACCATTTATACATTCTTGTTAAATGTGTTTTCTGATTTCGACAATGGTGTGATTTCCGAAGATGTCCTTTGTGAATTATTGGATTTCTTCATCTCATATACTGTGAGACGTTACATAACTGGAGTCCCATCGAATTCATATAGAAGCTTCTACAAGTCTCTTTATAAAAGAGTCTTTGATGATGAGTCACTTAGAACTGAAGAGAACTATTTAAAAACTATTTATTCATTTATGTTACAACTCAATACCAAAGATGCAGTGCCTTCTAATCTACAATTTGAAAGCTGCCTCAAGACAGAAAAGATTTATGAAAAAGACGCGAGAATCTGTAAGTTCTTGCTTTGCTGTATTGAAAACTATGGTTCATCCGAAAAAGTTGAAGCAAATAGTTTAGTAACTATTGAACATATTATGCCTCAATCCGTACAAGACAATTGGAAGGATGAAATTGGCGAAGACTATGATTTCGTCCATGAAAAGTATTTACATACTTTAGGCAACTTAACTTTAACTGGTTATAACTCGGAATTAGGCACCAAGTCATTCAACGAAAAAGTTGAAATGATGAAAGACAAGAATTCCAAGATGGTTACTCTTAATAAGGATGTTTATACTGCAACCAAGTGGACAAAGAAATCTATTGAAGATAGAGCTGAGCGACTCGCTTCAATATTACTCAAAGCTTTCCCTCTTCCACAGTTAGCAGAACAAATCAAGTTTGAAAACATCAAGGATAACGCGCTTACCTACAACGATGTTGATAAGGTCAGAGGAACTAAGCCAACTTCATTCATCTGCTTAGGTGAAAGAGTGTTAGTTGATTCCTGGTCTGATATGTTAACAAAGCTATTCAATGTTTTATATGAGCTTGATTCAGCAAGATTAGAAGAATGCGCTAAAGAGAAATTTAAACTTGAACATGCGGACAAAGTTTACATCACCTATGATGTCAATGACTTGAGAAAGCCATACGAGATCAAGAATAGTGGCATCCTCATCGAAACAAATTTGAGTTCAACAAACATTTTGTCTTTTATTAGAGAGACGTTTGATAAGTATAACCTTTCTGATGATGACTTCATCTTCTATATCGAATAACTAATAATCCTATTATTAAGAACAGGGCCTCTAGTCAATTTGAGAGGCTTTTTCTTTAAAAAAACGGGGTGGACATTTTACTCCAAAAGGTGGACAAAATCCAAATAGGGGTGGAAATTGTATTATTACGCAGCATCCTAGCCATCTTAGCATTGAATCCTTGATACAAGTGTATTAAGGATTTTTTTAAAAAAACTGTGACACTTTTGTGACGCATGTAGGTATAGTATATAAAAGATTTTTACTGGAGGTGTTTTATGCTTAAGAAAAATGTAATCTTCATATTAACTAACACAATGGCTATTGGAGTTTTTGCTTCGGTTGCCTTATTATCAAACAACTTGGGTAGTTCTTCATTTTTGAATGCTGAGAGCGAACCATACACATTAACAATTAACGCATCGAATAGATCTAATTTTGTTCAAGATGGTGATGTTTATAGAGGAACATTCAAAACAGGTCTTGGTAACGATGTCACATTTGTCACCAATTCAGTTAATTTTATTGGAGAAGATGTTTTTTATTGGCAAAGAAATAGCGGGTATTTAAAAAATGAAACTGCTATGACTGGTTTATACCAAATCGATATAAGCGCTTATGTCTATGGAGGTCCAAATCCAAGCGCTGCAACTCTTAGAACTGAAACAAGGATTGATCCAAAACAAGCGAGTTCGGTTTATAGCGTAGACAAGATGATTGGTGCAAAATCAGTTCAAACATATTCAATAAATATTCCTAACAACCAAAATCATGGAAATTATATTTCTATGAAATTAAACGAAAACATCCAATATGCATCTCGCTTAGAAGTCACATCAGTCAAATTTTATTTTAGTTGTTCGAACGTTAAAAACCTCGTAAAAGTGTCTTCCACAAATGAAAGCTATGGAACAGTTTCAATCGAAGGTTATGGTAGCAACGAACAAATTGTGGCTAATGGAACTCAAATCACAATTCATGCAAATCCACTCACCAATTATCAAACTGAGTTTTTTGCATCTTTCAAAGGTTGGCATTTAAACGGCAGTGAAGAAGTCGTAAGCAGAGATTTCGACATAACGTTCACCACAGAATTAAATAAATCATATGTTTATGTGGCAGAATTTGAAGAAGCTGAAACAGAATTATTTGACCAAGGTGTAGACACTTCAGGCGATAAATTAACTACTTATGTAAAAAACAAGAATAACAAGTATTATCCACTCAACAGCGTGAAAGATGATAATACGTCTTTTCCAACAGCCCTAACTGACAAAGTTAACGAATTATTTATTGCACAACATTTCAGTAGGGAGAATTACTTGACCCATCTTGAATTAAATATTGATCGCAAAGGCCGTGGCAATTGGGAACCATTTGATCCAGACAAAATTCAAGCAGTTATCTTCTATATGAATATGGACCAGCCTACACAATACGACCCAGTTGGAATTGATCAATTTGTAACAACAAACGGAACGCTTACAACATACAGCGGTTTAAAAGATAAAACAGATGGAAATAAGGCTATGAGTAAGGTTGTTTGGACAAACTTCACATCTAATAAAGCTGAATTTTATGTTCCTAATAAGTACCGAGATCCAGATAACATCATAAAACACAATATTTGGATCAAGAGAATGCTGGTTATTGAAAGATAACTAACTAGCAAAATTCTAAAAAGGCTAGAGGAAATCAAACCTCTAGCTTTTTATTATGATATTGCTACTAAAAAGAAGTTTTAGACTTCTTTATTTGCTAACTCCATGAGGTTTTTGACACGATTAAAAAAGTTTGATTATATCTATATTTTGTGGAGGTGCTACTAACATTCAAAAAGTGTTCATTGTATCAAACTCGGTGCACTTATAGAACCTACATTTAATGCACGGCAATACCGTGTTTTCTTTATTTTATTAGATATAGTTTGATATTCTAAAATATCAAATAATTCTAAAAAATCTACAATTATAAACTAATAATTTCATTATATAAAAATAGGGCTTTATTATGAATATAAAACTATAATAGAATTTGAATCTATGTGGCACTTTTGTGACAGAATCAATGATATAGTAAAAATAACAAGAAGGACTTAGATTATGAAACAAGATTTATTAAAAGATTTAACAGAAGAACAAATTGCAAAAATTAAAGCCTGTAATAACAGTGAAAAATTATTAGCGTTAGCAAAAGAAGAAGGCGTGGAATTAACCGATGAGCAATTAAGCGCGATATCCGGGGGATGCTTATTCAGTTCAACTAAAAATGATTGTCCTCAATGTGGCGCTGGATATGATGACATTATGTTCTGGAGTGAACGTTTTGCAGATGGGCATGAAACCGTTCATTACGAATGCAAAAAATGTCAATGTCAATGGACCAAGAATAGATAATTTAGTTTGTTTTAACATTTTAAAAGTGTTCCTTGTATTATTCTCGTAGTACTTAGACAACCGTAAACCCCGCCGGAAACGAACCAAATTTTCGGCTTTATTTATATCAAATTAAAAATGGCCACCTCTGTATAATGAGGTGGTTTTCAAACCATTTTTCTTCATTATTTTAGAAACTGTTTCTGGACGTGTAATTATTCCTTTATTTTCTAGTACAATATCAATCCTATTTTGTCCGTACAATCCATTAGATTCATCAGTATGCCTAAAAGATATCCATCTTGACAGGATGTGTGAATTTTCAAACAGGTGTG
>CAMPCW010000004.1 GCA_946647665.1 uncultured Caryophanales bacterium
ATAGCCCTTATAGGGTCGAGTCAGTACAACGTATTTTATGCGTTGGTACTATTTTGTTCTACTTTTCTTTTATATTTTACTAACAAATAAGACAAGATAGTAAATCCTATTAATAGAACAATACCAATAGGTATTTCTACATATAAAGGCATATATACATAACTTCCAATAGACCATGCTTGATAGTATTCATAGATTTTATAGTTGAAGAATAAGGCAATAACGCTTCCAACAACAAAACCGATAATGGAGTAGAAAGTGTAGCTATGATACTTATTGAGCAAATAATGCATTAATTTAGAGATGAAATAAAAACCTAATATAACGCCTACTAAAAAACATAATAAGATTCCTACTAGGCTACCAAAGTTTGACCAGTTACCATGAATACAATCTTTTAAAGTTGATGTCACATTGTTAATTAATGGTGCATAAAATCCCATTAATAATAAAAGCATGCCTCCAGATAATCCTGGAACAACTAAAGCAACAGAGGCAACAAAGCCTACTGGAATTAATACAAAATAAAACCAAACAGGAGTGTTGATAAAATATGCAGAGACATCAGCTTTTACTAATACGCTACCAACACCTAAGCCAATGGCGATTAAAGCGCTGACAATTAAGATAATGTAATGCATTTTATTTGGCTTAGTATCTTTAACTTCATCTTTAATTCCTGGGATAGAGCCAATAATAAAACCTGCAAAGATACAAATCACACCAAAGACAAAACCATTTAATGCTTTATCCATTAAATAGATTGTTGGAATTAAAGCAACAACAACGCCTATAAGAATTGGAAGTAATACTCTAATAGCTTCTTTAAAATGCTTTAAGATATTACTTACTGCCCAAATTAGTTTGTCGTAGACTTTTAAAATAACGGCGATAGTACCCCCGCTTACACCTGGTACAGCGCTAGCAAAGCCTATGCCTATACCTGCTAAAAAAGTTTTTAACCAATTTTTCATACTAGATAGTATATAACATTTTTCAAATTAACATATATGTTTATTTGATAATTTGGTATTATATTAAGCGATTATGAAATTAATTGTCGGTTTAGGTAATCCAGGAAAGAAATACGAGCATACTCGTCATAATATGGGCTTTGACACAGTCGACCTCTTTTCTGAATTAGCTAAAATCGATATTGATAAAGAAGCTTTTAAAGGATTAGTAGGTAGAGGAAAAGTCTTTGATGAAGATGTTTATTTATTAAAACCACAAACATATATGAATTTAAGTGGTGAATCCGTTAGAGAAATAACTTCTTATTTTAAAATTCCTACTGAAGACATTATTGTTATTTATGATGATTTAGATTTAGAGCCAGGAAAAATTAGACTTCGCTTATCTGGATCAAGCGGTGGACATAAGGGCATTCAAAACATTATTGAAAATCTTGGAACAGAAAACATTAAGCGTATCAGAATTGGTATTGGCAAACCAACATTTGATACGATTGATTATGTCTTAGGTAAGCCGTTAAAAGAAGAAAGACCTCTAATTGATGAGGCAATTAATAAAGCTACTGAAGCACTAAAAGAAATTCTAAAGCATAACTTTGATAGTGCGATGAATAAATTCAATCATTAAGGAGGAAGTTAGACGAACTTATTTGATAAATTAAAAACCAATAAAGCGATACCCCCCTACTTGGCAAAAAGTGGGCATTTTGTCGTGGATGATTTAGTGGGAATTTCTTTATTAACCGCAAGTTCTCTCAAAGAAGAAAAAGGCAAATATCTTCTTATAACTTCTAACTTATATAAAGCCCAAAAGCTCTATACTTTCTTAAATAGTTTATTACCAAAAACCAATGTCTCGTTATATGTTTCTGATGAATTAATTAGGGCTGAAACTTTAGCGATGTCTAAGGAAATGAGCGCTAATCGTATCTATTCTTTAGACAATATTATTAATGGAAAAACTGACATTATTATTGCAAATATCTCAGCAATTAGTAGGTTTTTGCCGGAAAAATCTCTATTTTTAGATAGTTGCTTCACCTTTAAGGTTTCACAATCAATCGACCTAAAATCTTTAAAATCTAAGCTTGTTAGAGCGGGCTATACACAAGTAAATAAAGTTGATCAGTCTCTTCAATTTGCATCTCGAGGGGACATACTTGATATCTATTCTGTTAACTATGACGATCCGATAAGAATTGAATTATTTGATGATGAAATTGAGTCTATTAGATTCTTTGATTTAGCAAGTCAATCTTCTAAAGAAAAAGTTGAAAAAGTTAAAGTGCTACCCGCAAATGATTTCATCCTTTCTGATGATGATTTAAAAGTGATCACCAATCGTATTTACGAACAATTAGAAAAAGATAAAGAAGTATTAAATCCTACTGATTTTTCTAACTTAAGAGATATGGTTGATAATGATGTATCTGAGCTAATTGAATTCCAATATACCCCACGATTATACCGCTATTATTCTTTACTTGATGATCGGCTTAAATCTTTACTTGATTATACAAAGGAATATACAACTGTTTTAGTGGACGAGCCATCTATTAGAGCTAGTTCGCAAATGTTAGAAGAGGAGTCTTTTGCCTTTTTAGAAGAACTGTTTGAAAATGGTAAATCAATTTCTCATCTTAAATTGTGTTATTCGTTTGATGAGTTAAATTTTACTCGAAGTAACATTATACGTACCTCTTTATTACAATCTAGTGATAAAGATATCGTTTTTAACTGTAAGAACATTCCTTTTGAAGTCTCTAAAGATAGTGATGTTATTAACATTATTCATAATTATATAAACCAGAATTATCTATTAAATATTTCATTAAGCTCTAAGCAGCATTTAAATTCGATTATTGATTTATTAAATTCTTCCCATATTCCATTTGAAATGGTTAAAGAATATGGGCTACCTAATAAACATCAAATTGGTCTATCTATTTCTAATATTCCTTCTGGCTTTGTTTTAGAAGATGAAAAGATTGTCTTTCTGACTTCTAAAGAACTATTTAATGAGAAAATTAGAATTACTCGATTTGATAATCGTTTTAAAGAAGCGACAATTTTAAAAAGTTATGAAGATTTAACTCCTGGAGATTATGTTGTCCATGAATATCAAGGAATTGGCCAATTCCTAGAACTACAAACTCTTGAAGTAGAAGGAAAACATCAAGATTATTTAAAACTTGCTTATCATGGTGGAGAAATCTTATATGTCCCATTATCCCAATTCCAATTAATCAGGAAATATTTAGGTAAAGAAGGTGCAAGACCTCGCTTATCTAGATTGCACACAAAAGATTGGGAAAGAACTAAAGCTAAAATAAAAGAAAGAATTCATGATTTAGCGGAGCGATTATTTTCTTTATATGTAGAAAGAAGTCATATTGAAGGATATGCCTTTTGTAAAGATGATGAATTTCAAAAGGCATTCGAAGACAGCTGTGAATTTGAATTAACTAAAGACCAGCTTCGATCTTTAAATGAAATAAAAGAAGATATGGAGTCTACCCATCCTATGGATAGATTGCTTTGTGGTGACGTTGGCTTTGGTAAAACTGAGGTAGCTTTTAGAGCGATATTTAAATGTATCAACTCTGGTAAACAAGCAGTTTTATTATGTCCAACTACATTATTAGCTAGACAACACTATGAAGTTGCCTTAGAAAGATTTTCTAAATTTGATATTAAAATTGCGATATTCTCTAGACTTGTTCCTGAAAAGAAGCAAAAAGAATATATCAAAGATATAGAAGCGGGTAAAATTCATTTAATTATTGGTACCCACAGATTATTATCTAACGACATCGTCTATAAAGATCTTGGTCTTTTAGTAATAGATGAAGAACAAAGATTTGGTGTAGAACAAAAAGAAAGACTTAAAGAACTTAAATCTAATATCGATGTTTTGACTTTAAGCGCAACGCCAATTCCAAGAACCTTACAAATTTCATTATTAGGTGTTAGAAGTATGTCTCAAATTACTACTCCTCCCGGAGAAAGGATGCCAATTCAGACATACGTGACTCCTTTTAATACTCAAGTTATTAAAGAATTAATTCAAAGAGAACTTGGTAGAGATGGACAAGTATTTTATCTACATAACGACATTGAAACTATCTATGAGATTGCTTCTAGATTAAAAAGAGCAATACCAAGTGCGAATATCGCTGTTGCGCATGGAAAAATGACCAGAAACGATATAGAAGACACAATGATAAAATTTTATTCTGGAGAAATTCAAGTTTTAGTTTGCACATCTATTATTGAAAACGGCATTGATGTTCCTAACGCTAACATGATAATAGTTGATGATTCAGAAAGATACGGATTAGCTCAGCTATATCAAATTAAAGGTAGAGTTGGAAGAGGCAATAGAATTGCATATGCCTATTTAATGTATAATGGCAATAAAGTCTTAAAAGAAGACACTCAAAAACGTTTAAGGGCGTTACAAGATTTTACTGCTCTAGGTAGTGGATATAAAATTGCTCAAAGAGATCTGATGATTAGAGGAGCAGGAGATATTTTAGGACCTGAACAAGCCGGCTTTATCGATTCAATTGGCTTAGACATGTATATCAAATTATTAAATGAAGCAGTAAAAGAGAAAATTGATGGCGTGGAACATAAAGAAGAGCAATATAACAAAACTTTATCTCTGGCCTTTGATGCATATATACCTCAAGAATATGCCTCTGATAGTGATAAGATTGAACTCTATCACGACATTTTAGCGGCGTCTTCGATTGATTCTTTAACCGAAATCAAAAACAAAGTTAGAGATATTTATGGACGCCTACCAGAAGAAGTTGAGCAACTTTTCTATAAACGCGCAATTGATTTAATGGTTAAGCAATGCGAGATAAGCGATATTAAAGAAAATAAGATGAATGTTGAATTATATTTAGGTGATAATTTTATAAATATTAAAGGCATAGGCAACATTTTATTTGAAGCACTTATTCCTTATTTATCTATTATTAAGATCAGTTATTTAAATCACAAATTTAAAATTGTGATGTCAAAAAAAGGAAATTGGTTAATAGATTTAGAAAATATATTAAAATCATTAGTGAATATCATTAATACAAACGAGATAGTTTTAAAAGCATGAGACTAGATTTATTTTTAAAAGATTCAAGAATTATTAAAAGAAGAACCATTGCTAAAGAGTTCTGTGAACGAGGTTTAGTAAAAGTTAATGAAAAAGTGGCTAAACCATCTTTTGAAATTAGAGGTGGAGAAACCATCAAAATTAAGTTTGGTGACAATGAATTTTCTATTATTGCTAAAGTTAATCAAGTAGGTAAAAAAGAAAGAGCAAGTTATGACCCTGTCGGATCTTGATAAAAGCAAGAGATATTTGTTGGCGTGTTCCTTTGGTCCAGACTCCATGGCTCTTTTTCATTTACTAAGAATTAATAAGTTTAATTTTGCGTGTGCGATTGTTAATTATCATCTTAGAGAAGAAAGTGATTCTGAAGTACTTGGATTAGTTAAATACGCTAAAGAGTTTAATATTGATGTACACGTATTAGATGTTAAAGAAAAAATAGAAAAAAATGTCGAAGCCACATGCCGTGAAATTAGATATAAATTCTTTAAAGATTTATCTATTCAGTTTGACTATTTCGCGACTCTAGTGGCTCATCATCAAGATGACCTGATTGAGACATATTTAATGCAAAAAGAACGACAAAATAACCCAATTTTTTATGGAATTTCATCAGAAACGTTTATTTATGGGGTTAATGTAATTAGGCCATTATTAGACTACAAAAAAAGTGAGTTACAAAAGATTTGCGACGAGAATAATGTTCCATATTGTATTGATAAATCTAACTTTGATATTTCAATTATGAGAAACAAAATTAGACACAATGTTGTCTTGAAAATGATTGAAAGAGACCGCGAAAAAATTCTACAAGAAATTAATAATGAAAACGCTAGTTTAAAATCATTATTTAAATCAATTGATATTAAAAGATTAAGCGATGTTAATTATGTTTCTAATTTGGATTTTACATCGCAATGTTATGCATTAAATTATTTAGTTAAAAATATTAACGCTTCTTTTAGTCTATCAAAAAAGAATGTAGGTCAAATTATTAAGATATTAAAATCCTCAAAACCTAACGGGCAATTTCTTATTTATAAAGGGCTATATTTATTTAAAGAATATGACTATTTCGAATTTGGTGTAAATAAAGCCGAACCTCGTGATTTTAGTTATACTTTACCTTGCCCTGGAATATTAGATACTCCCTTCTTTTATTTAAACTTTAAGATGGATACTTCTGATCGCCATGTTGATTTTGAAGATTATCCTTTAACCATTCGTAACATCAAAAAGAATGATTTCATAATAATTAATGGATATAAAGCAAAAGCGCAAAGATTATTAATTGATTGGAAAGTACCATTTAGAAAAAGATTGGTTTGGCCAGCAATTTTAAATAAAAACGGCAATGTGATTTATATTCCTCGTTATCGAAACGATTTTAAAATGACCAAAGAACTAAGTTTTTATGTTAAATAAGAACTTCTGTTTTTGCTTTTCAAATTATATAAAAACTAATATAATCAATATATCTTTTTAAGATATCGTATCAATATTGATATGGAGGTAAATTTTTATGCCAGAAAATAATAACAATCCGAACAATATGCCAAGACGAAGAATTTCTTTTGGCTTTATTTTTTCTATATTATTAGTTGCCGGTTTAATCGGTATTTTTGCTTATCGTATGTTTGGAAATAGAGATAACTCTACACCTCTAACTTCTAAAGCGTATGTTCAAGCTCTTGTTAATAAGCAAGTAAAAACAACAGTTATTACACATCACTTCGAGGGCAGTTATGTTACTTTAAGTGGTCAACTTTCTAATAACACTAAATATGTTTGTACCGTCGATAATTCTACTTATGACAGTAAAGAAATTAGCTATACCGTTAAGGTTGTTGAAGAAACAATTACTGTTGTTGAAGCTAAAAATACCGAACATCCTGATGGTGTATATCACAAAGATGAAGTTATTGAATTACCAAAACTTAGCCTTAATTATTGGGTCAGTAAGTATACAACTGAAGCTATTGCGGTAAATGATGTTTATCAATCAAGCTGGTGGGATAGTTGGGGTCCAACTATTATTATGCTTGTTGGTTCCGCTATTATTGTTATCTTCTTGTTCTCCAGATTATCTGGATCTATTGGTGGTGCTAATAGACAAGCCATGGATTTCAATAAGTCACGCGCTAGAAGAATTCAAGATTCTAAAGTTAGATTTAAGGATGTTGCTGGTTGTGACGAAGAAAAAGCAGAAATGGAAGAAATCGTCGAATACCTAAAAGACCCATTAAAATTCACCAAGTTTGGTGCAAAGTTGCCAAAAGGTGTTTTATTAGTGGGTTCCCCAGGTACAGGTAAGACTTTACTTGCAAAGGCTGTCGCTGGAGAAGCAGGTGTTCCATTCTTTTCAATTTCTGGTTCTGACTTTGTTGAAATGTTTGTTGGTGTTGGTGCTGGTAGAGTTAGAGATATGTTTAGAACCGCTAAAGCAAACGCTCCATGTTTAGTATTCATCGATGAAATTGATGCTGTTGGTAGACAAAGAGGTGCTGGCTTAGGTGGTGGAAACGATGAAAGAGAGCAAACTCTTAACCAACTTTTAGTTGAGATGGACGGATTCTCTGATAATTCCGGTATCATCGTTATGGCCGCAACTAATAGAGATGATGTTCTTGATCCAGCTCTTTTAAGAGCAGGTCGTTTTGATAGAAAAATTACTGTTTCGCTTCCAGATAGAGAAGGAAGAGAAGCAATCTTTAAAGTACATTCTAGAAATAAGAAGCTTGCAAAAGACGTAGATTTTACTGCTATCGCTAAAAGAACGGTTGGATTCTCTGGTGCTGATATTGAAAATATCATGAATGAAGCTGCTATCTTAGCAGTAAGAAGAAGAAAGACAGAAATCACAACTGCAGAAATTGATGAAGCTATTGATAGACGAATTGCTGGACCTGCTAAATCTTCTCGTTCTTTAAATGCTCATGAGCGCGATGTCGTAGCACACCACGAAGCTGGTCATGCTATTATCGGATTAAAGCTTGAACATTCTGATAAAGTCCAAAAGATTACTATTATTCCTCGTGGCAATACAGGCGGTCATGTCCGCATGACTCCAGAAGAAGATCGCTTCTTATTAACTAGAAAAGAATTAATTGCTCGTATTGTGGGTTATCTTGGCGGCCGTTCATCTGAAGAAGTTTTCTTTGATGATATCTCTTCAGGAGCGCAAAATGATATCGAAATGGCAACTAGAATTGCTCGTTTAATGGTCACAGAATTAGGTATGTCTTCCTTAGGTCCAATCCAATACGAAAGAGATACTGGTAGCGTGTTCTTAGGACGTGATTATACCTCAAGTCAAAAGAATTTCTCCTTGGCGACTGCAGAGAAAATTGATGCTGAAGTCCAAAAGATTATTAATGAGGCTCACGAAGAAGCTAAGAGTATCATTATTAAATATAAAGATGATGTTGAATTAATTGCAAAAACTCTTCTTGAGTACGAACAAATTACCGCAGAAGAGATCGATTATTTGCTCGAACATCGTCATCTCAAAAAGGCTGAAAAAGATTCGGTTGAAGAAAAATCTCAACCTGAACCTGAGCCAATTCAAGGAGAAGAGAAAGGGGAATAATCCCCTCTTTTTCTTATATGTTTAAGATTGGTGATTTAGAAATAAAATCTAATGTTGTCTTAGCTCCAATGGCTGGAATAACATCTTCAGCATATCGTAAGTTTTGTGCTTCTTTTGGGGTTGGCTATGTAGTAACTGAAATGGTCTCTGACATGGGATTGATTTATGGTAATGAAGAGACAAAGTCCTATGTTGCTTTTGATAAACTTGATGTGCCTACTGCAGTCCAATTATTTGGTAATTCAGCAGAAAATTTGGCAAAAGCCGCATCAATTTGTGAAAAAATGAATTCAAATATTGATTTTTTTGATATCAATATGGGCTGTCCAGTGCCTAAAGTTACCAAGACTGGAGCGGGCTCTAGTTTAATGAATAACCCTAAGCTATGCGGAGATATTGTTAGATCTATTAAAGAAGTAACCCATAAACCTGTCACTGTTAAAATTAGACTTGGTTCTGGAACATCAAAAGACCAATTTGTAGACGTTATTAAAGAGGTCATTAAAGCTGGAGTAGATTTAATAGCAATTCATCCTAGAAGCGCTAAAGAAATGTATGCTGGTCAACCACATTGGGATTTAATTAAAGATTTGAAAAATAGCGTAAATGTCCCTTTGATTATTAGTGGCAATATTTATACTATTGAAGATGCTATTAACGCTATGAAAATATCAGGTGCAGATGGTGTGATGGTTGCTCGTGGAGCAGTAGGAAATCCATTGTTGATTACCAACATAAATAATCACTTTCAAGGCAAGGAAACAGTGTCAACTGATTTAAATACACAAATTAAATATTGTCTAGAGCTTGCAAGACTACTTATCGAAGAAAAAGGAGAGCATCTTGCTATGAGAATATATCGCGGTATTGCTACTAAATTCTTTGACGGTTTCCCAAAATCAAAACAGTTGAAGTGTAGGTTATCAACTGAATTAAACAATTACTCCGATTTAGTCAGAATAATCGAAGAATATAAAAAAGAAATTGCGATATAAATTAATTTTGACTACAAAGTGGTCAAAGATTCTTATATACTAATTTCAATGTGGAGGCATTATCAATGGATAATCAAAATCTTAATGATCAAGAACTAGTTAGAAGAGAGAAACTCAAAAAATATGAGTCTTTTAAAGTTGATCCTTTTGGGAAAGCTTTTAAAGTTACTCATTTAGCAAATGAAGTTCACTCTTTGTTTGATAAAAAAAGTCCTAATTCTTTAGAAAAGAATAAACCATATGTGACTGTTGCAGGTCGTATTAAAAATTTAAGAAGAATGGGCAAGGCCTCATTTATGAATATTCAAGACAAATCTGGAAATATTCAAGTTTATATGGGCATTGATGTTGTTGGCAAGAAAACATATGAGTTATTTAAACTTGCTGATATTGGCGACATCGTTGGCGTCTATGGAAGAGTAATGAAAACACGTAGTGGTGAATTAACTATTAGAGCAGAAAAATATACACATTTAACAAAATGCTTACATCCACTTCCTGAAAAATTCCATGGTTTAGTTGATGTCGAAGAAAGAAGCAGACGTAGATATTTAGACCTCATCGTTAATGATGAATCAAGAAAAGTAGCGTTTGCTAGACCAAAACTTATCAGAAGTATTCAATCTTATTTAGATGCTCAAGGATTCGTGGAAGTTGAAACTGCGGTTTTATCACCAATCCTCGGTGGGGCTAATGCGCGTCCATTTATTGCACACATGAATGCTTTAGATAGAGATTTCTATTTAAGAATCGCTACCGAACTTAATCTTAAAAGATTATTAGTAGGTGGTATGGAAAGAGTCTATGAGATTGGTCGTCTTTTTAGAAACGAAGGTATGGATGCAACTCATAACCCAGAATTTACTACTATTGAAGCTTATCAAGCATATTCAGATTTACAAGGCATGAGAAAACTTGCTGAAGGAATGATTAGAAAAGCTGCTAAAGATGTAACTGGTAGTGACATTGTTACTTATCAGGATAAAGTCTTAAATTTCCACAAACCATTTAGATGGGTCTCAATGGCAGATCTTATTTTAGAGAAAACTGGTGTTGACTTCAGAAAGATTTATGACTTTGAAGAAGCTAAAAAATTAGCAGAATCTAAAGGTATTAAACTTGAAAAGCATAAAAACACCGTTGGACATGTAATGAATGAATTTTTTGAAGAATTCTGCGAAGCAGAACTCATTCAACCAACATTTGTTTATTCTTACCCAATCGAAGTTTCTCCGTTAACTAAAAAAGGAAAAGATCCACGTTATACTGAAAGATTTGAATTATTTGTTAATGGTAAGGAATTAGCTAATGCTTATACTGAACTTAATGATCCATTTGATCAAAAGGAAAGATTCTTGGCTCAACTTAAGGCCAAAGAGTTAGGTGATGAGGAAGCAAATGAAATGGATAATGATTTCATTGAGGCTTTAGAATATGGCATGCCTCCTGCTGGTGGAATTGGTATGGGTATTGATAGATTAGTCATGTTACTTACAAATCAAGAAAACATCAGAGAAGTGATCCTCTTCCCAATGATGAAAGATAGATAAGAAATAAATTATGGCAGGGACACGAACTGAAAAATATCGTAAATATCGTCAAGCTATTGCCGCTAGAAGTGACAATATCCCTGTTTTAAAGACCCCTTCGACACACGATAATTTCGCTGACGAAGCGGGTTTTTTTAAGAAAATTGCAATAAAAAATAGAGTAATTAACTTATCCATTGCTTTGGTAATTGTAAGTATTATTGCTTTATTAGTGATATTTGGAATAATTGTCTTTTAGGAGGACATAACTATGAAAATTACCGTTGCTATTGATGGCCCAGCCGCTGCTGGAAAATCTACTGTTGCTAAGGAAGTTGCAAAGCGATTAGGTTATACCTATATTGATACCGGTGCTATGTATCGAGCTTTTACTTGGTACTGCATGGAAAAAGGTGTTGATTGTCAAAATGAAGCTGCATGTTGTGCATTAATTCCTGAAGTAACTATTAAACTTAGGCCTAACGGTCAAGTTCTTTGTAATGAATTTGATGTTACAAAAGAAATTCGCGAGCCACGTGTATCTGGTAATGTTAGTTATATAGCATCTTATAAAGACATTAGATTATTCTTGGTTGATCAACAAAGAGCGATGGCGGCTAAACATTCAGTAATTATGGATGGTAGAGATATTGGTACCTATGTTCTCCCTGATGCTGATGTAAAAATATTCCAAATTGCTTCTGTAGAAACTAGAGCAGTTCGTAGATATGATGAAAATATTGCTAAAGGTATCTCTTGTACTTTAGAAGAAATTGAAAATGATGTTAGAAAAAGAGACTACATTGATTCTCATAGAGACTTTGCACCTCTTAAATGTGCTCCTGATGCATTAACATTAGATACATCATTCATGTCTGTTGAAGAAGTTGTAACTAAAGTTATTGAAATTATTAACGCTAAATTAGCAGAGAAAGGTATTAATGGCTAGAGCAGTTGTTGCTATTGTTGGAAGTCCTAACGTTGGTAAATCAACGATTTTTAATCGTATTATCGGTGATAGAAGAGCCATTGTTGATGACGAAGCTGGTATCACTAGAGATAGACTATATGGAACTGCTAATTGGTTAGGTAAGAGTTTTACTCTTATTGATACTGGTGGTATCGAAGTTACTAATAGACCATTTCAAGAACAAATTAGAGTTCAGGCAAATATCGCAATTGATGAAGCCGACATTATTTTATTTGTGGTTGATGGTAAGGTTGGTGTAACCACTGATGACCATATGGTTGCTAAACTTTTACGCAAAGTTAAAAAACCTATTTTATTGTTAGTTAATAAGATTGATGAAGGGCTTCAAGCATCAAATGCTGCTGAATTTTATTCACTTGGTTTAGGCGAACCAATTCCTGTTTCTGGAAGTCATGGTGTAGGTATAGGTGAAGTTTTAAATCGCATTATTGATAAAATCCCAAATGATGATGAAAAAGTTGATGATGATACAGTGACATTTTGTTTAATTGGTAGACCAAATGTTGGCAAATCTTCTTTAACAAATGCCATTTTATCTCAAGAAAGAGTTATTGTAAGTGACATCTCTGGAACTACTAGAGATTCCATAGATACACCATTTACTAAAGATGATGTTAATTATGTTGTTATCGATACAGCTGGCTTAAAGAAAAAAGGAAAAATATATGAAGCCATCGATAAATATTCTGCAATAAGAGCGCTTAAAGCTATCGAAAGAAGCGAGATTGTTTTACTTGTTTTAGATGGAAAAGCAGGTATTACAGAACAAGATAAACACGTCATCCAATATGCTACAGATTTGCATAAAGCCATTATCATTGTTGTTAACAAATGGGATCTAGTCGATAAAGACACAAACACAATGTCTTCCTATGAAAAATTAATTCGTAATGAATACAAGTTCTTAGATTATGCTCCTGTCGTTTTCTTATCCGCTCTTACAAAAAGAAGGATAAATACATTGTTTGAATCTTTACTGTTAGTTCACCAAGCCTATCACACTAGAATTCAAACTTCTATTTTGAATAATGTCATTCAAGAAGCTCAGGTTATGAACCAGGCTCCAGACTTCAATGGTGGGCGTTTAAAGATATACTATTCGACACAAATTCTAACCGCACCACCTACTATTTCACTTGTTGTTAACGACCCAGAGTTTATGCATTTTTCCTATCAAAGATATTTAGAAAATCGTTTAAGAGAAACTTTTAATTTTGAAGGAACGCCGGTAAAGATTAGTTTAAAAAAACATAGAAAGTAGTTAAAAATCATTATATAATTTATATACGTAACAAGGAGATAAGGGGATGAAAAAGCTCAATAAAAATGAGATCATCGAACTTGTTGCTGAGAAAGCACACTTATCAAAAGTCGATGCGAAGTCATCAGTTGATATGACGTTCGACCTCATTATGGAGGCTTTGCTGGAAGGGGATTCAGTCAATATTAAAAACTTCTGTGTGTTCGAGCCAAAAACAAAAGCTGGCAGAAAAGGTACGCATCCTAAAAAGCATACAGAAATTCAAATCAAACCTAAGAAGACTGTAACAGTGCATTTAGCCAAAGAATTCAAAGCAAAGCTAAACAAATAATCATCATATAAAAAATTGACCTTCGGGTCTTTTTTTTAATGACTGGTAAATATATTATTTATATATGGATTATAAGCTATCTTTATTTATTGAACTTGTTGATTTATTTAATAAGCATGGATATCAGTTATATCTAGTGGGTGGATCTACTAGAGACTTTTTACTTCATATCCCTTTAAATGACATGGATTTAGTGACCAATGCTACTCCAGAAGAATCTAAGAAGTTCTTAATGGATGCAGATTATACTTTTGAAAGATTTGGGACAGTAAAATTTAATTATAAAAATGTGAAATTTGATTTAACCACCTTTAGAAAAGAAAAAGGGTATTCAGATTCTAGACACCCAAATGAAGTTATTTTTACTAAAAATATTAAAGAAGATTATTCGCGCAGAGATATTACAATCAATGCATTATATTTAGATAAAAATCTAAAAGTAATTGACTTTGTTAACGGGTTAGAAGACTTAAATAACCACATAATTAGAATGGTGGGAGATCCTTATAAAAGAATTAAAGAAGACCCATTAAGAATTGTACGTATCTATCGTTTTCAATTTGATTTAGGCTTTTTCATTGATAAAGACTTAGAAAAAGTTATTGAAGAAAATAAAGTTTTATTGCTAAATTTACGAAAAGAAAAGATATTAGAAGAAATTCGAAAATGTCATCATCAAAGTGAACTTCGAGCAACCTTAATAAATTTCGGCATAAATAATTTATAATTATTAAGGAAGTGTGCTATATTACATATACATGATTACCGAGGCTATAGATTTTAGATATTTATTAATCGAAAATTATCGCAAACTAAAACTCAATGAAAATGAGGTAGCGACTATTTTTGTTATTGATCATCTTATTAGCCAAGGCAACCCTTTTGTAACCGCTGATTTATTATCTTTAAAAATGACTTTAGATATTAAAGAGATTGATAAGATTTTAGCTAAGCTTATTACTAAAGGTATGTTTGAGTATAAAACAATTGGTAAAAACACTGTTGCTACTCTTGAGCCATTAAAACAAAAACTATATAGAGAATTCCAGTTATTCTTATCTAAAGAAGAAGAGGAAAAAAGCTCAACCAGAATTAAAGAAGAATTAGAGAACGTATACACTAATTACGAAAAATTATTAGGACGCTCCTTATCTCCTGTTGAAGTGGCAAAAATTCACGAATGGATTTCCTTTGGTTACAGTGATAAAACCATCATTGACGCTTTAAAAGAAGCGCTCTCAAAAGGCAAAAAAACCCTACGCAGCGTGGATAAAATCCTTTTAAGTTGGTCTCAAAGAGATGATTTACAATCAGAAGGACATACTCCATTAAGTGAAGAATGGGATAAGAATTTAGAAGAAACAATCCGCATCGCAAAAATCCCGTGGATTAACAAAGACTAATGCTATCTAAAGAACAATTTAAAGAAGTTTCACGCTATTTAGACTCACTTTTTCCAGATGCAAAATGTGAGCTTTTTTATTCTCAAGATTATGAATTAGTGATCGCTGTGATGTTATCTGCGCAAACAACTGATAAGTCCGTTAACGCTGTTACTAGTCATTTATTTAAAAAGTATCCAACACTTAAATCTTTATTGGATGCTGATATCAAAGATATTGAAAATGAAATTCAATCATTAGGTTTATATAAAAATAAGGCAAGAAATATTAAAGGCATCGCTGAAATTTTATATCACGAATTTAATTCAGTTCTTCCAAGCGATAAAAATGAATTACAAAAATTGCCAGGGATTGGAAATAAGTCTGCTGGAGTAATTAGATGTGAAATTTTTAAAATCCCTGATTTACCAGTAGATACTCATATCATTCGTATTTCAAATCGACTTGGAATTGCGAAAAGTAGTGACGAGCCAATTGATATTGAAAGAAAACTTAAAAAAATAATCCCAGAAGAATCTTGGATTAAATCACATCATCAACTCATTCATTTTGGCAGATACTTCTGTACAGCCAGAAATCCAAAATGCAATAAATGCAAAATTAAAAAATATTGTAAGAATTAAAAATATAGTTTATCAATCGCGTCAATATACTTTAGGCGAGGATTATAACTTCTTTCAACTTCGATGCCTGATTGTAAAAAACATGAATATGGTATCGATTTTCTTTCTTCATGCTCATAAAAATGGATAACATAACTGGCATCCAAAATAAATACTTTGTCGAGTAGTTCAAATTGGATGATAAAGAAAGCAATTCCTCCATGAGCAATCACTCTTTTTAAATGATCAATTTGGTGTTTGGAGATGTTATTTAATGGAAATGAAGTTTTGTTTTTCGTGTTCTTTGCTTCAAAATCTATATATCTACCTTTATAAACCCCATTGTAGTCGGTCGTGGATTGTTCTTCAAAATAGGCGTGAGTGATTTTAGCACCTTTTGAGTAATCTACTTTTACTACATTAATTGGAGTTGGCCTTTTAGTAATTAAGCATATATCTTTGTCTTTATAGTATTCATTAGAGACATTAATATCATTTTCAAAACTCATTCCCCTGTTAGCACTGGAAATGGATAATTCAGTGGAGGATTTATTTTTCTTTTTACTTTCCTCTTTTTTATATATTTGTCCGTTAGGATATCTAATCATTAGTCGATATATTCTTTAAGATAATCTTTAAATTCTTCGGGAGTAACTGATTCTCCCGCTAAAAGTTTTTTGATGGCTTTATTAACTGGTTCTGGTCCAATGTTACTTCTATTTAATACTTTGCAGTATTGAGCTAAAACGACTTCTTTTTCCTTAAGAAAAACATTATATAATTTTGCTAAATTAACAGCGTCATACATTGGATCATGAGCAGAGCCTTCAAATTGAACATTAAATAATTCTAAATAGTGGGTAAGTGATAATGGATTACCGTTATCATCCTTAACAAATTCTGAAATCAAAGATTGGAAATCCATGTAATTCTTTTTTATGATGTCGCATAAATCTCTTGGCGCATCCATGTTATAAGAGCAGGATTGATTTAAAATACGCATATCGTGGTTGCCAAAAGTAACAAATAAAGTTTTCTTAAACGCCATTCCACAGTATTTTTTAATCTCATTAATAGCCTTTGAGAATTCAACCCCGTACTTCTCTAAATCTTTTTCTGTGATATTAGTTAATTCTTTAACAAATCTGCCAATAGAGTTTTTACATTTAACATAGTTTCTAATTGGGTTTTTTGCTTTGACAATTTGGCCTTCTTTATTTACGTAGGTGAAATATGCACCATAGGCAATCATTTCATGTGAAAACTGTGTTCCCTCGAAATCTAAGAAACAGACATATTTTCTTCCTTTTAAAATACGGTTTAGCTTTTTCATCGTTTTCTATATTAGCGATAGAAAATGTTCTTTTCAAGAAAAAGGAAACGAAGATTAAATAAAAAAAGATTATATTTATTAATTTTTCATAGAAAAATGTTTAGATATAAGAGATAATAGTAAAGAATATGAATAAAGATCTTAATTTTACATCTAACACTTTACTAAATAGGAAATTTAAATCCTCTGAACGTGGATATAATCCTGATGAAGTTGATGAAGTCTTGGATCAAATTATTGATGATTATCGCAAGATTGAATCAACATCTTCAATTGATGTAAAAGCTCTCCTTAATGAACTCAATGAATTAAAAAAAGAGAACGCCAAATTAAGTGAAGAATTAGAGAAACAAAAAAATAAAATTAAGTATCTACCTAAAGATAAAACTATTCATATCGACAACTACGAACTACTCCATCGCATCGGGAAGTTGGAGATGTATATTAAAGAACATATTGGTTCAATTCCCGAAGAATTAAAATAAAACCTTCGACCTAGATGATTGCTGACTACTAGTTAGTTAGAGGAAAGTCCATGCTCGCACAATCTGTGATGGTTGTAGTGATTACGCTAACGGAAAAAATAACGTTAGGCATGTAGGAGTACATGACGGCGGAAATTAACCTAAAGGGAAACCCATGGTAAAATTCCTGAAAGTGCCACAGTGACGGAGCTTATTTGAAAGAATAAGGTGGAACGCGGTAAACCCCATAAGCGAGAAACCCAAATTTGGTAGGGGAGACTTGATAGAGAAACGAATCGATTCAAGTAAGATTATTCTTAGATAAATTATCATCCTAGACAAAACATGGCTTATAGGGTCGAAGACTCACTTATTAAAGGAGAGGAAATATGAATCTTCCAACAAAAATTACATTCTCAAGAATTATTGCAACAGTAGTGCTTATTATCACGCTATTTGTTTTATCTGTTATTCCTAATTTATCAACCCCAATACTTGGAAATACACGCATTAACTTAATCTTTTTAATCGTTTTTGTGTTTTTTGTGATTGCCAGTTATACAGATCATTTAGATGGAAAACTTGCAAGAAAAAATA
This sequence comes from uncultured Caryophanales bacterium, assembly GCA_946647665.1. Taxonomy (GTDB): domain Bacteria; phylum Bacillota_I; class Bacilli_A; order RFN20; family CAG-826; genus UBA2450. Next base: position 18,193 of record CAMPCW010000004.1, read on the forward strand.
ATCAAGTTACTGACTTAGGTAAATTTTTAGATCCTGTTGCTGATAAGTTGTTAGTCAGCTCAATGTTAATCTTCTTATGCGCTCATTATATTGTTGCCCCATATGCTAAAGAGCAAACCGCTTTTATTCCTATTTGGTGTGTCATCATCATGGTCGCTAGAGACACAGTTGTTGATGCCTTAAGATTTATTGCTGCTCAAAAAGGAGTAGTTATTGCCGCTAACATTTTTGGTAAGTTGAAAACTGTCCTACAAATGGTTGCTATTTCCTGTGTATTATTAAATGATTTTCCATTCCATTATATGTATCCAAATAACACGAACCCATATCTTACAGTGACAATGTTTATTGTCTATGCTGCAACACTTGTTTCTTTAATTAGTGGTGTTATTTATGTGTGGCAAAATCGTAAAGCATTCTTAGAAAGCAAAAAATAATGGATAGCGTTGGTATAAATAAACTTTTTAGAGAAAAAGGAAGAACTCTTGGGTCTATAGAGTCTTTTACTGGTGGATTGTTCGCTAAAGAGATTACCTCTGTTAGTGGAGCATCTCATTTTTTTAAAGGTGCTTTAGTAACTTATGCAACCGAAGAGAAAAATAGATTACTAGGTATTTCTTATAAAGACATTGATGAATTCGGAGTCGTTTCTAAAGAAGTGGCTGCCCAGATGGCTAGTAATGGTAAAAAACTTCTTAATGTTGATTATTGTGTTTCTTTTACAGGTAACGCAGGCCCTAGTGCTATGGAAGGTAAACCAGTAGGTGAAATCCATATTGGTATTGCTTTTTTAGACACCACTCAAGTACATTCTTATCAACTTGATGGGACTAGAGAAGAGATTCAAAATAAAGCAATTAATATTGCTTTCGAACTTTTAGAAACATTAATTTTGCAAAATAATTAAATTTTTTTCGCAAGAAATCAAAAAAATCCACTCTATATATAATAAGGAGGCCATTAAAATGGACAAAGAAAAAGAACTAAACACAAAGGAACTTGATGAAGTTCTCAAACAAATTCAAAAACAATTTGGTAAAGGTGCCGTAATGAAACTTGGCGATAGACCAAACGTAGAGGTTTCCGTTATTCCGAGTGGATCTTTACTTTTAGATGAAGCTCTTGGAGTGGGAGGATACCCAAAAGGCAGGATTATTGAAATATATGGTCCAGAAAGTAGTGGTAAAACCACTTTAGCTTTACACGCAATAGCAGAATGTCAAAAACAAGGTGGACGTGCTGCATTTATTGATGCTGAACACGCAATTGATCCTGAATATTCAAAAAATTTGGGCGTGAATATTGATGAATTAATATTATCTCAACCTGATAGTGGAGAACAGGCTCTTGAAATTGCGGAGATGCTTGCTAGCAGTGGTGCTATTGATTTATTAATCGTCGATAGTGTTGCCGCATTAGTTCCACAAGCTGAACTTGATGGAGAGATGGGTGACAACTCGGTTGGTATGCAAGCCAGACTTATGTCTAAGGCTATGCGCAAACTTGCCGGTACATTAAATAAGAACAACTGCACAATTATCTTTATTAATCAATTAAGAGAAAAAGTTGGTGTGATGTATGGCAACCCTGAAACTACATCCGGAGGAAGAGCTTTAAAATTCTATGCTTCTATTAGATTAGATATAAGAAGAACAGAAGCAATTAAAACCGGTAGTGACGTCACTGGTAATACTTGTCGTATAAAAGTGGTGAAGAATAAAGTAGCCCCACCATTTAAACAATGTGAAATCGATATTATTTATGGAAAAGGCATTTCCAAAGATAGCGAGATCTTAGACCGCGCTGTTGAGCTTGGCATCATTAAAAAGAGTGGTGCATGGTTTGAATATAATGGTAGCAAGATTGCTCAAGGCAGAGAAACCGCTAAAGAATATATCCATAGTAATGAAGATGTGAAAGAAGAATTACTAAAAGCGATTAAAGAAGCTAAATAATTAAATGAAGAAATTAAGGCGTTTTTTTACTTCTGGGTTTCTATTCACCATTACCTTTTTATTGGTAGAAATTTTAATTGTCGTCTTCTTTGAATTAGGTCTCGATACAATTATCTTTAGCAAAATTTTTGCTAGTATACCAGAAGCATTAGATGCCCTTCTTATTGTTAATAAGGTATTTACTTGGGTTAGAGTTGTCGCTTTTGTTCTTGCGGTAATTATCTTTTTTAGAGTTATTAATAAATTTGAAGACCCTGAATTTAAAATCCCTTGGTTAGTATTCTTATTCGTATTCCCTTTAGCGACCGTGGCTTTTTTCTTAATTTTTAAAAACCATGGACTACCACGAAAAGAAACTAAATATATCAAGGGTTTTTTAAATCAATTAGAACCTTATTACGAGAGAAATCGTTTAGAATTCCAAAAATATGATAATGAATTAGGAAGAGCTAAAGGAGCTTTTGAATATATCTTAAATACCGCTAGAATGGGTACATTCAAAAATAATCGAGTGACCTATTATCCTTTAGGCGACGACTTTTTTCCTGATTTAATTGAAGGATTAAAAAAAGCTAAGAAGTTTATTTTTATTGAATTCTTTATTATTACTGATGGAAAACTTTGGGGTGAAGTAAAAGACGTCCTTATTCAAAAAGCACAAGAAGGTGTTGAAATTAGAATCATTTATGATGATTTAGGAAGTAATGGCACCATTTCAAGTAAAACTCCAAGAAGATTAGCAAAATATGGTATTAAATGTTATAAATTCCATCCATTAAGACCAATTTTATCTGGTGTTTATAATAACCGTGACCATCGTAAAATCGTGGTAATAGATCATCAAATGGCGTTCACTGGTGGCAATAATCTTGCTGATGAATACGCAAACATCATCACTAGATTTGGCCATTGGAAAGACACGATGGTAAAAATTGAAGGAACCGCCATTTCTAATTTAATAACTACTTTTATTGAAAACTTTGATATTGCAAGTAAACAAATTACTCAGCTATCACCTTATTTAGATTTTGATTATCCAGAATTTAACGATGAAGGATTTGTGGCTCCATTTGGTGATGGTCCAGGTTTTTATACTAACGACCATTTAATTGGAGAACAAAATTACATCAATATCATAAATTACGCTGAGAGAAAAGTTTATATCTCAACTCCATATTTAATTCCTACTTATCGATTAATGGAAGCGATGAGAAATGCTGCTTTACGTGGAGTAGATATTCATCTTATTGTTCCTGGAATTCCAGATAAAAGATTTGTCTATAAAATTGCTAAATCGCATTTCAAAACATTATTAAAAGCAGGAGTTCATATTTATACTTACACTCCTGGATTTAATCATATGAAAACTGCTCTAGCGGATGATGAGCTTGCCTTTGTAGGTACGATTAATTTTGACTTTAGAAGCTTGGTACATCACTTTGAATGTGGTGCTTTATTATATAAAAATCCTTGCATTAAACAAATTAGCGATGACTTTAAAAATATGATTAATCAAAGCGCGTTAGTTCCAATAGACTTTAAACTTGGAATTATTTCTCGCTCAATCTGTGGTTTATTTAAAATTATTACCCCGCTACTATAATTTTTAAAAATTATTGTTTCCTATAAGAGGATATTTCCTTTATAATAATTTCGTACCTGCGGAAGGTACTTACCTATAGATTCTCAATAGAGAAAAGATTTATCAGGGCTTGCCCTGTTACATAATAAAGATCATACTTATAGCATTTTTTAAGTTGATTTAGGTAAATAGTCTTTTGACTATATATTTATATTAGAAAGGATTTATCCCATGCACATTTTAAGTGGATTCACGGAAATTGGTTTACCAATTATCTGTGCAGTTATCGGTTTACTTGTTGGGGTGGCGGTTGTTTTCTTTGTCCCTTTCTTCAAGGCAAAAAGAGATCAAAATAAAGCTGGCAAAATTGTTCGTGAAGCTGAAATTAAAGCTGAACATATTGTTAAAAACGCTCAACTTGATGGTAAACAAGTAGTCAATGAAATGAAAATTGAAGCGGACAAAGAAATCAAAGAAAGAAAGTTGGAATTATCCGCTCAAGAAAAACAATTATTCCAACGTGAACAAAATATCGATAGAAGAGACGCTGCTCTTATCCAAAAAGAAAATACTCTTGATGAAAAGAACGAAACTCTTAACCGTCGATTAAAAGAAGTTGATAAGAAAGAAGCGACTTTACAAGAGAAGATTGATTCTATTATCTCTGAACTTGAAAAGGTTGCTCAAATGTCAACTCAAGAAGCTAAGGATGAACTCTTCAAGAGAGTAGAATCTAAAGTTTCTAGAGAAATTGCTTCCTACATTAAAAACAAAGAAGAAGAAGCTAAAGATCAAGTGGTTGCTAAAGCTCAGGAAATGCTTGTTCAAGCAATGTCTAAATACGCTCAAGAAACCACCATTGAAAAGACTGTCTCTGTTGTTGCTCTTCCTAACGACGAAATGAAAGGAAGAATTATTGGTAGAGAAGGTCGTAACATTCGTACATTAGAAACACTTTTAGGTGTTGATTTAATTATTGATGATACTCCTGAAGTTATTACTGTTTCTTGCTTTAATCCTGTTAGAAGAGAAATTGCCAGAATGTCTTTAGAGATGTTAATTAAAGATGGCAGAATTCAACCAGGAAGAATCGAAGAGATTGTTGAAAAATGTAAACAAGAAGTCGAAGAAAGTATTCATAAGACTGGTCAAGATGTGGCCTTTAAACTTGGCTTGCCAAGAATTAATAAGGAACTTTTAGACTATGTAGGTAGATTAAAATACCGTACATCCTATGGACAAAATGCTTTAGAGCACTCTATTGAAGTTGCTTATTTAGCAGGTTCTATGGCTGCTGAACTTGGTTTAGATCAAAATTTAGCAAAACGTGCTGGCTTACTTCATGATATTGGTAAGGCTATCGATTATGAAACCGATGGCAGCCACGTTGAAGTTGGTTCTAGACTTGCTAAAAAATACGGCGAAGGTGATGTCGTTATCAACGCCATTGAATCTCACCATGGTGACGTACCAGCTAAATACGTTATTTCTCACTTAGTCCAAGCTGCTGACACTTTAAGTGCTGCTAGACCTGGAGCTAGAAGTGAAATGCTTGAAAACTATATTCAAAGAATCGAAAAACTCGAAGAGATTTGTAAATCCTATGATGGAGTTTATCAATCATACGCGATGCAATCTGGTAGAGAATTAAGAGTCATGGTTATTCCTGATAAGATTGATGATATTGGTGCTTTTAAACTCGCAAGAGAAATTAAAGAACGTATCGAAAATGAAATGACTTATCCAGGGCAAATTAAAGTTTCCGTCATTAGAGAATATCGAGCGATTGAAACCGCGAAGTAATTACTTCTAGAAAGAGTTAATTTGAAAGTATTATTTATTGGTGACATCGTCGGCAAAATTGGCCGACGTGTCATTAAAGATCACCTCCAAACTTTTGTGGATAAATATCACATTGATTTCGTTATCGCTAATGGAGAAAATGTGACCCATGGTAAAGGTATTTTACGTCATCACTATCTTGAATTAGTGGATGAAGGTATTGATGCTATCACCCTTGGAAATCATTATGATAGTAAAAACGATATACGTAAATTTATCGATACTACAGATCGATTAATTAGACCACTGAATCTTCTTCATCCTTATCCTGGAGAAGGTAGTATCGTCTATGAACTTGATGGGGTGACTATAAGAGTTACTAATGTTCTTGGCTCTGCATTTATGAGCGAAGAAGTGAATAATCCTTATTATTCTTTAATTGAATTAATTAATAATGAAGAAAAGGCTGATATTCATATTGTAGACTTCCACGCTGAGGCTACAGGAGAAAAACTTTGTTTAGCCTATGCTTTAGATGGAAAAGTTTCAGCGGTATTAGGTACTCATACCCACGTACAAACAAAAGATTATAAGATTTTAGAAGGTGGAACTGCCTATATCTCTGATGTTGGCATGACTGGCTTTGCTGATGGAGCTTTAGGCTTTGACAAAAACACTGTGGTAAATAAAATCGTTTATGGAGAACAATCTAGATTTGATTTACCAAACGAAGGAAGAGGTTTGTTATCTGCAGTTGTGCTTGATATTGATGAATTAACTGGTAAATGCAAAGAAATATTCCCAATTTATTATTTAGAAGATAAATAAAATGAAAACAAAGATTATTAATTACCCAAATTTAAATGAAGCAAAGTCTAGAGTTAAATCTGAGACCGAGTTTTCCTTTTATTCTCCAATCCATATAAATGAGATGAAGGAATTAGGCAAAGGCAAGAAATATTACATTCATACATTTGGTTGTCAGGCAAATATCCGTGATGAAGAAACTATGAAGGGAATGCTCGAATCTTCTAACTATGTCCAAACTAGCGATCCAAGTCAGGCTGATGTCATTATTATTAACACATGCGCAGTTAGAGAGAACGCCGAAGACAAAGTATATGGCGATATTGGCAATTTAAAAAAATATCGAAAAATTAATAAAAAATTAATCTTGGCAATCTGTGGATGCATGGTTGAGCAACCAGAAATTTTAGATATCTTAATTAACAAATTCCCTGAAGTTAATCTTTATTTTGGCACTCATGAAATCGACCAATTATTAGATTTAATTTTTGAAACTTATCATAACGATGTTAGGTTAATTGCAATCAAATCTAAACAAGGCGAAGTTATCGAAAATAAAAACGTTTCTAGAAACAATGAATTTAAAGCTTATGTGAATATTATTTACGGTTGTAATAAGTTCTGCACTTACTGCATTGTTCCTTATACTAGAGGCAAAGAAAGAAGTAGGCATTTTGCTGACATCATGGATGAAGTTAGAGAGCTTAAAAAAGCTGGCTATCAAGAAATCACTTTCTTAGGTCAAAATGTCAATGCTTATGGAAAAGATCTTGATGAAGGCCATGACTTTGCAGATGTGCTTGAAGAAGCCGCAAAAATGGGTATTCCAAGAATTAGGTTCACAACCTCTCATCCTTGGGATTTCTCCAGCAAAATGATAGAAATTATTGCGAAATACGATAATATCATGAAGTGTATTCACCTCCCAGTTCAATCAGGAAGTAGTGAAGTTTTACGCCTCATGGGAAGAAGATATTCTAGGGAGCATTATCTTAGCTTAGTAAAAGAGATGAGAAGTAAGATTCCAGGCTTATCTTTATCCACAGATATTATTGTAGGTTTCCCTAATGAGACTGTAGAACAATTCAACGAGACTCTTACCCTTGTTGATGAAGTGAAATATGAGTCTGCTTTTACCTTTATTTATTCTCCAAGAAGAGGAACACCTGCCGCTAAGATTGAGGACAATGTTAGCTATGAAGAAAAGAGCAGAAGATTTAAAGAACTAGTTAAGCATTTAGAGGTTAATATTGAAGCTGATTCTAAATCCTATATTGGTGGTGTTTATAAGGTTTTAGTAGATGGAGTTAGTAAGACTGATAAAAACATGTTGTCTGGTTATACTGAATCCAACAAATTAGTTCATTTTAAGGGTGATGAATCTTTAGTTGGAAAAATTATTAAAGTTAAGATTTTAGAAAGTCACACATATTCACTAATCGGAGAAATTGTTAATGAATGAAACGATTGAACTCGCTCATGAATTAAAAAAAGAAATTCTCAATGACCCCTTAATTGTGGAATATCTAAGAATTAAAAAACTTTTTCAATCCGATGATGAGATTAATATCTTAAAGCATGATATATCCTTAGCAAAAGCTCGTCATCAAAATGAATTGCATAAGGAATTGTTAGCTAAATATAACTCTCATCCTTTAGTGGTTAACTATAATGTCCTAAAAGAAGAAGTGAATGAGTATCTATTAGAAATAAGTAAAATCGTTAATAAGAAGTGATGAATTTCACTTCTTTTTAATTTATAATAATTTTCATGATTTACGTAGTGATGGGGCCTACATGTTCTGGTAAGACAGAACTTGCTAATTATCTTATGGATAAATTAAATTGTGAGGCAATTAATTTTGATGCTTTTCAAATCTATAAGGACATGAATATTGGTACGGCAAAATTAGCAAAGAATGACCCTCACTATCAAAAGTATCATTTACTAGATATTAGAACTCCAGATCAAAATTTTTCAGTAATGGAATATCAAGAACTTTGCCGAAAAGAGTTATCTAAATTATTAGATAAATATAATGATGTTGTTCTTGTTGGTGGTACTGGTTTATACGTTAGAGCGGTTTTATATGACTATAATTTCAATAAAGAAGAAATTCCAGTTGATGAAGATCTATTAATTCTTTCTAATGAAGAACTTCATAAATTATTAGAAGAACTTGATATAGACGAGAGCAAAAAGATACATGTGAACAACCGTAAACGTTTATTAAGGGCTATTTCTCTTATTAGACATTCGAACAAAAAGAAGACTGATATTTTAAATGAACAAACTCATAAGCCAATATATAAAGACATAAGATTCATCTATTTATCACCTGATAGAGAAGAAATATATCGCAACATTGATCAAAGAGTTCTCTCAATGATGGAAAATGGATTAGTAGATGAAGTAAAATACTTACTAGACCATTACACTTTATCTCTTACAGCGAGACAAGGAATTGGTTATAAAGAAGTTATTGATTATCTTGAAAATAAGACAATCTACACGCGCTCCGTCGAGTTAATTCAAAAAAGAACGCGTAATTATGCAAAACGACAAGTGACGTTTTTTAAGAATCAATTTGATTCAGAAACATATAAAAATATCGAAGAAGCCAAAAAAGGATTGGGGGTCTAATTATGAGGAATATTTACGATGTTGCTAACGATGCTGGGATTAAAAAGGATTATGTCATCCCATATGGTTTAGACAAGGCAAAAATTGATTTAAAGATTAATGAAGAATTAAAAGACAAGTCTAATGGCAAATTAGTTTTGGTTACTGCAATTACACCAACAAAAGCAGGTGAAGGCAAAACTACAACTTCTATTGCTTTAACTGATGGCTTACATAAAATTGGAGTTAATTCTTTGTTGTGTTTAAGAGAGCCTTCATTAGGACCTGTCTTTGGTTTAAAGGGTGGTGCGACTGGCGGAGGACTTGCTAGTGTTATTCCTTCTGAAGATATCAACCTCCATTTTACTGGGGACATGCATGCATTAACTAGTTCAATTAACTTAATTTCTGCTGTTATTGATAATCATATTATCCAAGGAAACGAGTTAAGAATTGATCCTTCTAGGATTTTATGGAAGAGAGCCTTAGATATGAATGATCGGGCTTTAAGAAGCGTGACTGTTAATCAAGATGAAAAAAAGAGCGCTCCTCGACATGATGAATTTGTCATTACTGTTGCTAGTGAAATGATGGCAATCCTTTGCTTATCTAGAGATGAACAAGATTTTATTAATCGTATTAAACAAATCGTTGTTGCTTATGATTTAGATGGTAAGCCAGTTAAATTAGAAGCATTACGTATTTCAAATGCAATCTATAAACTCATGAAAAATGCTTTTAATCCTAACTTAGTTCAAACCTTAGAAGGTAATCCATGTATCATTCATGGAGGTCCATTCGCTAATATTGCTCACGGGTGTAACTCAATTATTGCCACCAAGTTAGCCTTAAAACTTGCCCCAATAGTGGTAACTGAAGCCGGCTTCGGTGCTGACCTTGGTGCTGAAAAATTCTTAGATATTAAATGCCGTGTTGCAAATATTAAACCAGACGCAGTTGTTATGGTTGCTACTATTAGAGCTCTTAAACTTCATGGAGGAGTCAAATTTGAAGAATTAGATAATGAAAATATTGTGGCTTTAAGAATTGGCTTTGCCAACTTAAAACGTCATATGGAAAATATTGCTAAATTTGATGTTCCAACTGTTATCTGTGTCAATCATTTCTCTAGCGATACTCAAAAAGAGACAGAAGAATTAATTAAATTCTGTAATGATAACCATTACGAAGTTGCATTCTGCGATGCATTCTCTAGAGGTGGAATGGGCGCGGTTGATTTAGCAAATAAAGTCTTAGAGACCTTAGCGACTAAAGAAAGCTATTATCATCCTTTATATGAATTAAATAATTCACTTCAAGATAAGATTAATGCTGTTTGTAAAGAAATTTATAGATGTAAAGATGTTGTCTATTCCGAAGAAGCATTAAAACAAATATCTGAATTTGAATCTCAAGGATATAGAAATCTTCCTGTTTGTATTGCTAAGACTCCATTGTCATTCACTGATAATGCAAAAGTTTTAAATGCACCAGATGATTTTGATATCACAATTAGAGAAGTTAGATTATCTGCTGGAGCAGGATTTGTAGTTGCCTTAACTGGTTCAATAATGACTATGCCTGGGTTGCCTAAAGTCCCTGCAGCAGTAAAAATGGAAGATGAATAATAAATAGTGACCTGCTTGCAGGTCATTTATTTTGGATAAAAACTTTTTTAAAAAACTTTCGCAAGCTTTTGATTTTTTGCCGTCTTTATATATATAGGAGGGCGAATATTGAAAACTTTAATAATTAAAGGCCTATCAAAATCTTTTTCGATTGATAAAAATAAATCTTTTACAGCTTTAAATAATATCAATTTGTCTTTCGAAGATTCAGGTTTTGTTTCTATTATTGGAAAAAGTGGTAGTGGTAAAACCACACTTTTAAACATGATTTCTAAGTTTGATAAGCCAACAAAAGGAGAAATATATCTAAACAAAAAGAAATATAAGTATAAAGCAAATAAAGATTATTTATTTTATAGAGATGAAATTGGGCTTGTGGCTCAACAATATAATTTAGTGCCCAATTTAACAGTGATGGGTAATGTGATCTTACCTCTATTGATGAGTGGATACAAGAAAAGTAAAGCCATCTCAAAAGCAACTAAGTTATTAGAATATGTCGGTTTATCTAGGGACTTATTTGAAGCGAATGTGAATAAACTTTCTGGAGGTGAATCTCAGAGGGTGGCAATCGCAAGAGCCTTAATCAGAGACCCTAAAATTCTTCTTTGTGATGAACCGACTGGCGCTCTTGATTCATTAAATTCTAAAAAGGTAATGGAACTATTATCTAAGATTAGTAAATCGAGATTAGTGCTAATGGTTTCGCACAACCTACAACTTGTTAAAGAGTATTGTAATAGAATTATTGAAATTTCTGATGGATCTATTATCAATGATTACTCTAATTTAAAATTTGATAGGGAAGTTGTTGGAGCCAGCCAACATTACAAAGGCCATTCAAATTGGGTTAGTAAATTTAGTTTTAAAAATTATAAAAGAAGAATTAAGCGTAATCTATTTGTGGTTGCCTCATTGTCGATTTCAATGATCATAACAAATCTTGTTGTTGGGTTTATAAACGGGAAAGATGAGGCTATTAAAAATGCCACTTTTCAACAACTTGATTTTGGTAATGGAACTATCAGCAAAGATGAAGTAGTTTCCGATACTGGCTTTATTAAATTAACTAAATCTATTAGACCTAATTTAGACGAACTAAAAGGGAATCAAAAAATTATTGATTTATTCAACATTTCGCCGAACTTTTCGGCAATTTTGCCACAAAATATTAAAATTTCAGTTGAGGATAGTGTTTTTGATGATGTGTATTTTACTCCGATTTATAGTTATCAAGGTGATTATATTGATAGGTCATTAATTAAAGAAGGGGTGTTGCCCTCAAGCGACATTTTAAACGAGGCTGTTATTAACTTAAACTGCTATAAAAAACTTAGCGATCAATTAGGCTATGATCCTTTTGGAGAATACCTACATCTATATCATAAATTTGAGTCTGTTTATGTAAATGAATATGAAGAGGAGATAACTGATTATTTTGAATTTGATATTAATTGTCGAATTGTGGGAGTGGTTAATGAACTAGATTATTTAAATTCTCCTAAAATCTATTATTCTTACCTGGCTTTAGAAAGTTATATGCAAGAAAGTGTGTTACTAAACTTATCAACCTACTATGATAGTAAGATAACATGGTTTGATCGAGTGATGGATGCCGAAGATTATTCAATTATTTCTTCATATTCATATCAATTATTTTTAAAAGATTTTCATTATCGAAATCTTCTTTTTAACGATTCAATATTTGAGGAATTTACTTTTAGTTCTAATTCACTAACTATTGCTAATTCTTTAATCGGTTTTATGGATGCAGCAGAGTATGCTTTGTTTTTATTTTTAACAATCGGTGTTATTGGGACTCTACTTATTTTGACTATTATCTCGTTTACTAATTATTCGGAAGATAGAAGAATTAGCGCCATTTTATCATCTTTAGGAGCAAAAAATAGTGATATCGAAAATATTTATGTTAATGAGAATCTTTATTCGGGATTGATTTCGCTAGTATTTTCTCTTGCTGCTTCTTATCCATTGTCTTTATTAATCAATCAAATAATTGATAAGTACATAGGTATAAAAAACATTATTCTTATTCCATATTTATCATTTTTTAAAATACCTTTTTTCTATCCTTTAATAATTACTGCTGTTATTACTTTTCTTATAGGAATAGCAACACTTATCCCCATTAAATTTTCCAAAAAACGTTCTTTAAGCTTGGAGTTGAAAGCCAATGATTGAGTTAAATAATGTCAGTAAAAAATATAATAATCGTTATGTCCTTAAAGATGTCTCTTTGATCTTTCCTCGATATGGCTTAGTGATAATAAATGGCCCTTCTGGTTGCGGGAAAACTACATTGTTAAATATATTAAGTACTTTATTAGATTTTTCTGGCGATATTTCTTTTGATGGTAAATCTTACCAGTCTTTATCTGAAGATGAAAAAGAACTAATTAGAAGTAGGAAACTAGGTTTTTTATTTCAAGATTATAAACTTTTTGAAAGCGAATCAGTAAAATCAAATATCGCTTTAGCGATTGATATAGTTTCAGGAGACAAGAAATCTAAAAAAGATAAGCGGATTAAGGATTTGCTACGTTTAGTGGGGTTAACTAGAAAAGAAAATCAGCTTGTAAATAATTTATCAGGTGGAGAAAAGCAAAGAGTCGCTCTTGCTAGAGCAATTGCAAATTCACCGTTAATACTTTTAGCAGATGAACCTACTGGAAATTTAGATGAACATAACACTAAAGTGGTAATGGACTTAATTGAGAAAATCAGTGCTTCTTCTTTAGTGATAATGGTTTCGCATGATTTACTTTTAACTGAAAAATACGCTGATCAAATTATTAAGATGAATGATGGGGAAGTAACTGAAATCATTTATCAAAATAAAAAGAAGCATCAAGAGTATTTACCAGTTCTAAATTTGTCACATAAAACCAAAACTAGGTTACTACCCTTTTCCTTCCTATTTAGGCATACCATGCATACGATTAAAAGAAGAAAATGGAGAACATTGTTTATTACTTTTGTTACTTCCTTTGGCCTAATAGGAGTGGGTCTAGCGAGTACTCTTTCTAATATAATTTCTTCTAATTTATATCGTAGTTATTCTTCTATTTTGGATGATGACCGCCTCATTTTGTCTAATAAAGATAAAGAAAAATCTAAAGATATAATAACAGGTACTGAATATGATGAAGCGTTATCTCTAATAGAAGATTATAAAGAAGATATAGATTATGTAGGAGTTTATTACGCAAATGATTTTACTAAGATGTTCGATTATGATGTGGCCTATATAGAAAAGGGAAGCCAAATCAAACCAATCTCTGGATTAACTATCTCTGACATAAATGAATTTGGATTAATTAATAATTCTTTAAATGTAGTTCCAAATAAGCCGACCTCTTTAGCAAATGATGAATTTGTTTTAAGCGCTCCTTTTTCAATAGTTAACGAGTTATGCTTTGAACTTCAAATTGAAAGGACCATGTCTTCATTTTCGAAATATATTGAGCATAATGATTTATATTTCACTTTCCTTATTTCTAATAGTAATTGGTCTTATGAAGGGAGTTTTTCGTTAAAATTAAAAGGCTTTGTTTTATCTAATCAAATTCTTATCTACCACACTAATCCACTTTGGAATGAGTATATATTAGAAAATAAACTGACTTTACCCACCACTGAATATTTGAACGTTAATAGTCTTCATCCCTGGGATTTAAAGAAAGCGTATTATTTAAATTTTAAAAAGTCTCGTGATGAGTTTATTAAAAATCATCGATTTGATTTTAAATACCAAAATGTAGATTTTGAGATACTAACAAGCAAATATTATCCAAAACTCATGCTCAATGTAGATGTTTATGAATGCCCTAGAGTTTTAGTAATTAATAGGACTAGGAAAGATTATCTACCCTCTTTTATAGGTCCGTTTTGTAAAGATGGCAGTAAATATATTAAAAGTGTGACCTATGGCTGCTCAAACGCTTATGCAATTTATGACCGTAGTCTAATGGTGGGCTTTTCAAAAAACTCTTATTTATCTAGTAGTGAAGTTAGCATTTATGATGTAGTGGATTTACTTAGCTACATTAGATATGAAGATTCACAAAATATAGTTTTGCCTAACGGCACTGTTGAAGGTCATTTTTCAAAAAGCAATATATCTGGATTTTGTTTTGAACCTAATTACCATTTAATAACGGGAAGAACGCCTGTTAATTATCATGAAATAGTGGTTTCTACTGAGTTACTATCGAAACTTAATATCACTGAACCGAAAAACCATTCAATATATTTCTCGTTTCCTATAAAAGAAAAACTTTTACCTAATGGATATATTTCTAGAGACTTTAAGACTATTGCTTTAAAGATAGTTGGAGTATCTAGTAGTGCAAAGCTTGCAATCCATCATGACGAAAGCTGGTCTTTGCTTTTCTTTCAGTGCATGCTAGGAGTGTCAACGTTTGACCTAAATGTTGAAAATTTTGCATTGCAAATAGATACTGCTCACGAACAAGAAATCATTAACTTATTAAATAGAGCGTTTCCTCAATATGAAGTTTATTCACCCCTAAAAGATGTTAAAAATAGTGTTGATGAGATATGCGGATATATCGAATTAATTTTATTAATTGTCTCAATCTCAAGCGTAATCATTGCTAGTTTAATTTTGTTTATTTGTAATTATCTTCATTTTTTAGAAGTGAAGAAAGATATTGGCTTAGTCAGAATTCTTGGTAGTAAGAAAAGCCAGAGCAAAAAATTTATCTATTTTCATTCTTTTATCATGACTAGTTTTTCTCTTTTACTTTCAATAGTGGAACTTTTAATTGTTTCCTTTGTTTTATCAAAATCCTTGGCGAGCTCCTTACATATCAACTCTATATTTATCTTTAATCCTATGTCGATTATATATATGTTTTTAGTGGATGCTTTAATTGCTTTGATCAGTTCAATTTTAATTTCCAAAAAGATATCAAAAATACCTCCTTTAGAGTGTTTATATTAAGTAATAACTATAAAATATAATTTTATCTTTGTCTTATTTATAAATTTGAATATAATATTCAATTGGAAGAAGACTGATATTATGGGATTAAAAGCTGGAATTGTAGGATTACCAAACGTTGGCAAATCTACTTTATTTAACGCAATCACTAATTCTCATGTTGAGGCCGCTAACTACCCTTTTGCTACTATTAATCCAAACACTAGAATCGTTGAAGTTCCTGATGAAAGATTAGATTTTTTAGTGAATGTTTTTAAACCAGAAAGAACCATTCCTGCAACAATTGAATTTTATGATATTGCTGGATTAGTTAGAGGCGCCTCCAAAGGAGAAGGTTTAGGAAACCAATTTCTTTCACATATTAGAGAATGTGATGCAATTGTGGAAGTTGTAAGATGCTTCAATAATAGTGACATCATCCATGTTGAAGGGGATGTTGATCCAATTAGAGATATCGAGGTTATTAATCTTGAACTCGTGATGGCAGATTTAGAAACTGTCACTAGAAGAATAGAAAAGATAGAGAATAAAGCCCGTATCTTGAAAGATAAAGAATCTGTGATGGAGATGAGCTGCTTAACTCCTTTAAAAGAAGCATTAACTAATGGAATTGCTGCTAGAAACGTTCCTTTAACTCAAGAACAAGAAGAAGTGGTTTATAGCTATCATTTATTAACTAAAAAGCCAATCATTTATGTTGCTAATGTCGGTGAGGAAGATTTGTTAGACATTAATAAATGTGAGAACTTCTTAAAAGTTAAAGAATACGCTACTAAAGAACATAATGAAGTGATTCCTGTAAGCTGTGAGATTGAATCTCAACTATCAGAATTATCTAAAGAAGAAAAAATAGAATTCTTAAAAGATTTAGGAATTGAAACTAGTGGTCTATCTCAATTAATTAAGGCCACCTATAAATTATTAAATTTATCTACCTTCTTTACTGTTGGAGCAGATGAATGTCGAGCATGGACTTTCCCTAATGGATATAGTGCTCCAAAATGTGCTGGCATTATCCATACTGACTTTGAAAGAGGATTTATCTGTGCTGAAGTTTATACTTATGAAGCCATTCATGAATTAGGTAGTGAACTTGCTGTTAAAGAAGCAGGAAAAATGCGCACTGAAGGTAAAGGATATTTCCCAAAAGATGGAGATATCATGTTCTTCAAATTTAATGTTTCAGGTAAAAAATAATGGAATACCGTATCGGCTTTTCTAAAGATATCCATAAATTAGTGGAAAATAGAAAACTTATCATTGCTGGAGTAGTGATTCCTTTTGCTAAAGGTGAACTCGCTCACAGTGATGGAGATGTTTTATATCACGCTTTAGCGGAATCCATTTTAGGCGCATTAGCTCTTGGTGATTTAGGCAAACACTTTCCTGATACGTCTAGTGAGACTTTAAATATGGATAGCAGTCTTATCGTCAAGGAAGTAGTGAAAATGATGAAAGAAAAAGGCTATCAAGTAAATAATGTTGATATCTTTGTTTCTTTAGAAAAACCTAAACTTAAAGACTTCATTGCCCAAATGAGAAATAATGTTGCTAATTTATTAGAAATTAATATAGATCAAGTATCAATTAAAGCCGGTACTAATGAAGGATGTGGAGAAGTTGGTAAAGGCGATGCTATTGAAGCCACTTCCGCAGTTCTTTTAAAAAGTTATTGCTAATATAAATTAGTAATAAGTATAATTTTGTGTTAAAAATATGGAAATTAAAGAAAGTTTAAAACTAAATATCCAACAAGCATTAAAGTCACTTAATGTTGATTTGGACTTAGAACAAATCATTATTGAAAACTCTAAAGATCCAACTCACGGAGACTTTGCTAGCAATGTGGCAATGAAATCTTGCCGCTACTTTGGTAAAGCCCCTAAAGATGTCGCTGAACTTATCGTTTCCAAATTAGATTTATCTAATATTAAAAAAGTGGAAATTGCGGGTCCAGGATTTATTAATTTCTTCATGAAAAACGACTCTATTAGTTCTTTGATTAACAATATTATCGTTTTAAACGACAACTATGGTCGCGGAGAAAAGAAAAACAAAAAGATTAATGTTGAATTTGTTTCGGCTAATCCAACTGGTGATTTACATGTTGGTCACGCTAGAGGTGCGGCTATTGGAGATGCTATTTCTAGAATCTTAACTTTTGATGGCTATGATGTGACTAGGGAATATTATATAAATGATGCTGGTAACCAAATTGACCACTTAGGTGAATCTTTAATCGAAAGATACAAAGAAATCTTAGGTTTACCATTTGAACTTCCTGCTGATGGATATCATGGGGAAGATGTTAGATTAGTAGCTAAACGCATCTATGATGAATTTGGCCCAGATTTATTATCTAGACCTGACCACTTTGAATTTTTCAAAGAAAAAGGAATGGAATATGAGTTAGATAAGATTAAAGAAGATCTAAAAAATTATAACATCGTCTTTGATGTTTTCTCTTCTGAGAAAAAGATTAGAGCAGGTGGTGCAATTGAAAAAGAAATTGAATATTTAAAAGACCATGTCTATGAATCTGAAGGAGCATTAGTTTTAAAGACTACAGATTTTTTAGATGATAAAGATAGAGTTATTAAAAAAAGTAATGGCGAATATACATATTTCATGCCTGATATTATTTATCACGTGAATAAAATGAGCCGTGGATTTGATCAATTAATTGATGTTTTAGGAGCGGACCATCATGGTTATATTAACCGTATGAAATCTGCTTTAATGATGCATGGTTATTCTCCTGATTGCTTACAAATTGAATTAATTCAAATGGTCAGAATGATGAAAGACGGAGAAGAATTTAAACTATCTAAACGTACTGGGAATGGGTACACATTACGCGAATTATGCGATGACGCTGGCGTAGATGCTGCTAGATATTTCTTCGTGATGAGAAACGCTAGTGGCCATTTAGATTTCGACCTCGATTTAGCAGTTAAACAAAGTAGTGATAATCCTGTGTATTATGCTCAATATGCACATGCACGTCTTTGCTCAATTTTAGCAAGTGCCTCCGATATCAAAGCTAATGAATCACCTTTATTAACTATGCCAAGTGAGTTAGATTTGGCTAAAGCTTTATCTAATTTCCCAGAAGTAGTAAAAACTGCTTCTAAAGAAAGAGCCCCTTATAAAATTACTAACTACATTCATGAAGTCGCTGAAAAGATTCATGCCTTCTATACTGAATGTCGAGTTATAGATCGAGATAACTTAGAAGTTACCTCAAATAGATTAGGTTTATGCCTAGCCTCTAAAATTGTTATGAAAAATGCATTAACTTTAGTGGGTGTAAGTGCCCCTACAAGAATGTAAGAAAGGAGACATATAATATGTCTAAATCTTTAATTGAATATGCTTATGAATTTGTTTCAAAGCATAAAGAATCAGTCAACTTCAAAGAAATTTGGGAGTATGTAAAAAAAGAAGCCGGATTAAGTGAAGAACAAGCAAACGCTAAAGTTGGTCAATTCTTCACCAATATGATGCTTGATGGCCGTTTTATTACTCTTGGTGAAAATGAATGGGACTTAAGAGAAAGACACGTCTTTGATAAAGTTCACATCGATATGAGAGACGTCTATAGTGATGTGCAAACTAGCGATGATGACATCGAAGAAAAAGACGAAGAGGAAGAAGAATACAATAAAGTCTTTGAAGATGAGTCTGGTTCTGAAGCTGAAGAAGATGCTGAAGAAAAGGATGAACTTTCCGAAAATTAGTTTAAAGTTATGTTTGAACAAATTTGGGATTTAATCAAAAAGAACGATTCCATTGTGATTTATGGTCACATTAATCCCGATGGAGATTGTTATGGTTCTCAAGTCGGTTTGAAGGAAATTATTCTTTCAAATTTGCCCGGTAAGAAAGTCTATATCACTGGATCTGGAGTTCCTCCATTTTTTGATGTGATTTGTAAGATGGATGAAGTCGATGACGAGACTATTAAAAATAGCTTGGCAATTATCGTGGACGGTAATGATTTAGCAAGAATGGAAGATTCTAGAATCTTCACCGCTAAAGAATTTGCTAAAATTGACCATCACATTGATACCGGCACATTTAAAGAAGGTCCATATATTGTTGATGTTGATGCCAATAGCACTTGCGATATTATTACAGGCTTAGTGATAGAACATAATTTAAAGCTTTCTAAACTAGCTGCAAACGCTTTATTCCTTGGTATTCTTACCGATAGTGCCAGATTCCAATTCGTTTCTAATTTCCCTCAAACATTTGAAAGAGCGAAATTCTTATGTGAACATGGTGCTAACCCAAATAAAATCAACCGTGTTTTATCTAAATCTGATGAAATCTCTTTAGCAGCCAAAGGTTATGTTATGTCTCACTATAAGAAATCTAAAGAAGGTGTCATTTCTATTGTTTTAGATCGTCACACTTTAAAAGAACTTAACATTTCTGCTAACCATGCATCTAATTTGATAAATTTATTAGGAAATATTGAGGGTTATCCTATTTGGTGTTCTTTTGCTGAATACGCAGATGGAAGAGTAAGAGCGGAATTTAGAAGTAATGGTCCAGAAGTACAACCAGTCGCTGTTAGTGTTGGTGGTGGTGGACACGCTCATGCTAGTGGAGCCCAACTCCAATCTTTAGATTACAATCAAATTGATGTTATTATTCGTAAACTCGATCAAGCAATTATCAATTGGAGAAAAAAATAATTATGTGGGAAAAAGAATTACAAGCTGCTATTGAAGCTGGTTTATTAGCCAAAAAGAAAATCATGGAGATTTATGCTCAACATTTTGATGTTGAAATTAAAGAAGATAATTCTCCAGTTACCATTGCTGATAAAAGCGCTGATGAAATAATTAGAAATTATTTACATGAAAAGTTCCCTACTCATGCTTTTTTAACAGAAGAAAGTACTGATAATCTTGATAGATTAAAAAATGATTTTGTCTGGATTGTTGATCCAGTTGATGGCACTAAAGATTTTGTGGCTAAAGACGGTGAATTTACCACTAATATTGCTTTAGCTTATAAACATGAACTAGTAGTGGGTGTAGTTGTTGCTCCTGCAATTGATGAAATGTATTTTGCTTCAAAAGGTAATGGTAGTTATTTTCAAAAAGGTAATGAGAAGCCAATTAAGATACACGTGAATGATAAAACTGAAGATTTAACTATGTTAATCAGTGTCTTCCACTTCAACGATGCTGAAAAAGAATTTATCGAAAAACATAGCGATAAAATCAAACACGTGGAAAGAAAAGGCAGTTCTTTAAAACCTTGCGCAATTGCACATGGCCTAGCGGAAATCACCTTAAGAAGAAGCCCAAACACTAAAGAATGGGATACAGCAGCTTGCCAAATCGTTGTCGAAGAAGCAGGTGGCTTATTTGTGGAACCAGATGGTACCCCTATAAAATATAACCGTGAAGATGTTTATAATCGTAAAGGTTATACAGTAGTGAACCGCAAAGAAAACTTATTCTAATTTATTAATAAATTAAAAGGACTCGAGAAATCGAGTCCATTTTTATTATTTGGCTGGGGTACTTGGGATCGAACCAAGGAATGTCGGAGTCAGAGGCCGATGCCTTACCGCTTGGCTATACCCCAATTATTCCGCAAGTCTAACTTCAACTACACCAGGAACTTCTTCTTGAAGAATAACTTCCACAAGGTCTTTGATATCACTATAAGCGTAGGAGCAGCCTTGGCACGCTCCAATCATTTTGACATAGACAATCCCGTCGTTAAAGGAAACGAATTCGCAATCTCCTCCGTCTTTTCTTAAGAAGTGTCTAATTTTATCTAGTGTTGAAATAATTAATTTTTCTGTATCGTCCATAATCTTATCGTCTTTAATTTCTAATTTATATCCGTCATAAGCATCCTTAGCGTTATTTAAGAAATGAGTTGCAACTTCTAAGAAATTATAGCCGTGCTTTTCTCCTTCTCCACGGTAGTGCTTAGTAACTGCTACATTATACCACTGAAGTGAGATATAAATCCTCCATAAATAATATCTTTTTATTTGATCCTGACTAGGATTATTTAAAAAATATTTGTTTAAAAGTTCTCTTCCTTCAGAAACAAATCCATTTCCAAAACAGCTAATATCGTAAATTGGATCGTTATTTCCAACAAATTCAAAATCTATAAAGTAGTATTCATTATCTGGAGTTTTAATGATGTTACTTCTTTGAGCGTCATTATGACATAAAGCTTTCTTTTGACTTTCTAAATATTCTTTATGTTCAAATAAGAAATCTCTTAATTCTTTATATAAAGGAGAGACTTCTTTTTGAAATGAAAGCGCCTCTTTTTCATAAGTTTCAGTGAATCTAACAAATGGAGCGTAGTCAGTTTTTGATAAAACTGGTGAGGAATGCAAATCTCTAAATAATTGAGCAATCTTTTCATAATCAAAAGAATCAATTTTGTCTAATGATTGTCCTTCGATAAATTCATTAATCTTAATGCCTTTAGTTTCATCAAAATAGACGTTTCTACTTGTGATGCCAATCGCGTAGAAAATTCTTTGATGTTCTTTTTCTAATGGACGATCAACCATTTCGTTAGCTTGCTCAGTAGAAATATAAAGAACATATTTTTTATCATCTTTATCTTTAATAATATAGGAAATATTCATCATTCCACCCACTAAAGGAGAAACGATTTCGCTACCCTTACCAAGCACATTTTCGATTAAAGAAAGGATTTCTTCTTTTTTCATAGCAACTTATTATAGCACCTATTTCAGATTTTAATATACAATTATTAATTGTATGAAAGCCCGTAAAGTTTTATTCTATGTTTTCTTAGTTCTATCTATCGCTACCAATGTTTTGATCATTGTTGAGTCCTCAATTGGTGGTGGAGGAAGTGCTGCTCAGTCCTTCTCTTTTAGTGAGTGGTTTGTAAATTTGTTAGAAAGTATCGGAATTTCTATTACGGACAAGGAAGCTTTTCATGCGGTATTTAGAAAGCTAGTTGGCCACTTTTTACTCTTTGGTTTTTCTGGCTGTTTTACTATGTTGTCTCTAATTATGAACGACTTTTTAACAAATAAATTTACTTGGAAAATTAATTTATTTTGTTTAGCTTTAGGTGTGACAGTTGCCATTATTAGCGAACTAATCCAAGCATTTGTTCCAGGAAGAGCAGGTACATTCACTGATGTATTTATTGATTTAGCAGGATATATATCGTTCGCCGGAATTACATATTTAATTTATTTTCTTGTTATTAGACACAAAAGAAAGAAGATAGTTGAATAGTATGTTTTTGCTTTGGGGTAAACACATTAATAAATATTATTTGAAATACTTAATATTTTTTCTTGTTGGCTTAGCAAGCTTAATCACTGTTGACTGGTTCCAATTAGAGCTACCTGAAGTTTTGGGATCAATTGTTCAATATTTAAAAGATCATGGTACGATTGATTTAACCTCTTCTTTCTTTCACGACACGATGATACATGTTATCTATTTGGCCTTTATTCTTTTAGGTGGAAGAGTCTTATGGAGATTATCTTTATTATTTGCTTCCAAAAAGATTGAAGCTCATATGCGTCATGAGATTTATTTAAAGGCTGAAGCTCTTGATGTTACTTATTATCACTCCCATAAAATTGGCAATATCATGTCCTGGGCCACTAATGATTTAGACACTCTTGAAGAGTTTTTAGGTTGGGGCACATTGATGATGGTGGATGGCATATTCTTGACTTCTTTTGCTATTGTTAAGATGTTTGTTTTAACTCCATCTCTAGGATTAATTTCTTTACTACCAATTGCTCTTATTGCTTTAGTGGGTGCCTTATGTTCAGGAGCGATGAGTAATAGATGGAGATTACGTCAAGAAGCTAACGATGCTTTATATGATTTTTCTCAAGAATCTTTTACCGGTATTAGAGTTATTAAAGCCTTCGTTAAAGAGAAACAACAAATCCACGAATTTCGCAAAATTGCCAAGAAAAGTAAGGAATTTGACGTCAAATTTGTTTTCGTATCCACACTTTTTGATGTTTTAATCGAAATTGTTATTGCTGTCATTGTCTCTATTATTTTAGGCTTTGGCGGCTGGTTTGTTTACGCTGCTATTACTGGTAATCCAGTTGTCATATTTGATCAAGCAATTATCATTCAACCAGGTGAACTTGTTACCTTTATTGGATACTTCTTCTCACTCATCTGGCCGATGATTGCTTTAGGACAAGTTGTAACAGGATTTTCTAAAGCAAGAGCATCATATCATCGTATCGCTAATTTCTTAGATGTTCCTATTGATATAGTTGATAGTGAATCTGCTATTGATGTTGATATTAAAGGTAACATATCTTTTAATCATTTTTCTTTCACTTATCCTAATACCTCTAAAGAAGTTTTACATGATATTACTCTAGAGATTAAAAGAGGCCAGCAAATAGGAATTGTTGGCACTATTGGTAGTGGGAAAACGACATTAGTTAATTCTTTATTACATCTATATAATATTAACCCTCATCAAGTGTTTATTGATGGAACCGATATCAGTGAAATTAAGATTTCTTGCTTAAGAGAAGGAGTAGCACTAGCACCTCAAGATAACTTCTTATTTGCAGGTTCTATTTTAGATAATGTTGCCTTAACCGATGAAGAATATGATTTAGATAAAGTTAATAAAGCTTGTGATGAGGCGGATATATCTAAAGACATCAAAGATTTTAAAGATGGAATGAATACTCTAATTGCTGAAGGTGGAGTTACTGTTTCTGGTGGACAAAAGCAAAGAATCTCTCTTGCTAGAGCAATATTTAAAAATTCTCCAATTCTTATTCTTGATGACGTAGTGTCCGCCGTTGATATTAAAACCGAAGAAAATATTTTGCATAACATAAAAGAAAATAGAGCTGATAAGACTACTTTAATTGTGGCAAGTCGTGTATCTACTGTTATGCATATGGATAAAATAATTGTTTTAAATAAAGGAAGACTTGAAGCTTTTGATACACCTCAGAACCTTTTAAAGTGTTCAGAAACATTTAAAACGATGTCCTTGTTACAGCAATTTAGCGTAAAGAAAGGAGATAAATAATGTCTAATGATTTATTAAAAGACAAGAAAATTCCTTTAAGAACGCTATTTAAGCGAACTTGGAAATATATTGCTAAAGAGAAATGGTCTTTTATTCTTTCGCTTGCCTTAATTCTTATAACAGTTGTTTCTGGAGTGATCCTTCCAAGGATTACTGGCTACTATACTGATGAGATTTCTAGTATTAATCCAAGTCTAAATAAAATCATTTGGATAGCGGTTTTGATGCTCGGCATGTCTATTATCACTCAAGGACTTGTGTTACTTGAGACTATGATTCTCACTAAAGCTGGGCAAAGGATTGTTTATTCTTTAAGAATGGAAGTTTTTGCTCATATTGAAAGCATGTCACAAAATCAATTTAATGATATGGCGGTGGGTTCTTTAGTGACTAGAGTCTGTAACTATACATCGCAGTTAAGTGAATTCTTTACAAATATCTTAGTGAAAATTGTTAAAGATTTATCCACTGTGGTGGTTACTTATATTTGGATGATGGTCTTATCTTATAGACTTGGGTTAGTTTTATTAGGTGTAGTGGCTTTAATCTTTGTTATTTCTTATGCATTTTCCGTTAATGTGCATCGTATTTTCTCTAGAGAAAGAAAACAGATTTCAGATTTAAATACTTACTTAAACGAATCTTTATCTGGTATGAAGATAGTACAGCTATTTAAGCAAGAAAAGAAATTCGAAAAGGCCTTTAATAAAAAGAATAATGAATATTTCAAAACTAAATATAAAGTGACGATTGCCTTTGCTATTTATCGTCCACTTATTTCTCTTATTTATGTGTTAACACTCGCTTTAATTATTTATTACGGAGTGAGATATAACTTAACTGCTGGAGTTATTGTTTCTTTCTATTTGTTCTTAGATTATTTCTTTGAACCGGTGCAGTCTTTAGCGGATTCGCTTAATCACATTACTCGCGCAGTTTCGGCGATTGAAAGACTATATAACTTACTAGATATCGAACCAGAAGTAATGGACAGTAAAAATGCGATTGAGGTAGATCATTTTAACGGAAAAATAGAATTTAGAAATGTCTCCTTTGCCTATGAAGATGATAATTACATCCTTAAAGATGTCTCCTTTATTATCAATCCAAAAGAAACAATTGCGTTTGTGGGAGAAACTGGAAGTGGGAAAACCACAATATTAAATCTAATTGTTAGGAATTTTGAACCTCAAAAAGGTGACATCTTTATTGATGATATAAATATTAAGGATATTAAGATATCTTCTTTAAGAAAATTAATCGGACAAATGCTTCAAGATGTTTTCTTATTTACAGGCTCAATTAGAAATAACATCACTTTATTTGATGATTCTTATTCTGACAGTGAAATTAATAAAGCTGTAAAATATGTTAACGCGGACACATTCATTAATTCTTTACCTAATAAATTAGATGAGCAAATATTAGAAAAAGGTGAATCTTTATCTACTGGGCAAAGGCAACTCTTATCTTTTGCAAGAACTATATTAGCTAAACCACAAATTATGATATTAGATGAAGCAACCGCCAATATCGATAGTGAAACGGAAGCTGTTATTCAATCTTCTTTAAAAAATATAAAGAATATAGGAACAATGTTAGTGGTCGCTCATAGACTCTCCACAATTAAAAACGCTGATCAAATATTTGTCTTGAGTCATGGAGAAATCATTGAAAAGGGAAACCATGAAGAATTAATGAAATCTCAAGGATATTATTATAATTTATATAAGTTACAATATTCAGCATCATGAAATCATTTAAAGAATTAGAAGCCGAATTTAAAGAAAAACAATCTTTAGAAAAAGAAAAGATTAAAGCTATTCCTTCTAAAGGGAAAAGAATTTTGAAGTGGATAATCTATCTATGCATTTTTCCTTTTAAGTGGCTTTGGGTTAATATTAGAGATTATCGTACTGCGATTATCTTTGTTCTTGTCTTTATTGTTCTTTCTTCAGAAGTATGGGTCCCTTATTTAATTGGAGTTATATGCTGGGCAAATGAGCCAATAAGAATATCGATGTTCTCTATTGGTAGTGCGTGTTGGCTATTCTGGTTAGGACCAGGTACCCCGTTTTTAGTAATTTGTATTGGGCTTACAATTGGAGTAAAAGCCTTATTCAATAAAATTAAATTTAGACATAAAAAAGCAAAATAAAACTCTGAATGAATCAGAGTTTTTTTCAATTTTGGTGCCCGGGACCGGAATCGAACCGGTACGGTTTATACAACCGCAAGATTTTAAGTCTTGTGCGTCTACCTATTCCGCCACCTGGGCACTATTAATTGGTGACTCGCCGGAGATTCGAACTCCGGACCCCTTGATTAAAAGTCAAGTGCTC
>CAMPCW010000005.1 GCA_946647665.1 uncultured Caryophanales bacterium
GATTAAGTGAAAATGAATCGCGAATACTGAATGGTTATTATTCCTCAATTCCACATCTATATTATATCATTATTTATAATTATATAAAAGGATATAGTGACTTATTTTTATACTTATTACGACTGAATATAATAATTACAATTCATTCCCCCCACCTATAGAGGTACCCATCAATTTAATAAATTGCTGTAGAAGACTTCTTGCTTATATATGTTAAAATTTATTTTGAAATAATGAGATCGTAATAAGCATCGATCTTTTTATTTAATTCATTCAATAACATTGTCTTAGTGGCTAAATCAGTAAATGAAGCATTAATTGAATTAGTTAAGAAATGCTTAACTTCATGTTTTTGTAATTTGAATTCTTGATATAAATGCCTAAATTCTTTTAAAACATCAGTGTCACTAACAGTCATGTTATCAGAGTTAATTGTAACTGCAATTCCATACCTATCAAACTCTCTTAAAGGCACTGATTTATAATCTGGTAACGATGTAGTCTGTAGGTTACTTGTAGGACAGAATTCAAAGGCGATTCTTTTTTCCACCATTTTTTTGATATTTTCTCTAGTTAATTCTAAGTGAACCCCGTGCCCGATTCTTTGAGCGTGAAGAAGATCAACTACTCTAATAACTTCATCACTACCACATGCTTCTCCAGCGTGAATTGTAATATTTAAATTACGTTTTTTTGCTTCATCAAATAAAGAAGCATAGTGATCTCCAGTTAAATATGCTTCTGGACCTGCTAAATCAACCGCAACTACCTTATCCATGCGGTATTTATCTGCTAATTCAATAGCAGGCATATTGACTTCAACAGGTGATTGTCTCATGCAGCAAAGTATTAAATTAGCGTCAAATCCGTTTTTATCTTTTAAAGCATATTTAAGTCCAGAAATAGCAGATATAACCGCATCTTCTTGAGACATTCCTTTTAAAGTATGAAGCTGTGGAGCAAATCTAATTTCGGCATAAATATAGCCAGAATTATATAATCGATTTACTAAACTTGTGACCGCATACGCTATCGAAAATTCATCTTGCAATAAAGAGCAAGGTAGGTCAAATCTTGTTAGGTATTCTTCTAAAGATGTACAGCCTTCTGGAACACGGACATTTTTTGGAAAATCATCCCCTAAAGAGATGTGATTTCTTTCCGCTAAATATTTAAAATCTTCTAATCCTAAAGAACCATCAAGGTGTAAATGTAAATCAATCATATTTTTCTCCTTTCTTAATCATAGTAAAAAAATGTTTTAAATTAAAGTCGTTTGAATTATTATTTAAACGAAAGGACAAAAATATTTATGGCAAAAGATCCAAATAAGAAAGGATTCTTTGGCGAATTCAAAGAATTCATTACCCGTGGTAACGTCATGGATATGGCCGTTGGTGTCATTATCGGTGGTGCGTTCACTGCAATCGTTACTGCTTTAACAGGCGGCATTCTTCAACCATTAATTAACTGGTTAATTGGTGGTAGAGGCGGCTTAGAATCAGCAAGAACTATCTTAGGTGATCCAGTCTATATGGAAACAGAAGTAGGTGGCCAAATCGTCAAACAAATCGACTGGGCGAAAACCAACTTTATTGACTGGGGCGCATTTATCTCTGCGGTTATTAACTTCTTATTAGTCGCTCTCATCCTCTTCATCATTATTAAGGTCATTAATAGTGTTCATAGAAAAGGTGTTGAGGCTAGAGAAAAATTAGAAGCGAAAATTAAAGAAGAAGCTCAAGCAGAAGAAGAAAAGAAAGCTGAATAATTCTATTCTTGAAAAGAATAACTCGGGTTATACCGAGTTATTTTTTTATGTGTTTAATGATTGCATCCACTGCTTTTTTAATTCTTTGATAAACAAATTCAAATCTATCTGTATACCATGGATCTTCTATTTCTACGTTATCTAAATATTCAGTTATTAGATGATATTTATCACTAGGTCCAAATAATCTTTGTAAATAATATAAATTATTCTTATCCATATAGAATATGTAATCAGCGGATTCAAATTCGCTTCTAGAAATTCTAGTCGCGGAATGATGCACATCAATATAACCATGATTATGTAACACTCTTCTCATCGGAGGATAGATGTCATTGCCTATTTCTTCTAAAGAAGTCGCTCTACTAGAAACGTTGATATCTAATTTATTTTCTTTAACTAAATCAGTAAAAAGAATCTCTGCAACTGGAGAGCGACAAATATTTCCGTGGCAAATAAAGATGACGTTCATATAATAAGTATAATAAAAGGAGACATTTCTGTCTCCTATAATTTAATTCATTAAATTAAATCTTGTCGTTAGAACCAAGAACTTCTGTGATTTTATGTTTCACAAGTTCTTTGACATATTTACGACCATCACCGACATATTGACGTGGGTCAAAGTGTTCTGGATGTTCATCGAAGTGCTCTCTAATACCTGCAGTCATCGCTAAACGGAGGTCGCTATCGATATTAATCTTACAAACCGCTAATCTAGCAGCGTGTCTAAGTTGTTCTTCTGGAACACCAACTGCGTCAACGAGTTTGCCACCATGAGCGTTAATGATATCAACATATTCTTGGTTAACAGAGCTAGAACCGTGTAAAACAATTGGGAATCCTGGAAGTCTTCTAGAAACTTCTTCTAAGATATCAAATCTTAAAGGAGGTGGGAGAAGTTTTCCAGTTTTTGGATCTCTAGTACATTGTTCTGGTTTAAATTTATAAGCACCATGAGATGTACCAATAGCAATAGCTAAGCTATCGCATCCAGTTCTTTTAACAAATTCTTCGACGTCTTCTGGCTTGGTGTAGCTTTCTGCACCATGTTCGACTTTAACCTCATCTTCGATACCAGCTAAAGTTCCAAGTTCAGCTTCAACGGTAACATATGGTTTATGAGCGTGAGCGTATTCACAAACTTTACGTGTAATAGCGATATTTTCTTCAAATGGTCTACTAGAGCAGTCAATCATGACGCTGGTAAAGCCACCATCGATACAATCTTTACAAATTTCAAAATCTGCACCGTGGTCTAAGTGTAAGACGATTGGTAAGCCTGTATCTTCTACAGCAGCTTCCACCATTTTCTTTAAATAGACAGGTTTAGCATATTTTCTTGCTCCAGCAGAAACTTGTAAGATGACTGGAGAGTTACATTCTTTAGCTGCTTCAGTAATGGCTTGAACGATTTCCATATTGTTGCAGTTAAAAGCCCCAATGGCGTAACCACCTTTATAGGCCTTTTCAAACATTTCAATAGTGTTAACTAATGGCATATTATATCCTCTTTTCTAATTGATTATTATACACGTTTTATCACTAAAATAAACCTTAAGTTTATTAATGAGAGATGTATGGCAAGATTCTATTAATAAGGTCAATTAATTCATTAATAGTAAGACTGCCAAATGTTCGGCCGCCATAAGGGTTGTCAGTGCCCATAATTTTATCGTTTAAAACGGCATTGAATGGTATTGGGTTTTCTGGATCAGGATCAGTAATTAGTCCTGCATCATGTAACGATTGAAGGCTTTCTGTTTTAACATGGTTAAACATATTATCGGTGAATTTGCTCATGCTATTAACAGTATATGAATAGCCTTCTTTAAGGACGAAATATTTATCAATATCTGAGAATTTTTCGTAAGATTCATCTTCGTCATTTTTTTTCGCTGTAGTAAACATAAACCAATAAGTCATATTGATTTTTTGCCTTTTAATAGATTCAATCTTGACTTGATAGAATACATCTTTTTCTTTATAAATCATTTCGATAGAAGCTGTTAAAGAATTATTCTTCTCGTCAAATGTCTCTGTGCCTTGATATTCGCTTCCAGTGACATATTTATATGCTTCTCTAACAGCAGGATTAATCGCTGCTATAGAATATTCAGAAGCAGAATAAACATAATCGTAATAATAATTATTATTACCACTATCGTAAACAAAGATATTCTCGTCCTTGTTTTTGGCAGTATTGTTGATTATTCCTTTGGCTAATACATCAGCGTTAGATCCTTCAACGATAGCACCTTTATTGACATCGCCATCAAGAGGAGTAAATGAAATTCTGATAGAATTTCTACTTGCTGCTTTTTCATCTTTTTCATACATGGCATCGCCAAATAATTCGATGATGTTTAAGTTTTCTAAAGCATGTTGCAAATTATTGTTGCCTTCGCCGAAAACAGTAACACCGGCCAAAATATTCATAATATTTGAAGATGAAGCAGGATCAATATTGATGATATCAGACAATTTTAATTCTGCAATTCTTTCTGGAATATCCACTAATTTAGTGTATTTCAAGCTTTGCAAAACTTGTGGAGAATTCTCATCAATATCTACGACATCTTTTAAAGCCAAACTATTTCTTAAAGCAATAATCATTGCACTAGAGTCATTAATGACTGTGTTACCAACTGCATATAAAGAATCACGAGGTTTTGCATCTTTTAATTCTGTATCAGTCTTGCTAGGGACGTCGGTACCAGTAAACTCTTTTGCTTCTTTTTTAGCAATATAGCCAGTATCTTTTGTGTAATAAGCAGCAAGTTCTTCGCTTAATTCTTCGTTTGGAACTTTTTCCCAATCTTCGCTATGAAGGATGTAATATTCATAAGCATCGCCACCAAGTGAGCGTTTATAAATATCACCTGGATAAATCTTCATCACGTCTTTAACTCTTAAATCCTTCATCGCATTACTTAAGTCATTAAGAGTTGTATCTTTTAAAGCTATTAAAACTTGCGGTGAAGATTTTTCATCAATATTAAATAAATCACTAATTTTTAACGAAGAGAATTTAGCACCAATACTAGTGATTGGACAATCTTTTAAGGCCTCGGAGGTCGCAATTTTATAAATCATCGAAGTTGGATCTGTTCCAATATCAATCACATCTCGTAAGGTTAATGATTCGATTTTTGATGATAAATTACCAATTGTAGATTTCAAATTAATTAAAGATTTTAAAACCACATTATCGCCAGCAGTAACAACAGCGGATAATGGAATGCTATTAATTGTTTCTTGATTAGTCAAATCACCAATTGTAGCTTTAGGTTTGTTGGTTTCTTCATCAATTCCTTTTAGATCAACGACTGCTTTTAAAATAGAATTATTTTTATAGTCAGGGAAAATATCGATAATTCTAACTGTGCTAATATCTTTTTCACTAATTTCTTTTAAAGTATTATCTTTAAATGAATACAAAATATCACCTTCCTTAAGACCGGT
The DNA here is from genome assembly GCA_946647665.1 of uncultured Caryophanales bacterium. GTDB lineage: Bacteria > Bacillota_I > Bacilli_A > RFN20 > CAG-826 > UBA2450. The sequence continues at coordinate 5,237 of CAMPCW010000005.1, forward strand.
AAAGATATCAGAAATCTTAAGAGCTAAAACACGATTATTATTGTTTAAGTCCCCAACAGTGTAATAGTGTTCACCTTGATCATCTTTATATGTCATATTTGCTAAAGCTTTTAAAACTCCATCAGCTTTAGGGAAAAGATCTTTTAGTGGAAGTCCTTCAACAAATCCGTTAGCCATGATTTCATCAAATTTATATCCACCTATAGCTTTAAGGAAATCTGTTTTAGTTGTATCAATAACTTCTTCAAGTTTTAAACCGGTGATATTGGAAAAATCAGTTAAATCGGAAATTGCCCAACCTTTAGCCTTGATTGTTTGTAATAACTTATTATTCTTAGCTTCTTCATCGGTGAATAATTTGCCGATTTGCAAAGTCTTGATATTAGTATCGTTTAAATCACCGATTGTCCAACCTAATTCTCTAATTTGATCAATGAAAGGTCCGCCACCTTCAATTAATTTACCGATTTCTAATTGTTTGATATTAGTGTCATTAAAATCCGCTAATGTCCAAGTAGCGACTTGTTGTAAAAATGGACTGGTGCTAGTATCGATTACATCACCAATAACGATAGCTTTTTTGACTTTATCAAAATAACCATCGCCACCATCAATAATATCTTGTAATGAAACTAATTCGTCTTCACTAGCATTCTCATTAACAACATATTTTTTGTTAACTTCGTCATAGACGATTGGGTAAACAATGTATTTCAAAACACCATTAGCAACAATTTTGCCGTCTTTCTTAAAGAAATTACCGATTTTAATACCAGTTTTCATCGCATGAGGAATGAATTCCATCAAACTCATAGTGTGATCGTATTCTTCATCAGAACGCGGACTAGATTTGTTTAATGTAAAAGGTTTTGTTTTAATTTCATCCCATTTAAATTGATAATGAACTTCTTTTTCTAAAGCAGGGTTAATATTAGTAAGAAGTGCATTTTTAATCGTAGGAGTGACTTTGTCAATATCACCAAGAGTTTCAAACTTTTGACTTGGCAAAGAAGAAATCAATTGGAGAAGTGTCATTCCTTGGTATTCTGGTTGCAATATACTTTCAGCATCTAGACCAAACATTCCTATGACTTGCCCAGTTTTAAACACTGTCCCCATAAGAACACCGGCAATACCAATGACTAAAACACAAGATAAAAATCCTGTAAACCACATCAATAGGTATCTCCACCACATCTTTTTCTTTCGTGGCTTATAATTTTTAATCTCTCTTCCGTCTTTTAATGTAACCTCACTCATAATCTAATGTCCTCCCCAATTTAGATATAGATATGTAGCCATGATGAACCGCGTAGACATCGCTAGAGGTATCATCACATTCTTCATCTTTCAAAGTTCGTAATGCTTGATATTTGTTTTTTTCTACTTCTTGATAATATGTCACTTCTTTTCTATAGAAGATATGTGTTTCTTTGATGCCTTTAACAATGTCCCCTAAAGGAAAATTCACATTTAATAAATATTCATTAGATAATAAGTTGTTAGTTTTGATATAAGACATCACTTCATCAAAATATTTCTCCACCAATTCGAAATTATGTTCTGCTGAAACTGCAATAGCAGGGATACGATATGTTAAAGCCTGTAAACACGCTCCAATTGTCCCGCTATACATTGTGTCATAAGAGATGTTATGTCCGTGATTAATTCCAGAAACAACTAGATCAAATTTAACACCAATACTACTTAAAGCATAAGCAACGCAATCAGCAGGGGTAGAATTCACAACATATAAATCATCGCTCTTTTTAATAACTTCAATTGGTTCTGTTAAATTAAGAGCAACAGATTTAGCGGACATCACTGTTTTAGGGGCCACTACAATCACTTTTCCGTACTTGCTTAAAAGTGCTTTCAGTGTTTTTATACCTAAAGCATCATACCCATCATCATTAGTGAGAAGAATGTTCATCTTGTAATAATTTTATTAGAAAATATATTACTCCGCCATATTATTTAATTAATATCGAAAAAGCCCCGCAAATGCGAGGCTAGTAGTTTAATAAATAAGTTTTGAATTATTCAGCTTTTTCTTTGGATAATGAATTGAATAATAAAACAATATAAATTGCGTAAACTAATAATGTCACCACACCAATTGTAGCAAAAGTCGCTTCATTACCTTGAGCGTCAAATAATAAATCAGTGACTAAAGCAATAGCAAAAATAGCAGCAAATAATCCAGTTAATCTAACGATAACAGCGCTCTTTTCAAATCTAGAGATAATGTAAAACACAACCATCAATAAGGAAGCACCCATGCATAATGGATAAATTACCCAAGCGGTTGGTCCCATAAAATCAGAATTTTCAATCACTCTAAGTAGATAGAACACAAACATAAATGTTGGGAATAAAGAAACAGATAAGATGTTTAACACTTTCTTTAAACCAGCAGGCATCTTCTCTCCTAGAACAATCCCTAAAATTCCAGCGCAGAGGTAGTAAGAAGAGATAATGACTGCAACTAAACCAATTGCAAACACCTTTCCGTCAGCGCGAATCCAGTTCAAATAGAGCAAGAAAAATAAAACACCAAAGATTAAGCTTAAATATGGCTTAATTAAGCCCATAACTTTTTTCATTTTAAAAATCTCCTTTTAATACAAAAATATTTTAGTCTTATGAAATTAACATTTCAACTAGTCTATATGAGTTATAGTCAAAATAATATATTTTGTCTAAGCCAGAACATTCACCTAATAAATGCTTAATAGCGAGCATACTAGCTAAAGAAGATATAATGCCCACCATTGGTCCCATGACGCCATCTTTAGGAGAGGAAACGATATCGGAATTTGTGATATCTAATAAGCTTTTATTAATAAATAAGCAATACTGTCCTTTATATCCGTCCACTCCAATATGTAAAAACGGAATCTTATTATCTTTACACGCTTTAGCGATAATTAATTTAGCTTTCCAGTTATCTACCGCATCAATAACTAAGTCATAGTCTTTAACTAACTCTTCGATATTAGATTCATCAACTTTTAGATTAATTGAGTTAATATGGGCGTCACTATTTCTACTTAATAAGGCACTTTTAACAACATCAACTTTAAGTTTTCCAACATCAGATTCAGTAAGCAAAATTTGTCTATTTAAATTAGACAATTCGACTTTATCGTAGTCCACGATTGTTAGATTAGTGACCCCATTAGTGACTAAATAAGTAGAGACGTGTTGACCAACTCCGCCCACTCCAATAATAAGTACTCTTTTTTGAGCAAGAGAAAGAAGCTGTTCTAAGTCAATATCTTTAAGTTCTAAAAGGCGAGAATAGCGACTCATTATCCTCCACCTCTAATATAGATGAGTTCTATTTCATCTCCATCATTTAAAACATGAGATTTAAAATATTCTCTTTTAACAAACACTCCATTTACTGAAATTACTAGCCATGGTACTGCTTCTATATCTTTATAATCTAAAAGAGCTTGAATGGTTAAACCTTCAGGATATTCATTAGAAATAACAGAATCAACTTTTAATCTCATAACAATATCTTAGAGTGAACTTACTTGGCAAATGAATCACCAAACATCTTGGTTGCATAATCGATCATAGTTATTGCCTCCAAAATATCTCATACGCAGTCTATCTGCTTGTTCTTTTGTGATTAAATTCTCTACTTCCGCAACATTTATTGAGCTGTTAAGCTGATCACTATAACAATCAATAAGAGTACTATCTTTTCGTATTGCTTTACGATAATCGTTAATTGAATCAATTAAAAAACCTGGCAAAACAGTTTTAGCTTCTTCTCTTTCTAAAGAAAGAAGATCCTCAATAGAAACATTAAGAGTTTTTGAAATTGCTAATAATGTTTTTCCAGAACATTCTAAAATATCAGCTTTACCAGAAGCGATATCTGTTAAAGTTGTTCTAGGTACTCCACTATCCAAAGATAATGAATATACAGTAGTTTTCTTTTCTGAAAGTAAATCTAAGAATGTCATGACTACATTATATCGGTTAACCGACACTTTATCAATATATAAAAAGACATCTCAATATAATCAAAGCACTGTGTTTTTAGTACACTATTGAAAATAAAAGCCGTAAATCGGCTTCTAATTAAGGCACTACCAGTGAGGCTCTAATAAATAATCGAAAGCATCATTTAATCGGTATACATTGCTACCTGCGAGAAATAATTGCTGTGATTCTATTGATGCATATATTTGTAGCACAATATTGGAGTATACTACTTTTATGAACAAAAATAAGTCAACAATCACTATTAATTATGGAAAAAGTAAAAACACTCTTTCTAACAAATCAAAAGAAGATTTGTCTAATTTTTTTAATGGGTTAGCAAGCAGTTTATCAAAACCTGTCTCAATCAAAATTGATGTAGTTGATCAAATTGATAGTTTTGCTACTGGACCAAATCAAAAAACTGGTGGAATAACATCATATTTAGGAAATAAAAGATTCAAAATTGAATTTGATAAATTTTACATAGATACTTTTGATAACACTCAAGGACACTATCTATATCCCACTGCGCTTCACGAATTTGCTCACGTAGAAGATAAAATTACTTTTTTAAACAGCAAAAGCAACTTTTTAAAGAAAGTAGAAAACAAGGCCAGAACTTTTAAAGAAATATGTCGAAATATTGCATTTGATGTTTGGACAGAATTTTTTGCTTACCGATTCACTTTTATAAACTGCAAAGAATATCAATATCCAACTTTTCTTTATTTGGTTAAATTTTATGAGAAACTTTTAAAAGAGAAAGATAGATTTTTATCTTTGATAAAAGATAGAGAACCAACAGATCAAGAAATCGGAAAATATATAGGCTCAGTAGATTGTTTTTTATACAGCACCACGATGTATTTGGTGGGGACAATATATGGCAAACCAAAACATCATAAATACGTAAGCAAAACTCAAAACACTAAATCCTTTAAATATGTTGACTCTATTTCAACTAATTTACTTAAAAAAATATATGCCTACATAAGAAGCAGAACTATAAAAACAAAAGAGAAAAGTTTTGTTGGTCTAGGAGAGTTTATCTTAAACAATATATACGACAAATTAAATATCTATATATCTAAAGATAAAAGCATCTATTGTCTAGGCGTTTATGACGACAAGAAATAAAAAACTTTTTTGAAGTTTTTGTCACCATAACTCTGATAAATACAAAAAAAGTATAGATATAATCTATACTTATTTACAAAATGTCCTTACTGTACGCCTTAAATGCCTTGAAAAATTATTTTTTGTGAATCAAAGCGCCTAAATCTTACGAAATTAATGGCTAGATGGCCCACGATGAAATCCACCACAAGGTGAGCCTTATTCGGTTTTGCCTTAATACTTTTGTATTAGTCCTTTTCCAAGACACATAACAAGGATTATTTTTCATTGAAAAAATGCTTTTTATTTTCCAAAAACATAATCATAAATTCGCTGAACCTTAGTTTTGTCTTCCATCAACTCCTCTATTTTCATTTCAACACCTATTTGATCCATGTTAAGATTCAATTTAGCTCTCCTATCGATATTGTCATTAATTTTAGAAATATATTCTTTAACTTCTGGTGAGTTGTATTTTTCATTAATTGTCCTAATGTATGACTTATCATCTGGAGGCATGTATTTTGCGAGCAAACCTGCGCATAGAGATAGTATCTCTTCTACCATAGTTTCATATAGAATGATAAGTTCTTTTAAATCTTTCTTTTCCTTCTTGTAACTGCCGGAAGAACTTGTTCTAGATGAATATTGCTCTTCTGTTTTCTGGAAATCTCCAGTTTCGACATATCCTAGCTTTTGATTTCCACTATAATATCCATTTTTGATTAGGCTTGAGAAACCGAGGTAATAGGTAAATAAGTCTGTAAATTGTTCTTCTTTCGTTGAGCCATCTTGATATGGTTGTTTGCCTTTAAAACTTTGATAAGCGTGTGACATTTCATGAGCCAAACACGCTAATGCCATTACCTTTGAAAGATTAGAATCTATTTCAATTTCCGCAGTAATTAAACCAGTTCTTCTAAAGTGACCCGCCTCAAGTTTCTTGGCGTTTTCATCATTCAGTTTTCTTAAAGAAATCGTGATTATAAATGTTGATATTCCTAAATGCTTTTGCATTTCAAAGGCAGTTTTTCTTATATCACTTAAGTAATCTGTTGAAAAGGTAAGACCAATTATAGCGTTATCCAAAGGGAGTTCTGGAAATTCCCTTGCAACATAATCATCAATCTCTTTAATGAATAAATCATCTGTTGCCCTTCTAACAGGAGGCTGAGCATAATTTGTTGATGCGCCCACATAAGAAGATGTCTTTCTATCCCGTTCATGTTGCTTTCTGTTTTCGTGTCCGCGCATACCTGCTAGAACGATTTCTGCAATCCCAAGTAATGTGATAAGAACTCCAGGAATGAAATAAAAATCCATTTGTGTAGCAATTCCTAAAATTACCATAGCAATAAAACATAATCCTATTGGGATCAAAAGATACAATTGTGCTTTTTTAATTTTTGCTATTTTATCGACATTTGATTGCATATTTCAAATTAATACTATGTATTATTCTTTTTCAATTCCACATAACTTGTATTATTTCTCTTTAATTTCCAAGCGTCTGGTTATATAAATCCAATACACATTCTACAATTGTTGGAATCTCCTATCAAGAAAGTTCACACCCGTTCTTCCAAGGTGGTTATGCATTGTTGAGTGGTGCGAGAAAAGTTGGGAATCTAACTTAGCAAAACACATTAATTCGACTATGAATTCGAACTTGCGAATTTACACTTTTGCTTTAAATATATGATTTTAGGGCTTCTAAGTAACAAAAATGCCCATTATAGGTGGGCATTTATGCTGTACATTAAGAATGGGGCGAACGATGAGAATCGAACTCACGAATGTCTGGTTCACAGCCAGATGTGTTAACCACTTCACCACGTTCGCCAAATCGCAAGGAATAGTTTATATAAATCTATTCCCTTTGTAAAGATAAACCTTATTAGTTTTCGCTAGTAAGTTGTTCTTTTAATAATTGTTTCTTTTCTCTATGTTTATCAATTGCAGGAACAACTAATAACTTCATAATGAAGTAGACCAGGACAAATCCAAATGTTCCCGCGATAGCGTCGAAGAAATAATGTTGTTTGATAATAAATGTAGAAAGGATAATTCCTAAACCGAATAAACCAAAGAAGATACGCCAACCAATTGGGAATTTACCTTCACCTTTTCCAGTAGGAATAGCGGTCAATACTACTGCAGAAGATACTGCACAGTGTAAAGACGGCATACAGTTAACTGGGATAGGATCTAACTTAGTGTATTGTAAGTTAACTGCCCACTTAAAGAACGTATCTAAATTATAGACGCTAGAGAAGTTAGCGTATTCTGCAACAATCGCTTCAGCTTGAGGACGAACCATTCTCACCTGGCAAGAACAGTAGCAAATAAACGCTAAGAAAGACATAACGATACAAGAGCTAGTTAAATTAAGAGATTTCTTCTTATCCCAGAACGATAATGCCCATAACGCGAGTTCCGGAACTACATAGTAGAAAAGATAGAAGAAATAGAAATAAGAAATAAATGGAATCTTATCGTCAATAATTGTGGTATCAAAAGTCACTACTTGAGTAGGAATACGGGTAGCGATGAAATATAAGCCTGCCATCACCGCTTCCATAACTAAAGTGTAGGCTAAATATTGTAAACGATATTTAATCCAAACTTGGCCAAATTTTGTTTCTGTAAATGTATGTTTTAATTTGCTATGAAATCTAGCCCATCTAGCTTTTAAAGAATTCTCTTTTACTGCTTCTTCCATTATTTAGCACCTAGGAATGCTTTATATCCGCTATAAGCTTCAAATAAGTCAGCCTTAGAAACAATTTCTTGAGGGGCGTGCATATTTAAAACTGGGATACCAGCATCAATAACGTTCATATTGTAATTACCTAAGATGTAGGCAATAGTTCCTCCACCGCCTTGGTCGACTTTTCCAAGTTCAGCGTTATGCCAGTTAACACTAGCATCATCCATCACTCTTCTAATCCAAGCATAATATTCTGGGTTAGCATCATTACTTCCTGATTTACCTCTTGCGCCAGTATATTTATTAAATACTAAGCCATAGGATAAATAAGCAGCGTTATTTGGATCAGAAACGCTTGGGAATAAAGGATCAAATCCTGCAGAGACATCACTAGAAAGCATCTTAGAATTTTCAAAGACAATTCTAGCAGCCCATAAAGGATCTTTTTCTCCAGCAAGTTCTAATAATTTAGTGACAGCGTTTTCAAAGAAGCGGGATTGAGCACCAGTGGCGCCTACACTACCAATTTCTTCTTTATCAACTAAAATACAGCATGCTGTATGTTCAACACTTTTGGTGTCAATTAACGCCATTAAAGAAGTATAGGCACAGCTTCTATCATCATGACCATAGCCAGCAACCATGGATCGATCTAGACCATAATCTCTAGCTTTTCCAGCTGGCACCACTTCGATTTCTGCAGAAATGAAGTCTTCTTCTTCAATATCATATTTTTCTTTTAAAATCTTTAAGACATTAGCCTTAACAGCGTTTTTCTCATCACCTTTAAGTGGCTTATTACCAATAGTTAAGTCTAAAGCTTCACCTTCAATCACTTTAGCGCCTGGTTTTTGAAGTTGGTCAGCGCTTAAATGAATTAATAAATCAGAAATACCAACGACTGGGTCGGATTCATCTTCACCAATGTGAACATCAACCACTGAGCCATCTTTTTTACAAACTACTCCATGTAAGGCGAGTGGAATTGTGACCCATTGATATTTTTTAATTCCACCATAATAATGGGTATCCGCTAAAGCGAATTCATTTTTTTCATATAATGGATGTTCTTTTAAGTCCATTCTTGGGGAGTCGATGTGAGCTCCTAAAATTCTTAAACCATCTCTAAGAGGTTTACTTCCAACTATAAAAGCACAGACGTTTTTATTTTTATTTAAAAAATAAATCTTATCTCCTGGCTTTACTGATTTCACTTCTTCAGCGTTAATATAGCCAGCTTTGTCTAATCTTGCTTTGGCTTCTTTAACCGCTAAACGTTCAGTTTTACTAGCGGATAAGAAATCTTTATAGCCTTCAGCAAATTTAAAGACTTCTTTTTCTTGTTTATCGTTATATTTTTTCCATGAATTTTCTCGATACATAACTCTTTCTCCTTTTTAGTGTGCTCTATATAATAGCAAAATTAATATAATTTTGTAAATTTATTTGATAAATTCTGCAAGTCCACCTAATGATGTTTCTTTATATTTCTTATTCATGTCCAGGCCTGTTTGATACATTGTTCTAATTGAATCATCATAGCTAACATGAATGTCATCATTAGGGATAACAATTGCGAGTTTCACCGCATTAATAGCCTTAATTGCATAAATCGCGCAACGTTCAATACAAGGAATTTGAACATAGCCATCAACCGGATCACAAGTTAAACCTAACGAATGCTCTAAAGCAATTTCTGCAGCTTGAACAATATCAGCGATTTCTTTTCCAAAACAGAAGGCAATCATCGCTGCTCCCATAGAGCACGCTACTCCAATTTCTGCTTGGCAACCACATTCTGCTCCGCTAACAGAGGCATTCATCTTACAAACAATACCAAATAAACCAGCAACTGCAAGGCCTTTGATGATATTGTCATCACTAACACCTTTCATTCTTAAATATTTAATACAACCAGGAAGTACACCAGCACTACCACACGTAGGGGCGGTGACAATAATTCCTCCTGAGGCATTTTCCTCAGCGACCGCAAAAGAAGCAATCGCGACATTCATCGCTACATCATTTAAGCCTAATGTAGTATGTTCCATCGCCTCATACATCGCTTTGGCTTTTCTTTTAACATGTAACTTTCCAGGTAGATATCCTTCGGCTATTAAACCTCTATCAAGTGCGGCATCCATTACTTTTAAAACATCTTTAAAGTAATCAAAGATATCTTTCCCTTCATGAGCGAGGACATAATCATAGAAAGATATATCGTGAGAAATACAGTATTTCATAATCTCACTCATATGAGTGTGAGGATAAATATTTTTAGAAGCAATCTCATTGATATTGTCAACAGTGACAATACTACCACCTCCAATAGAGATGACATTTTCTAAATGCTCCTTATCAGAGGAATCAGTCACTTTAAAAGTCATTGTGTTTGGATGTTTAGTTTTGGTTTTTTTATTAAAAATAATCTTATGAGGAACGTCCTTTAAGGCAACATCAATAATGTAATCAGTTAAATGCCCTTTCCCAGTTAATGCTAAAGAGCCATATAAAGTTACTTCCACATATTTGATATCTTTATATTTTCCTAAAATGTATTGTGCGGCAAAATATGGCCCCATCGTATGACTACTACTTGGTCCATGTCCAGTAATAAAAATTTCTTTAATTGAACGTAATCCCATATGACGTACCTCTAATAATTAACTACAATGCTTTCAATTCCTAAATAAGCATTATTTCTATTTCCACCTATTACAAAATCACTAATTTCTATATAACTAATAGGAGAAGCTAATAAAAACACTGTGTGATCTTTAAATTGACGGTAACTAGTGATATCTAACTCCCCTACTCCAGCAATATAAGAATAAGTTTTATGATATAAGCTAAAAGCGATAATTGGTTTATTAAATTCAATAGTTAAAGAAGTACCATCAACAACTTTAAGATAGTAGACAGAATAAGAATAGTTATTAATAGCAGTAGACGCATTGGTGACTTTTAAGTCTCCAACTTGATACCATTGTTTATTTTCATCATGACTTGGAGTCATAGAAGTAAAATCAATAGAGGCAGTTTCTGATTCATAGTAATCTAGTCCAAAGACTAAATCTTCAAAAACATTGACTCTCCACATCTTTCTACCATCTACTGTATCTAAAAACGCTAAAGTGAAATATAAAGTTAATTTCAAATTATCAGCATCTTCTTTACTGGTAGCATTAGCTAAATCAAAATCCGCAAATAGCTGTTTATATTCGATATCTTTATTAAAGACACCTAAAGAATAATGTTGGCTAGCGGCAACTTGACTATTACCTGTGGTAAATGACTTGTTATATTCATAATAGCTGCTATTAAATGTGAATTTATCATATGCATAGCTAGAAACAAATACATCCATTTTATAAACGGTAGTAACACTACTATAGAATTCATCTTTATAAGATGCATTATCACTATTTATGTTATAGAAGTATCTAGTGTTTTCTTTGCTAGTCGCGGTAGTAAAATCAAAGCTTGCTGGAGTAGCTTCTAAATTTAAAGTTACTTCAAGAATTCTTAAAGAAGGTCTTCCTTTATATAAAGATTCAAAGCCAATAATGTCATATACCTTACCCTCTTGTAGGCTACTCCTATCTTTGTCTAATAATGAATAAATTGGCACTAACTTACCTTCTTGATCTAAGAAATAATAACTACCCGCGTCATTATACTTATTAAAATAAGTAAGAGAAGGCATTTTAATAATTTTGCCCACCCCATAACCATCACTATTAGTTTTGATAGCTTTACAGTGATTCATAAGTAGTTCACTACTATTAATTCCATCAGTAACAAAATTATTTAAATCATAATTAATTTCTAAATCAGGGTCATATTGATAAGACTCCACTTTGATTTCAACAACATCATTAAAGAAGGCAAGCTTACCAGTTACAACATATGTTGTTGTTCCTGCTTTAATATAATCTTTTACTCTTTGATAGAAATCGATTGGATTAGATTTACTAACACCGCTAGAAATGACAATATATCCAGTTTCATCAACACACAACACTTTTCCTCTAGCATTAGCGTCTAATCCACTAGTGGTCACACTATCAATCGCGTCAATGGCCTTTACCTTAACCGTCACTTCATTATTAGTTAAATACCATCCATTAGTTGGGGTATAGGTTACTGTTTCGGCAAAGTCTAATACTTCTTTAATTGTCTTTAAGCCTTCAATTACAGGTTCTACATGCTCAAAATAATATATTTTGATATTGGAGAAACGATATTGGCTATTCGCGGTAAATGTAATCGATTTAGCGCTACCAGTCCAAGTAGTTAAAGTTGAGGATTTACTTAATTTCACCTCATCAGCAGTTAAATCACCATTTTTAGAACTATCTTGATTAGTGAACTCCACTTTCTTCATTCTATATTTAGAAGAAATAGTTAATGAGTTATTCGTATATAAGGCTACATAATTGGATTTTTCTGAAATTGGAGCATTACTTCCGTTTTTAGCAAAAGAAAAAGTAAAATCTTGATTAAACGTATAGCTCTTGCCATCTAAATTAGTCTCTTTAGCAATATATCCAGCGTTTTGAAGTGGGAAATCAAGTTCTTTTTCTTCTCCTTCTTCCTCTGGATCCTCTTCAGGAGGAACAGCGATAATATCGCTATAAGCGTAAAAATCAAAAGCATAAATACTATTATTAAAATAGCCGTGTATTCCGACTGTTAAAGTTGGATCAACTAACACTCCACCTTCACCATTATCCCAGTGTAAAGAGGCTAACTCCGCCATTATTTCTTGATAATACATATTAGTGATATTAGTCTCAACATGAAAATAAGGAATATCTTCTTCAACAATTTCTGAAGAGATTACTTTATCAATTCCTTTGATTTTACTGGTTAAGTAGTTAGATGGATTATCCACTCCTCTACTAGATAAAAAAGATATAGCGTCATTAGTAGGAAAATAGCTTGGTGCTTCGACAATATTAATTTGATAAGTCTTGCTTAAAGTTAAATATTCAACTTTAACATCTTGATTACCAAGCACATACATATTTGGGGTGTTAACTTTATAATCACTGATAGAGATTGAGCTATCATCATCATAGACCGCCACTACTTTTAAGCCGTCATAATTAAACTCTTCACCATAAGTAAAAGTTGTTTGGCAGTTAGAAGAATCAATATCTAAATGATCCAATTTATGAACTGGAGGATTACTATCTCCACCACAAGAAGATAAAACAAGTCCAATAGATATTATTGGTAATAAGAATTTCTTATTCACGACGATGCTCCTAAATAATTAAATTATTTAATTTTAATATTATTCTCTGAATATATAACTTTCGTATCTTTAACCACAGAGTTAACAATAAAGACGTTTGAGCCAATGACCGCTCTTTCTTCAATTACAGTTTCTCCACCTAAAATAGAGGCTCCAGCGTAGATAGTTACATAATCTTTGATAGTTGGATGTCTTTTTACCCCGTGAAGAGTGTGACCGCCTTCTAAAGAAAGCGCCCCTAAAGTCACCCCATGATACATTTTCACATAATTACCGATTTCACTAGTTTCACCAATGACTATTCCAGTACCGTGGTCAATAAAGAAAGGACAGCCGATTTTACAAGCTGGATGAATATCGATTCCTGTTTTAGAGTGGGCAATCTCTGTAATGATTCTTGGGACATAGCACACCCCTAATTTATATAATTCATGAGCAATGCGGTAATAGGCTATGGCCATAAAACCAGGATAGGCCATAATGATTTCATCTTTACTATCTGCAGCAGGATCTGATTCATAGAAAAATTCTAAATCTCTATCTAATTTAGATTTAATATCATCAATTACTAAAGAGAACTTATTCCAAGTAGTCTTACAAATAGATTTAAGATAGATGTCTTTTATAACTTCTATTTTTTTCTTTTTAAAAGAAGATATATCATCTCCGGCATCCTCAAAATAATTAGGATACATATAAGATTTGAGTTCTTTTAAAAACTCTTTCACTTCATTTCTTTTAGGAAATGTTTCAAAGCACTTATTTATTTTCATAACACATATATTATGCGTGTAAGCAAAAAAAACTGCAATTAATATAATTAATTATTGACAATATATACAATAATTATATTAAATATTAGTAGATGATTTGGTGAGTCTATGTCGCTCCCGCCCAGGTAGGATTTATTCCGATGGCGAAATCATCTTTTTTTATTATATAAACTTCTAATATCAACATCGTCTTCTTTGTTGATTTTCCATCTTTTTTGGACTTTAGTAAATGTGCTTTTAATATCTGATTTTATTTCTTGAATCCAATAAGATTTTTTTGAATCCATTGGATCAGGATTCTCTCTTAATTCTATTAAAATCAATCCATCGATAATTGAGGAATGAGTTAATTGTACATAAACATAAATATTTCCTATTTGAAGGAAAATATAGCAAGGGTGTCTAATATCAATCTCAACGTCGTTTTTGCTCTTGACCTTTACTTTGTGATATCTAAATTCTTTCTTTTTTCTTATAATTGCGTTTTTGTTTTTACTCTTCATAAATACTCCTCACTATATATATAGACTCGAAAAAACGCAATCCTTGTGAAAAAAAATAAAAAATCAAAATACTTAACTCTAATTGCTCTATAATATTTAAGCGAGGTACTTAATATGTCAAAAGTTGAACTAACACTCAAAAGTGTTGATGGTTATGAATTATCATTAGCGGTTTTTGAAGCAAAAAACCCAAAAGCAGTTATCCAGTTTGTCCATGGAATGGAAGAATATAAAGAAAGGTATGATGCATTCGCAGAATATTTATGTTCTAAAGGATATACATGTGTTACATCTGATTTAAGAGGACACGGTAAATCCGCTCCACTTCTATCTCATATTTCTAATAAAAAAGGCGACAAATTAATCATCGCCGACCAAAAAGAAATTAGAAAATATATCAAAAGAACATATGATAAGGATTTACCTCTATATTTATTTGGTCACTCTATGGGCACAATCATCTCTAGAGTATTAATGCAAAGTGATGGCACAAAATATTCTAAAATTGCTTTAAGCGGATATGTTAATCCAAATCCAATCGCAGGAGTTGGTAAAGCATTAACTAAATGTATTAAACTCTTTAAAGGACCTAAAGGTCACTCTAAATTAATTAATGGCCTTGCTGTTGGAGCGTTTAATAAAACTATTGAAAACCCAAAAACTCCATTAGATTGGCTTAGCTATAATGAAGAGAATGTTGATAAATATATCGCTGATCCACTTTGTGGAGTAGAGTTCACTCTTGGAAGCTTTGATGCCTTAATGAGCTTATTATCAACAATGGGTAAAGCTAAAAAGTATAAATCAGTAAAAGAAGACACCCCAATCTTATTAATCGCTGGTAAAGATGATCCTTGTACTGGCTTTGATAAAGGTAGAGAGTCCTCTAAAGCCTTATTAGAAAAAGTAGGCTATAAAAATGTTGAAACTGTCACATTAGACAACATGAGGCACGAAATTCTAAACGAAAAAGAAAATCAAAAAGTCTACGAAGAGCTATTGAAATTCTTCGAAAAATAAAAATAACCGCATAAGCGGTTTTTTTATAACTCTCCAATTGGTCTTTTAAATGTTTGCCGTCTTTGGCGAACAGTTTTCTCCATTCCTTTCCAGGTTTGAAGCATTTTGCTATTCGTTGTTAATACCGGATCCATAAAGATTTCGGTAATATGATGCTTTTTAAATGAATTAATGAAACGATCCACCACTAAAGCGTGAACACCATAATTTCGATAAATTGGATCAACCCCAATTAAAGCGAGTTCTACAGCTTTAGGATTTTTAATAGTTAAAATTAAAGGAATAGCAGCCCTAAGCATTCTCCCTTTGGCCTTTCTTAAAACTTTACCAATAAATGGTAATCCCACTCCAAAAGCCACAACATTATCATATTTATCAACAATCAAAGAAAAATAGTTTCTATTTAAGATGGTACCAAATTGCTTTAATGTCGCTTTTTTCGATTCTCCTTCAACTGGAACAAAATTATCTAAAGCGGCGTAGCTTCGGTTATAGCAATCAAAGAATTTATCTCCATACTCTTTAATAATTTTTTTAATGGAAAGCGTGTCACATAAATCGCGATATCCTTGTTCACGTAATTGCTCTGCCACTTCATGGAATCTTGGATCGGTGTGATTGATATCAAATTGGAATTCAACCCATTCACTTTCCTTTTCAAAGCCAAGAGATTCCATAATCTTTATATAATATGGATAGGAATAATTTGTTGCGTAATTTGATATTTTATCAAATCCTTCGGTTAACATTCCTTCTCTATCAGTGTCATTAAATCCCCAAGGACCGTGAATCGTATCTAAACCATTTTCTTTGCCATATTTCATCACAGCCTCAATTAACGCTTTTGCAACTTCGACATCATCAATAAAATCTATTCGATTAAAGCGAATACATTTTTCGTTAAATTTTTTATTAGATTCATAATTGATAATGCCACAAATTCGGCCAACGAGTTTACCATCTTTATACGCTAAAAAACATTTGCAGTCACTAGTGCCTTTAGAGAGATTCTTAGTTTCATCTTGAATGACCATTTCATCTTCTACAATACTAGGGACATAATATTTGCATTTGCTATATAACTTCACAGGGAAGGTCGCAAATAGCTTCATCTGTTTTTTATTTTTAGCTTCAACAATTTCAATCATCAGTGTGCATTTCCTAAATAAACGCTTGTCTATTATATAGACTTATTAAGTATAAATAAAAGAATTATTTTGTTATAACGAAATAAAAACATCGATTTTTTTTGATGTCTCGATGCTTTTTTATTCTTCTTTTTTTGTGGATACTTGTTCGGTTATTTTTAACAAACTAGGCGAAACTATCGCAGTAGTCAATATTTCAAAAATGAAGTTCACTCCAATCATTCCTAAGAATAACGCACTAGCGATATTAGTAGGATTAATCTCGCTTAATCGACCCATAAAGAACACCAAACAGAAGATAGCAAATATTCCAGTATTCACTATTGGAACTAAAATTGAAGCAACAATGCTACCTGCGGTTTTCTTATTATACTTTTTAAAGATCATCATTACTAAGCCGGCAATGACACCTGCTAAGGTTGTCTTTAATAAACACGTCAATATTGTTCCAAAAGGACTAACGGAATAAAAATAAGATAAAGTTGATGGAGCTAAAATTGTCATTGTTCCAGACACAAGGCCTAAAAAGCCACCCTCTACTGGTCCATACATCATCGCTCCTAAAGTGATGATAATAAGGCTAAAATTTAAAGAAGTGAATCCGCCAGGGGCGATGTAATTGCCAATTACTTGTAATAAAATCTCGATCGCTGTTAATATTCCAGTGGTCGCGATCATTCTTGTGTTAAAACGTCTTTTTTTATCCATAAGACATACATTATACGAAATATATTTTAAAAAGAAATGATTTTGTCAAATTATTTAACAAGATATTCTCTAATACGATTTTTAGGGAATTTTTTATATTTAGGATAGCCAGATATAGTAAATAGGCCTCTAGGAACAATATAGCTACCATGAACGGCCTTAGAAGAAACAGCCTCTAACAAAGTTAAAGAAGCTTTATTCACACTATGGAAGAAAGTGGAAACAAAAACCTTACCAACATGTTTTAAAAATGAATCTAAATCTCTAGTGATGCTAGTAGAGGTAATTCCTGGTTCAGTTAAAACAAAATCAATATTAGGGTATGGCTTTTCTTTTATTAATTTATATGTATATGCCTCAACACACATTTTCGAGATATTATATTCCTTAAATGTTTTGAAGTTATTACTATCAATATTTGTCTTTTTATTTAAATGGAAACCCGCAACTAGAGAGCCTTGAACAATGATTTTGGTTTTACTAGTTAATTTAGGAGCAATATATTCAATGAAATGTCTCACTCCAAAATAGTTAACGCCAATGCTATAAGGATGACCTTCAATTAAGTCTTTGGTCCTGCTCATCGCTCCAGCATTTAAAACAATCGAATCTACATTACTATATTTATCTAAAAGAGCGTCTATCCCTTTTTCTATTGCCTTATAAGAAGATTGATCATATTCAATAATATCAATATGTGGATAGTTTAATTCTTTTACGATGTTTTCAGCTTTTTTAATATTTCTTACAAGTAAAATCACATAAGCATTTTTATTAACTAAATATTTTAAAAAAGATAATCCTATACCAGATGTCCCACCAGTAAGCACTATTTTCTTATTAGTTAAGTCTTCAATTTTCGATAAAAATTTTTTTACTGTCATTCCACTATTATATAGGAAAAGAAAAATAAATCTTTACAACAAAAATTAGATTGCATACAATTTATTTACTGAATAGGAGGATGAGATTATGTCAGTTCACGAATTTGTAGTTAAAAGTCAAAAAGGAGAAGATGTCTCCTTAAGTCAATATAAGGGTAAAGTGTTATTAATTGTTAACACCGCCACCAAGTGTGGTTTTACCCCACAATACGAAGAATTAGAAGCTTTATATGAGAAGTATCATGAACAAGGTTTTGAAGTTTTAGATTTCCCATGTAATCAATTCTTCCATCAAGCTCCTCATAGTGATGAAGAGATTAACCAAATCTGTTCTTTAAGATTCAACACTAAATTCCCAAGATTCAAGAAGATCGATGTTAAAGGAGATAATGCAGAACCATTATTTACTTATTTATGTTCTCAAAACGAAAAAGGTAAATATAAGAAAGTTAAATGGAACTTTACCAAATTTTTAGTTTCTAGAGAGGGAGAAGTTTTAGGAAGATTTGAACCTACCGAAAAACCATTTGCCTTTGAAGAAAAGATTAAGGAAGCCTTAGCGAAATAATGAAAGAATTTAATCCTGACGATACTTTAAAGTTATCTAATCAGTTATGTTTTCCCTTATATGCCTCTGGAAAAGAGATTACTAGGAAATATAAGCCGTTTTTAGATAAGTTAGATATCACATATACACAGTATATAGTTTTAATGGTCCTTTGGGAAAAAGACCATGTTTCAGTAAAAGAAATAGGAGAAAAACTCTATCTAGATAGCGGCACTCTAACTCCTTTACTTAATAAATTATTAAAAAAAGGATATATATCTAAAAAAGCTTTACCAAGCGATAATCGAGAATTAATTATCTCTTTAACTAATAAAGGATTAGAATTAAAAAAAGAAGCATATGAGATTCCCCCTCAAATCGCTAAAAAAGTAAAGTTAACTCAAGAGGAAGCTAAAGAATTATATCGCTTACTTTATAAAGTCTTGGAAGGTTTTAAAGATGAATAGAGAAAAATTAATCATTAGAACAAGTATTATTGGTATTTTAGGTAATGTTTTACTAGTTGCCGCGAAAGCCACGATTGGTATCATTGCCGGATCTATTTCTATTATCTTGGATGCGGTTAATAACTTAACTGATGCCTTAAGTAGTATTGTTACGGTTATCGGCACTAAACTATCCACTAAAAAGCCGGATAAAGACCACCCTTATGGACATGGACGTATAGAATACGTCACTAGTTTAATAGTTGCCATTATCGTTTTAATTGCAGGTGGCACTGCTATATATGAATCTATTAGTTCTTTAATTAGTGGAACACAGGCTAATTATACCTATATCAGCTTAATCGTTATTAGTGTGGCAATTTTATTTAAACTCGCTCTTGGTTTGTTCTTTAGAACGATGGGCAAAAAGACCAAAAGTGATGCTTTAAAAGCTTCTGGAGTGGACGCCTTATTTGATGCTTTATTATCACTATCTACTCTAGTAGGAGCGATTGTAGCGATGTATGCTGGAGTTCATATTGAAGGATATTTAGGTATCTTAATTGGCTTATTTATCATTAAAAGCGGTATTGAATTTCTTCTTAACGCCATTAGCAGCATCGTTGGTAAACGCGCTGAAAGAGAAATTGCTTTAGGAATTAAACAATTAGTGAATTCCTTCCCAGAAGTTATTGGTTCTTATGATTTGATTTTAAATGACTATGGACCAAATCGATCAATCGGCTCTATTCATATTGAAGTTAGAGATGATTTAACCGCAAAAGAAATTCACCCATTAACTAGAAAAATCTCTTTAGCAGCCTATGAAAAATTTGGTGTTATTTTAACAGTTGGTATATACGCCACCAACTCTTCTGTTCCTGAAGTAAAAGCTATAAGAGAAGACTTATATCGCTTAGTAAAAAATTATCCTTCAATTAAGCAAGTGCACGGCTTCTATGTTGATGTTGAAACTAATGTTGTCTCGTTTGATTTAATTATTGATTATGAAACGCCAAATCAAGAAGAAATAAAAAGTTCGCTTGTTAAGGACTTAAGCGAACTTCATAAAGGTTATCAATTCTTTGTTGTCTTAGATTACGACTTTGCGGATTAACCGTAAATCTTAAAAATAATCCAGTTCACAAGTCTTTTTGGTAAGATACGTGAAAGGAACACTAAAAATCTATAAGATGAACCCACTACATAATAAGTATTTGGGTTTTTCTTTTTACTTACTTTAAATATCTTTTTAGCAACTTTAATAGCGGGAACTCCGTTAGATTCATCTTTTTCCATTTTGGAAACTGATTTTGAAATATAATCTCCATATCTACCATTATCTACACTTTTTTCTCTAGAAGCAGTAAATCCAGTTTTAGTGTCTCCAGGAAGCACTGATGTCACTTTAATCCCTAGTGGTCTAAGTTCATTTCTTAACCCATTAGAGAAAGCTAATATCCCCGCTTTTGTTACCGAATACATAGTTTGAAAAGGAATAGAAATAGGTCCAGCAACACTAGAGATATTAATAATCTTATTGCCTCTACTCATATAAGGTAAAACCGCTCTAGTAACATTAACTAAACCAAGTAAATTTACATCAATTATTTTTCTAATTTCTGATTCTGAATGATACTCAATAGCTCCAGAAATACCCATCCCAGCGTTGTTAATTAGCAAATTTATTTGATTTTTTTCTTTAGTGATAATTTCACTTACTGCATTAGAAATATCTATAGAGTTAGTGACATCACATTTTATCCAGTTAATACCAGGTTCGTGAATTTCCTTTCTATTCAATGCATAAACAATATTTTGTTTATCTTTAGCAAATATTTTAGCAGTTTCCAGTCCAATTCCACTGCTACCACCAGTAATTACAACAACCATAACGGATATATTATATTGAAAATAAATCGATATGTAAAAGAGACAATTTTCTCACGTGCGTAACCTATTTTTATAAAAAAATGCTTGCAATCACTTCATTTCGTAATATATTTATAAACAAATCTTAAAAATTAATGAAAGGAGAAAACAACTTATGAAAAAGACATTAATTGTTCCTGTAGTAGCGGCTATGCTAGCTGTATCATGTGGCAGTGACCCTACTCCAGTTAAAGATTGGTCTAAAGAAATTAAGGATTTCATGACTGCCGAATTAGGCGAAGTACTTCCTTATATGGAATTAGACGAAGCATCATTAGTGTACGCCTATGGTTCAGATAGTTATGGTGGTATGTTCTATGCTTACGACGATAACGAAACAAACTTAGTCGCAACTTATGGTGAAAAATTAGTGGCAGCTGGTTACGAATTAGATGCAACAGCGGGTTCTTATTTTAAAGAAACCTCTATCTCAAATATCGAAATCCAACTCGCTTACTATGAAGCCGAAGGAGAACCAGGAGAAGAAGGATATGTTGCTCCAGGTAACCAAATCTCTGTTGGTTATCTCTATGTCGAAGAACCTGCTGGTGAATGGAAAGATGCAGATTTTAAAGCATTAATGACCGAAAAACTCACCGAATTCTTACCTTATATGCCACTTGATGTTGTCACTGATGACTTCCATTTCGGTGAATCAACAAAAATGAGCGGCTTTGTATTCGGTGCTGTTGAACGTAACGAAACTATCTCTTATGGTTTAAGATTAGCAAACGCTGGTTATTATTACTCTGAAGATTTAGAAGCATTCTTTAAACCATTAGATGATCGTATTATCGTTGTTGAATTCACTTACATCGATCCAGAAGAAGCTGCAAGTTATGGTTATGATTCAGCTCTTGTTGAAATTGACTTCTCTTTAAGATATGTCGATTTAAATTACTTCCCATCCACAGAAATCGCTACATACTATCTTGAAGAATTAGATGAAACAATTCCTGTTCCGGAATTAATTTCTGAAAATACAACTTCATATTCTTATGATGAAAACGTTGATCAATGGGGAACACATTATGCTGATGTTTACTGTTATGGTACAACTACCGAAGAATTAAAGAGCTATGTTAGTGCTTTAATTAATGTTGGTTGGTTAGTAAGCGATTACGGTGAAGATGCATACTTATTCTTACCAGGCACTAACATGCGTTGTACTGTTTTTGATTACCATGGATATGAAGATCCAGATGATCCATATACTGCTTGGATTTCATTCTACGATGTCGAAGCAACAGTTTATCCAGATAACACTTCTACAGCATACACAATTGCTCATGAATTAGGTCTTGAATCTTCAGAAGTCAAAGATATGACAGCTGAAGGCGCAGAATATAAATCATACGCTATTTTGTACTCATTTAAAGATATGACTTTAGATGAAGCTAATACCTTTGTTAAATCTATTGTTGGTGCCGTTGATGGATACTTCTTCTCTGAAGAAATGTCAAAAGTTGAATATGATGAAGAAAATCCAGAAGTAGTTGTCGCTTACTTGAATTACTATTTAATCGACGAATATGAAGAAGGTGGACAATACGTTTTCTTTGCATTATTCCCAGATGATGAAAATGTTGGACAAATTGGCATGAATATGGAAATTTCTGGTAAACCAGTCGAAAAGATTTGGGGCGCTCAAGAAGTTTTATTAAAACTTATCAATGAATCCGCAATTGGTTCTGTGTTTAAATTGGGAGCTGAAGATATTTCTGATTATTCCGAACAAGCAGGTTTTCCATATTTCCAAATAGCTGGCTCTTATTATTGGCCTGAACAATATCTAGAGACGATTAAATATTATTGGAATGGTGCTGTTTCCGGAACATTAAAAGATTTCAAAACAGATCAAACCAAATACTTAACTAGAGAAGTCGAATTAAGTGACGGTTCTACCACTACTCAATACTACGTTCAATATTCATGGACAAGTAGAGATGGCACTCATAAAGTTATTGTTGAATTTAACTTCTTCGTTATTGAAGGAACTGGTGTATTCCCAAGCGTTGTAGCTTATGAAGTTCCAGCTAACCCTGAAACTCCAGCCGAAAACGCATAGTTTATAACTATTAAATACTAGACTCGCCTTTGGCGGGTCTTTTATTATGGGCTTTATATAATGGATTATCTATATTGATGCTTAAGAGTAATACAAGCCCTAAAACGTCACATAATTAAACCTATCAATAAGTAATGATGTAAATAGTTTTATAAATTATAGACAATCCCTAAAGCGCCACTTTTTGTCCAAAATAAAAGTAGTTATTGTATTAAACGAATTAGGATACTAATTTTTATAAACGCCTCCTATATCGCCTTTTAGCCACTAAAAAAGCCCTCATTATATTGAGAGCTTATTAGTTTAATAATTAATGTAATTATTCAGCTGGAGAAGATTCAACATCAACAACTTCGGATTCAGGTTTCTTTTTAAGTCTTGCTGCTCTTCTTTGTGCTTTTTCAAAGTCACGATCACTTTTCTTAGCGTTAATTAATAAGACGATAACAGCGGCAACTACTGAAACTCCTAAGACGATTAATCCACAAGTAAGGAAGCCAGTTCCAAATACGTTTTTAATGTAGTTGTTTGCGTATCTAAGACCACTATTGACACTTAAGAATTCACAAACAAAACCTAATAAGGTATAAATTAATCCCCATAAGCCTAAAAGTAATAATAGACAATAGGCGATTTTTTCAAAAATAGAAAGTTGTTTTAGTTTCTTCTTCATATTTTATTCTCCAATTGATGTAATTACGCTTTTGCAGCGGAGTTATTACGGATATCAGAGAGCATTTCTTGAAGGGCTTTATTAAACTTCTCTTGCCATTTTGGTCCATTTAATGTGAATTTCGCATTAACGCCTTCTAAGGCTTCTTTAAATAAATCTGGGAAGTTCTTATTGTCTCTTCTGTCTCTTCTTCCTTCAGACATCTCCACGACTTGTAAACACTTATCTAAAACGTCTAATGTTTCATTATCAGTGAATCTTGTGTGTTCTCTGATATTTCTAAGCATCTTAGCGTAAACAGATAATTCATTTTGTACGATAAAGTTAGATTGAGGGGTAGGTTTTCCACCTGCTTCTCCCATCACTTTTTGGAATTCAAAGAATGATTTTTGGAAATCTTGCATCATAAGTAAGAATGCGAATAAACGATATTGTCTATCATCATAAGGCATTAATTCTTCAATGACTGGTTCATTCTCATTTTGTTTTCTTGCTAAATTGACATGGAAATAAATGATGTCTCTAATTGGTTCCATCATTGATGTCACTAATTCATAAATTCTTAAATGTTGAGAGTGGTCCACTCTAATTTTTCCATCAGCAGTTTTGACTAAGATGGTTGAGTTATCACCATAAACTTCATCTAATAATTCATCATAGTTTTTTAATAATTCGGTGAATTTGTCTTTGTTTGCTTCTAAGAATTTTCCTAAAGGTGTTTCTTTTGATAAACCTTTGGTTAAAACTTCTTTTCTTTGATTAAAGATTTTTTCGTCGTGTTCACGCGGTAAAACATATTCAAGAGTGTCTCTTAAATGCGTGGCAACGTGAATGATATCAAAATTGTATTGATTAATATTTTTCATGATATGGCCTCCTTCAATACATTAGGGAAGATTAACTTCACCTGCGGACAATTAACTTCTAATATATTGAGACTGCTAATATTATACACAAGTTATATAAAACTACATAAAAGTTTTATCAATTATTTGATTTTCCCGACTTATTCTTGCTTGTAAGCAAAATAAATAATATTCTATTTAAGTAATAATTGGAGGATATCAAATGAAAAAAATATTCATGTTACCCGCTTTATTTGCGCTTGCTGCCACTGGCTGTGGTGGAGATAATCCTAATCCATCAGTAGACGTTCAATGGTCTCAAGATGTCAAAACTGAAATGTTAGAATATTTAGGAATGGTTTTACCATATGTCCAATTAGACTCGGCAACCTTATACCACGGTTGGGACGAAGTCAATGAATGCTATCTTGTTGGTGATGAATCTGAAACCAACGCTTTAATTGGTTATGGAGATAGGCTCACTAACACTGGCTGGACATCGATTGGTAATAATGACTACACCAAAACAACAGAAGCTGGCGATTTGACCTTACACTATGAGTGGTATGAAGCTACCGAAGAATACCCTTGTGGTAATGAAATTGCGGTGATGATCGAAGGAGAAGGTGGAGGCGGAACTGATGAACCAGTCACTGGAACATATGAATTTGCGATGAGTGACTATGGATGGTCTGATGCTGAAGTTATTTCTTCAAAATCTCTTGCTCCAGGATTAACCATTGAAGCAAGTAAGAACGGTGGATCAAATGATCCAAAATACTACGATAATGGTGCCAGCATTAGATTATATGCTAGCAATTCCATAACTTTCTCTGCTGATAACCTCACTAAACTTGAATTTGTATTTACGAGAATCGATGACAATATCACATTCACTCCAGATTCAGGAACTTTTGAAGCTAATCGTACTGAAAAAACTGGTGTTTGGACTGGTGAGGCAGCATCTGTTACATTTACATTAGGAAGCACAACTGGTAAACAAATCCGTATTTCTAAAGTTACTGCCACAGGAACATTCTCTGGAGGAGATACTCCAGTTGATCCAGGCGATGAAAGAACTATTGCTACTATTGCTGAAGATATTGCTACTAATTTAGGTTTTACTTCTAGTGATATTGATTGGGATGGAGAAGATGCTTATATTGCTTGTGTGATAGATGGCGCGACTTCTTTAGAAGAAGCATGTATTGAAGGAACATATTATTTGCCAGATTATTTAGAAGTATCTGAAGAACCTGCTGCTGGAGAGTGGGATGATGGTGACGCTGGATATTTTGCCACTTATCTTGATAGCGAAAACTCTATTGCAGTAGAAATTGGTGCCTATTTAAGCGGAAGCGACTACGTCGTCCAATTCTGTGTTTATCAAGCTAATTAATCATTAGTACAATTTAAAAGGCCTTAGCAATCGCTAAGACCTTTTTTTATTATCATAGATAATAATTATTTAATTGGGTTCTCCGCTTGGATAACTCCATATCCACCATCTTTTCTAATATAGACAGTAGAGATGCGGTCATCTTCTTCATCTAGATAAACGAAGAAGTCATGTCCTAAAGCCTCCATTCTAGTAATCGCTTCTTCGATTGACATTGGTTGAAGATAATAGGATTTAGTTCTTACAACAACATCCTCTCCATCTTCTTTCTTTTCTTCTTCAATTTCTTCAAAGTTAATGGCTTTTCCTAAAGAGATACGGCCATTACTTCTATCCATTCTGGTTTTAATTTTTCTCATTTGTCCTTCAAGCTTATCCACTACTAGATCAATAGCAGCGTATAAGTCAGGATTTTCTACTTCGGCTCTTAAAGGCATAGATGGTAAAAAGATTGTAACTTCTACTTTTTGAGCTTCTTTATGAGCAGAAACCACACAACGACATTCAACTTCGTCGTTAATAAGGAAGTACTTGTCCATCTTGGCAAGTTTTGTTTGTAAAGCATTAGAAATACCTTCGGTAACTCCAATGTTTTTACCAGTAATTACATATTTCATGATATTTAGCTCCTTTCCAAATCACTGAAATAGGATTTTTAGACATTATTATTATACATTTACATGCGCATTAATTAATAGAACGAATTTATTTATATATCTTTTTATTAACTAAGTTAATATCATACAACTTAAAAACTTTTTTTCGCAAGTTTCATTAAAAATGCACTCTTAGATATATAGGAGGCTTAATAATGTCAACAAATAAACAACCGAAGAAAAAGAGAGAATTTCGTTATCACCCAATCGTTTATACTTGTCGAAACGGAAAAACAATTATGATTGATCATCCAGCATTTATTTTTTTAGAACAAGATGGAAATTATTACTATGTAACAATTACCCATTCTAACAAAATTAATGAACAAATAGTTTTTAGACTCAAGAAAAACCCAAACCCAAATGACAAAAAGGATGCGTTTTGTGTAATGGAAATAAGAAATGATAAGAAACAAAAATTTGGTAGAAAACACAAAAGATGGACAATAGTCCCTGAAGACAAAGAAAAAATATTACAGTTATTCTATAAAAAATGAAAAGATGACTCCGCCATCAGACACAAAGAGCATCCTACATCGGCGTGGACAACTAAGGTCCCCAAGCCATCTTCGTATTATTATTAAACTAAAAGACTTAGCTTATTTCAATATTTTTTTAATCATTTCAACCTTATCTAATTTTTCCCAAGGTAAATCAACATCTGGTCGACCAAAATGACCATAGTTAGAAATATCTTGATATCTAAATGTTGGTTTTTTAAGTGAGAAATTTTTAATAATCATTCCAGGGCGACAGTCAAACACTTTATGGATCACTTCTAAAATCTTTTCATCTGGATATTTACTAGTTTTAAATGTTTTAACCCCAATACTTAAAGGATAATTAACTCCAATTGCATAAGAGAGTTGTACTTCTAAACGGTCCGCCACTCCTGCTGCTACTAAGTTTTTAGCGATGTATCTAGCCATATAGGCTCCGCTTCTATCAACTTTAGAAGGATCTTTTCCTGAGAATGCTCCTCCACCATGGTTTGCAGATCCACCATAAGTATCGACAATTATCTTTCTACCAGTTAATCCAGTATCCCCAGCAGGACCACCTAAAACAAATCTACCGGTTGGATTAATTAAATATTTGAAGTCAGTATTTAAGCCAAATGATTTAGCAACTTCTTGCATGATGTTTTTATGAATATATTCTTTAAATTCTTTAAGATCCACATCTTCATCATGTTGCACAGACATTAACATGTTATCGATACGAATATGTTTAGGATCGGTATAGTCGATAGTCACTTGACTCTTCATATCTGGTCTAGCGCCCTTAAAAAGCCCTTTGTGGCGTTTTTCACTAGCATCCCTAACAAGTTTATGGGCAATAGAGATTGCAAGCGGCATATAGCCACTAGTTTCATTTGTGGCATAGCCAAACATTAAGCCTTGGTCACCTGCCCCTAAATCTTCAGGTTTCTTTTGATTTACTCCTTGATTAATATCAGGAGATTGTTGTTTGGTCTTATCAACGATTTCAATGGTGTGATAATCACATCCATATTCAGGTTTATCATAGCCAATCTTTCTTAAGACATCTTTAACAATTTGAGGAATATCTACTTTTTCTTTACAAGTGATTTCTCCTCCTACAAGGACAAAATCAGTAGTTGCAAAAGTCTCACAAGCAACGTGGGCATCAGGATCCACTTTTAAACACGCATCTAAAACTGCGTCACTAATTTGGTCACATACTTTATCTGGATGACCTTCAGATACTGATTCCGATGTAAATAAGATTTTTTCTTTCATGATGATTACCTTCTATAAAAATAAAACTTCCCCCAGAATTGGGAGAAGTTATTTTCTTCTCAACTTATCGATCAAAGTTCTGGGACTTTGCTAAGGAGAGCACTTACTCTTCCGAGAGTTGCTATCGTGTTTTTTCATCCTTTTTATCACGATTCTGGATAAGCATTAATATGATATATAAATACTATTATTTATTCAAGTATTGTTTGATCGCTTGAGCTAATTGATCCGGACAGCTTGTGCCATTTCGACATTGAATCCCGTTAAGACGTTTATAAGCTTCTTCTAGTGGCATGCCTACAAGTAGAGCTGCTAGACCTTGAGTATTACCTCTACAGCCACGAATAATTTTTACTTGTTGAATGATGCCGTCTTGATGGTCAATAAACATCTCAACTGAACAAGTACCTTTAGGGTAGTAATGGATAGTCTCCATTATTTAACAATTCTCCCATAGACTGTTCCAGCGCAGCCAGCTGCGTTACTCTCATCAGTATCGATATGCATTGCTAAAGCAAAATCTTCTCTAACTCTCACTACAACATCACCGAAGATTAAGCTTCTACCTGGATTATCAACTTCAACTTTAACGATTTCTCCGTTTTTAACACCGAATTCTTCAGCATCTTTTGGAGTCATATGAATATGTCTTTTAGCAACGATGCAGCCTTCGCTTAATTCCACTTCTCCAGCAGGACCCACTAATTTAATAGCTGGGGAACCTGCTAAATCGCCAGATTCTCTAACCACTGCAGGAACACCTAAGGTTCTAGCATCAGTAGCAGAGACTTCTACTTGTCCAGCTTTTCTAAATGGTCCAAGAATTGAGACATTAGGAATAGTCTTTTTAGGTCCAACAATGTCTAATCTAGAAAAAGAGACAAATTGACCTGGTTGAGATAAAGGTGCTCTGACTTCGAGTTTAGCATCATCACCAAATAAAACCTTAAATTGTTCTTCAGTGACGTGAATATGACGTGCACTAGTTTCCACTAATATTTCTTTCATTTTTGTATACCTTCTTTATAGCGATACATATTTTAACAAATATAAGACTAAAAATCACTTGTCTTTTATCATTATTTTTCTTACAATAATCAAGCAACTTGAAAATGCGCAGGTGGCGGAACTGGTAGACGCGTACGTTTGAGGGGCGTATATCGCAAGATGTGTGAGTTCGATTCTCATCCCGCGCACCATTAGATTGTTACAGTACACTATGTGTACTGTATTTTTTTACATTTTTAGTAAATATTTATATACTCTTATAGCATATAATGCTATAATATAGACATAGAAAGATCATAAGGATCTTCTTAGATATTGAAGGGTGTAAATGAGGATAGGATTGATGAAATCCTTATTTTACTTTCTATAGAAATAGGAGGTCCATATGGACAATTTTAAAATTATCAAATTTACAGACAGAGATATTTCTCTTGATGTAAAAGTGTCTGTCGAAGACGGCACTATCTGGCTATCCGCTAATGAGATGGCCACACTCTTTAATGTTGCGGTAACAACAATAAGAAGAATTATTAAATCAACCTACAATGTTTATAACACTACCAAAAGTGCAATAAGTGCAAAAAATGCATCTTTTGCATCTATGGTTGTACGTTCAGCAAAGAAAAAGCCTTTAATATTATATGGTTTTAATGTCATCAAAACATTAGGCATGAGATTTAATAAAGATACCGTTGAAAAACTAGAATCTTTTGTTAACGAATCATTTAGAATAAAAGAAAACCACAATATCATTATTTATAATAATGGTTCATTATCTCTAGATGTCACAATCTCGCCAAAAGAAGAAACGGTTTGGCTTACTCAAGTTCAAATATCACTACTATTTGAGACAACCGTAAGCAATATTTCAATACACATAAAAAACATTCTTAGCGATAATGAGTTAGATTCTGATTCAGTTATTAAGGATTTCTTAAGTACTGCCCAAGATAATAAGCAATATTTAGTGAGGCAATATAACCTAGATATGATATTAGCAATCGGGTATAGAATCAAAGGCAAAAGAGCAATAGAATTTAGAAAATGGGTGTCTAATGTCTTAAAAGAATACATGATCAAAGGGTACGCTATTAACGAAAATAGAGCGATAATTACTGCTGATAATTTCCTAAGACTTGAAAATGAGATTTATAGTTTAAAAAACAAAATTGAAAACATCGTAAAAGACAATTCTTACGCAAAAGAGAAAATTGTTTTCAAAGGAGAAGTGTTCGATGCATATGAATTAATATCTTCGATTGTTTCTAAAGCGAATGAAAAAATAATAATCATTGATCCATATTTCGATTATCAAAGCTTGATTTTTTTGAAAAAAGTATCTCCTAAAGTTAACAGAATAATTTATAAATCTCGCTATTCAACTTTATCAATTGAAGAAATAAATAAATTTATCATCCAATATGGAAAAATCACAGTAATCGATAATAATGATTTCCATGATCGTTTTATAATAATTGATGATAAAGAATGTTACTCCATTGGTTCATCATTAAATTATGCCGGAACTAAGACATTTGGAATAATAAAAATTGAAACAAAAGAACTTGTTGAATCAATATTATCTCATCTTAACTAAAGTAAAAGCGCAGGTCATTCAAATCCTGCGCTTTTCTTATTTTTAGAACTTTGATGTATCAAACTCTTTAAGAACTTTAAGAAGTGGGTGAATATTTTTCTTCACATTTCCTTCTTCAAACGGATTTCTTAAATGTACTTTTTCTAGTAGTCCAGTAAATGGTAACGTTCCACCTAATTTACAGAGTTTAACATATTTCTTCCAAGCTTTTTCGTGGTTCTTAAGATCTTCCGCTAAGAATTGGAAGGCCACGACTTGAGCTAAAGTGTAATCAATGTAATAGAATGGAGTTCCAAAGACATGAGATTGCCTCATCCATCTAGTACCTTTATTCATAGTTGGACAATAGTCATATCTAGAATGTGGAAGATTGATAGATTCAATTTCCTTATATTTGGCGCATCTTTCTTCATGTGTAGCGTTAGGATGCTCATAGACCCAGTGTTGGAATTCATCAATGGTGATGCCATAAGGTAAGAATTCAATCGCATCACATAAATGTGAATATTTATATTTTTCTGCATCCTTGCCAAAGAATAAATTCATATAAGGCCAAGTAAAGAATTCCATACTCATAGAGTGGATTTCACAGCTCTCTAAAGTTGGATTTTGATATTCTGGAATTTTAATTCCACTACTGAGGTAAGCTTGGAAAGCGTGACCTCCTTCGTGGCAAAGAACATTAACATCCCCTTCAGTGCCGTTAAAGTTAGAGAAGATAAATGGAGTTTTATATTCTGAGAAATAAGTGCAATATCCTCCAGGAGCTTTACCGGCTCTAGCGTCTAAATCCATTAAATGATTATTAATCATTAAATTAATGAAATCAGCGGATTCTTTTGACATTTTTTCATACATTGTTTTGGCGTGTCCAACTAAAACTTTAGAATCACCAACTGGAGTTGGATTACCACTTAAGAATTTAAGATTATAGTCAAATGATTGAGGGTCTTTAATTCCTAATCCTTTCATTTGCGCTTTATATAATTTTTGAGCAATAGGAACAACTTCTTGTCTAATTTGGTCTCTATAACCTTTCACCATTTTGGCGTTATAGTCGGTTCTACCTAAACGGATATAGCCAAGTTCAACAAAGTTTTTATAGCCAAGTTTTTTAGCCATGCCGTCTCTTAAATGGACTAATTTATCATAGATATCGGCGATTTCTTTTTCGTGTTCGCCCATCCATTTATCCATAGCGATACTAGCTTCTTTTCTAGTTTCTCTATCTTTATCGGACATAAATTTTCCAAGTTGAGACAAGTTATAAACTTGGCCTCTAAATTCAATTTGAGCAGTTCCTAAGACTTCATCATATTTAGATGTAAGTTTATTTTCTTCAATTAAATCAGGGATGATTTTTGGATCAAAAGACTTTTGATTATTTTCAAAAATCTTAAAAAGATATTTGCCGTATAACTTTTCTAAATCTTTACGATATTTAGCTTTTAAAAGAATCTTTTCAAATTCATTGGAGTATTTAGAAAATACTGGGCTAAGTTCATCCACTTTATCTTGAGCGTTCTTATAGATTTTATTTCTTGTATCTAAAGAATATCTAACTGAAATAACTCCAACATCAGTAGAAAGTTCAGACATATATTTATTCCAGTGTTTCACTGCAAGTTTCGCGGTAAGGGCACTACCACATTCTTCTAAATCTTTGATTAAAGATTCCATCTTGTTGATGGTTCTTTTTTCAGTAGGTACCCTTAAAGGGTATTCTTCAAATTTTAAGTTTTTATCTTTCATCGATAATCTCCTTATTTTTCAATTAATGACACGCCTGTCATTTCTTTTGGCTGCTCTACTCCAAGTAATTCTAAAATAGTTGGAGCAATATCCGCTAACTTGCCTTCTTTTTGTCTAAGTTTTAAACCAACTCTATTAATGCAGAATGGCACTAAGTTAGTGGTATGGGCAGTCATTGGTTTACCATTTTCATCTAGGATTTCTTCGGCGTTACCATGGTCTGCGGTCACTAATAAAGTTCCACCATTTTCATCGCACCATTTGATGATTTCACCAACGCAGTAGTCAACTGTCTCCACTGCTTTAACACAAGCATCATGAACTGCAGTATGACCAACCATATCGCAGTTAGCGAAATTTAAGATAACCACATCTAAATCATGTTTATTTAATTCTTTAAGTAAAGCTTCAAGCACTAATGGTGCGCTCATTTCTGGTTGCATATCATAAGTAGGAACTTTTGGAGAGTTAATTAAGACTCTTCTACATCCTTTAAGTTCAGGTCTTTCTACTCCATCAAAATTCATAGTTCCATCAAAGAAGAAGGTAACATGCGCGTATTTTTCAGTTTCCGCAATTCTTAATTGAGTAAATCCTTGATCGGCTAAATATTGACCTAAGATGTTATTTAATTTTTGTGGTTCAAAAGCAATCACACCCTTAACACTGTCGGCATATTTCATAGTGCAAACATAGAAAATGTTCTTTAAAGGATGAGCAGGTTTATAAGGTTTCCATGCTAAAGAGCCATCCTCTTTTTTAAGAGGGTTTTCATAGAAGTTTGGATTAGTAAATAAGGTAGAAATTTGAATCGCTCTATCTGGACGATAATTCATAAAGATAATCGCATCATTATCAGAGATTCTTCCATCTACTTTACTGTTATAGTGAGGAATTAAAAATTCATCACTACTAGCCTTACCTAATTTTGGTAATTCTTCGTTATATTCATATTTAAAGAAGTCATGATAATCATCAAAACTTGGTCCGTCGTGATCCACCATTAAACGATAATGCACATCAACACGGTCCATGTTTTTATCTCTATCCATTCCCCAATATCTACCACCTATATCGGCAATATGACCAAAATGTAATTCATCCATTTTCTTTTGAATCATATCAACATATTTAACACCAGCTTGTGGATCGACATCTCTTCCATCCATAAAGCAGTGCATGTAGACATCATCTAATCCACTTTTAGCGGCAAGTTCAATGATTGCTAAAATGTGATTAATGTGAGAGTGAACTCCTCCATCACTAACTAAACCAAAGATGTGTAACTTTGAGTGATGTTTTTTCGCGTGTTCAATGGCAGCTAAATATTTCTCGTTTTTGAAGAAGTCACCATCTTTAATCGACTTATTGATAAGGGTTAAAGATTGATAAACAATTCTTCCTGCTCCCATATTCATGTGTCCGACTTCTGAATTACCCATTTGTCCATCAGGAAGTCCGACATATTCTCCAGAAGCATTAATTTCTGTATAAGAATATTTCTTAAAATAAGCATCTAGATTTGGCTTTTTGGCATCGTAAACAGCATTGCCAACTGGGTTATGTCTAATTCCATAACCATCCATGATGCAAAGAATAACTGGTTTTTTATTTTCCATAATATTTGTCCTTTCCAAGGCGATATAATTGTAAAAGAAAATTTATTTTCTCTCAAGCAATATACTCAACAAAAAGAAATAATAATTAATTAGCGTTATAAAATTACCACTATTTTTTAGTGCTAGTAGGGTAATACTGTTAAAAAATGAAGATTTGACCTATATTATCTTTCGTGATAATATACCTAACGAGGTAAAATTATGGCCAAACCAATATTAGGAATCATGTATGACTTTGATAAAACATTGTCCACTACTGATATGCAAAATTATTCCTTTATTCCGATGGTGGGAATGACTCCAGAAGAATTCTGGGGCGCAACCGGTGAATTTAGTGAAAAATCAGGATGTGAAAGAATACTTTCATACATGTATATGATGATTGCAAAAGCAAAAGAAAAAGGAATCAAACTTACCCGTGAAGTTTTAAGAGAATGCGGTAAGTCGATTAAATACCATCCAGGAGTCTCAACTTGGTTTACAAGAATTAACGAATATGGAAAGCAAAAAGGGGTTAAGGTTGAACACTATTTAGTCTCTAGCGGAACTAAAGAGATTTTAGAAGGGTGCTCAATCTATGACTGCTTCACCAATGTATATGGGTGTGAATTCTATTATGAAAACGGTGTGCCTGTGTGGCCAAAACTTGCGATTAACTACACCCAAAAAACTCAATTCTTCTTCAGAATCGCTAAAGGAGTTACTGATGTAAGAGACGATAATGCTGTTAACGAAAAAAATAGAGATGGCTTAAGAATTCCATACACCAATATTGCTTATATCGGAGATGGAATGACTGATGTTGCTTGCATGACCTTGGTCAACAAAAATAAAGGTTACTCAATCGGTGTCTATACCGAAGACAACAAAGAAAAAGTCGCTCAAATTAGAAAAGATCAAAGATGTAAATTTGTCGTTAAAGCAGATTATTCAAAAGACTCCGATATGGAAAAAGTCTTTAAATTAATTATCGATGACATCGCAACAAGAGCGGATCTCGAAGCTAAAGAACTCGCTTTAGCGAACAAATAAAGACAAAATAAAATTAATAGACCGAATAAAATTGGTCTATTTTTTTATACATTTTTAAATATGAGAGTGATACATTAATATGTATGGAAATCAAAGTTGGAGATGTTGTAATTGGTAAAGTTAACCAAGTAAGACCTTATGCCTTATTTTTAACTTTTGAAACAGGTCAAAATGGATTATTGCATATCTCTGAACTTTCCGATAAATATATTCGAGATATCGAAAAATTCGGCACTGTTGGCGATGAATTAAAAGTGAAAGTGCTTTCAATTGATCCTCAAAACGGATTTTTAAGAGTCTCTTATAAGGCTATTCCAGAAGAAGAAAGATATAACACTCATGATGAATCGGTTCACCACTTCACTCAATTTGATGAAGCTGATTTTCATGATTTAGAGGCTAAACTTCCAGAATGGATTAGTGAAACTTTAAATAAAGCAAAGGAAGATGAAAAAGATGATTAAAGTTGATGTCAGTAACGTCATTAGTGAAGTCGAGATTGAGAAGTATCAATCTAAAGTCACTGAAATTAATAAAATGATTGATGATCGTTCAGGAGCAGGTAACGATTATTTAGGTTGGACCACCTGGCCAAAAGATTATGACAAAGAAGAATTAGTTAGATTACTTAAAGACGCTAAGTATGTTAGAGAAAATTTTGATGTTTTAGTGGTTGCTGGAATTGGAGGAAGCTACTTAGGAGCAAAATGCGCTTTAGACGCTTTAAAAGGATTAAAAGGTAGCGATAAACCAGAAATTATTTTCATGGGTCAAACATTCTCTCCAAATTACACTCACCAAGTTTTAGAGTATTTAAAAGATAAAAACTTCGCGATTAATGTTATTTCTAAAAGTGGCACCACTACGGAAACCTCAATTGCTTTTAGATTATTAAAAGATTTGCTTGAGAAAAAAGTTGGAAAAGAAAAAGCGAGAAAAGCAATTTATGCCGTTACCGATAAAGAAAAAGGCGCCTTAAAAACATTATGTAATAATGAAGGCTATTCCACCTACGTCTTACCAGGAAATATTGGTGGTAGATATAGCGTTTTAACTCCAGTTGGATTATTCCCTCTAGCGGTTGCAGGAGTTGATGTTAAAGCAATGTTACAAGGTTCTTTAGATGCCTTAAATGATTTAGATAATGATGATTTAAAAACTAATATCGCTTATCGCTATGCGGTTAGTAGAGATTATATGTATCGTCATCATCGCCCAGTAGAAATGTTTGTGACTTACGAACCACAAATGTCTCAACTTTCTGAATGGCTTAAACAACTCTTTGGGGAAAGTGAGGGCAAAGAAAAGAAAGGCCTACTTCCTACAAGTGCGACTTTCTCTACTGACTTACATAGTTTAGGTCAATTTATTCAAGATGGTTCTCCTTTATTATTTGAGACTATCGTTAACATCGTTAATCCAGAATTAGATGTTGTGATACCAAGTGATAAAGATGATTTAGACGGCTTAAATTATTTAGCAGGTAAAACTCTTTCTTATGTTAATCAAAACGCCTTTAAAGGAACACTTAAAGCTCACGAAGAAGATGGAGGAGTTCCTTGTAATATCATTACTGTCGATAAATTAGATGCTTATAACTTAGGATATCTATTTTATTTCTTTATGAGAACCTGCGCGATGAGTGCCTATTTATTAGATATCAATCCATTTAATCAACCTGGTGTGGAAATATATAAGAAAAATATGTTCCACTTACTAGGCAAAAAAGGTTATTAAACTATAATAGTTTTTACACTCAAAAAGTCGCTTCCAAAAAAGGCGATTTTTTTATTGATTTAACTAGGGCATAATGGTATATTATTGCTTGCGTATCTGCAAAAGCGGATGCTTAGCTCAGCTGGGAGAGCATCGCCTTTACACGGCGGAGGTCGGGGGTTCGAGCCCCTCAGCATCCACCATTAACGCGAAGCTATACCAATAAATGGAGGGGTAGCGAAGAGGCTAAACGCGGCTGACTGTAAATCAGCTCCTTCGGGTTCGGCGGTTCGAATCTGCCCCCCTCCACCACAAGTTGGGGTGTAGCCAAGAGGTAAGGCAACAGACTTTGACTCTGTCATCTCGGTGGTTCGATCCCACCCACCCCAGCCATATATGACTCGCTAGCTCAGTCGGTAGAGCACTTGACTTTTAATCAAGGGGTCCGGAGTTCGAATCTCCGGCGAGTCACCACTTCAAGTGCCCAGGTGGCGGAATAGGTAGACGCACAGGACTTAAAATCCTGCGGATGTTGAATCCATACCGGTTCGATTCCGGTCCCGGGCACCAAAAGTAGTGAAATTCCCCCCAAAAATTGGACTATTCCAGTACAATAAAATGGAGGGTTTTTT
>CAMPCW010000006.1 GCA_946647665.1 uncultured Caryophanales bacterium
TGTACCAAAAGCTATATTACCTTCTGTAACTAGCATTTTCTTGCCAACATCAGCGGGACCCATGCCACTTTTTTCTGTCACAGTGACAATAACAGAGTCTTTTCCCTGTTTCTTAAACTCTAATAATTTTTGATAGATATCGACCATACAAACATTGTAAAAGAAATGAAGCGGCAAAAGTAGAAAAAAATTATTTTTTTATACGCGCGTCATTCAAGGTTAATGACCGCGTGTGCGAGGCCAAAAAATGTGCTTTTTTATTTATAAAATCTATGAAAAAATAGTGCCGAAAGGAAAGATTATATGAAAAAAATTTTTATTTTAGGCTTATTACCATTATTTGCCTTAACTGGTTGTAGAGAAGAACCAGCGAGCGGACTTCCAGATTTTAAAGGAGATATTCAGCTTTTAACTCCTGACAAGATCTCTTTAACATCAACTGATTCAGAAGCAGCGGAAGTAGTGACTCTTACTATCCCTGAAAGTGAAAAAACATATCAAGTAGAAATTAGCGCTGGTTGTAAACTTAACACTAAAGGGGCTAAGCCACAAATTCAACTGGCTCCAGGATCTTATATTAAATCAGTGTCTGAATTCACTGTTGATCGTTTAATGATTGATTATTTTGGGACAAAAGGAACTTTTTATAATGTTTATAACAATAAAGAGGGGACTGGTGATCCAGTAAAAGATTATGAAGCCCCAAAAGATTTACCTGTTTATGATCCTGATGGCGGAGGAAAAGTTCTTCAATTCCCAATCAATTCTACTGGTTGGATGATCAAAAACGAAACCGAATTTAATAAGCCAACTTTTTACGCGATTTATATTTGTTTAGGGTAGATATTAATTAAAAATTAAGTTAATATATTCCTAATTGGAGATAATTAGTATGACAAAGAAGAAAGTTTTAAATGTTTTATTCTCAGTTTTATTATTCGGTGGATTATGGGGCATTTTAGAAGCTACTTTAGGTAGTTTACTTCATATGCACTTTATTCCTAACACGATGTTTTTAGCCTCAAGCACCATTATGGTGCCTATCGCCTATTTTTTAATGGGTGCTTGCTATAAAAGAACTGGAACATTTGCTAGCTCAATTTATATGGCGATTCTAGCTGGTGCTATTAAGTTAATCGCATGTTTAGCCTTTGGCATGGCCATTAATCCAGTTTATTACATCCTTATGGAAGGCGCTTTCATGGGTATTGCTTTATTAATTATCAGACCAAAAAATATCATTTCTTTTGCTGGCTTAGGCACAATGATTATTGCTAATACACTTTATTTAGGTGTATCCACATTTATTAGAGTTAATCCAGCTTATGCCACAGCAAGTCAAGTCATTGAAAACTTTGAAAAATACACATTTATGATTAACTGTGTTGCTATTTTATATACTTTTGCAGCTGGCGCTTTAATTTTTGGAGCAATGAGATTAGCAGAAAAATATAACTGGAACTTTGACAAAGTTAAAAAAGTTTTTTATCACCCAGCATTCGCTAGCGGATGTGCTGCTCTTGCTTTAGTGCTCACAATGGTGATTCGCTAATTATTACATAGTAATAAAAACCATCGAATTTCAATCGATGGTTTTATTTTGCTTCCTTAATATACTGTTTAGCCATCTGGCCGTAGCAGTGGATAAATAAAGATAAATAATCCTCAAAACTTACTTGGTGAGACCCATGATACACTGTGTCATATCTAACACCATATTCACAGGTTTTGAGGATATTTTCATTGAATCCGTTTCGATAATAGAAATCTCTTCTTCTTTTTCTTAACTGGTTATCACTATATTTATCATCAACTTCTTCGAAGCAAAGAATGAATGTTTTATCAGGATATTTTTTAAATACTTTTTGGATGATTCGACTGCCATACCCTTTATTTCTATATTTAGGAGAAACCGCTAAAAAGAAGATATAGCATAAATCTTTATAAAATAAAAGATTAGTAAAACCAATAAAAGAGTCATTATCGTAGACCCCGTATATGTCATTATCTTTTTTTAATGCAAAAGAGAAAAACATCTCTACTGGTGGTCTTTCTTCTTTTGGAAAACTAGAGATATATAATGGCTCGATATCTTTTTTAATATTTTGATTTGTTTTGTAATTTATGAATTTCATTAGATAAATCTTATCACTAAGATGATAATATATCATATATGGTTGTAAAAGATTTAGCGACTGCAATTATATTTTTATTCCTCGGAGTTACTGTTTTTATTGTCGGCATGAATCTCATGTCTGGAGGATTAAAAAAAGCGACAGGTAAATCTCTTAAGAAAATATTTAAGAAAACACAGAATAGCCCTTTTGCGTGTCTAGGAATTGGTAGTGGAGTTACCGCTTTAATTCAAAGTAGTGCAGCAACTTGTGTGTTATCGGTTGGCTTTATTAGTGCGGGAGTGATGACCTTATATCAAGGGGTCAATATCATGCTTGGATCTTTTATTGGCACTACTGTAACTGGAGTATTAGTCTCATTATCTTCATTTAATATTGGTTTATATTTAGCCCTTATTGCTTTTGTTGGCATTGTAATGATGTTCTTTAAAAAAGAAAAGATTAAAAATATTGGTGAAGTTCTAACAGGATTTGGTCTAGTTTTCTTAGGCTTAGACTTATTAAAAAGCTCATTCACACAAGCTGATATTAATAACGCTACTCAGCAATTATTCTCTTCAGTTAGTTTCCCATTATTGCTTCTTTTAATCGGCATTGTTTTAACTGCTTTAGTGCAGTCTAGTAGTGCAGTTACTGGTATTGCTATCGTGATGGTCTCTAGTGGGGCAATTCCTTTTATTAGTGCGATATATATTGCTTTAGGAGCGACAATTGGAACTTGTATTACCACTTTAATTGCCACAATCGGGAGTAACATTAACGCGAAAAGGTCAGGCTTTATTTCTTTGGTGATAAAAGTAGTTGCGGCCTTAATCGCCATCGCGATTATTTGGCCTTTATCTACTCCAATTTCTAATTTCTTCTCTACAAGCTTTGGCTCTTCAGGTTTAGGCTTAGCGATGTTTACATTACTTTATAGTGTGGTTTTCTTCATTGCTTCTATGCCTTTAGTGAAACCTTTAATTAAAGTATCTGAGAGAGTTATCAAAGATAAAGATTTAGAAAATAAGAAGAATTTACTTTTATATATCGACGACAGATTATTAAACACTCCTGATATCGCCGTGATGGAAGTTAAAAATGAAATTTTACATATGTATAATCTCGCGATGTTAAATTTTAGATATGGCTATGAATGCTTGGTTAAAGGCGATAAAACTAATTCAGCCTCAATAAGCGCTACTGAAAGTGATATTGATTATATCAATAGTAAAATTACTGAATATCTCATATCTTTATCTAACAAAGTGAGTAAAGAAGACTCTAAAGTTGTTGGATCTTATTTCCACGTTATTAATGATATTGAAAGAATCGGAGACCATGCTTATAACTTCTACGATAATTCTAAGAGATTAGAAGAAAGTGATTTAAGATTCTCTGATGTTGCCGTTAAAGAGATAGATGTTTTCTTTGATTTAATTATGGATATGTCTGATTTAACTATTGGCATCTTTAAAAATGAAGAATATCAAAAACTAGATAAACTTCACGAATTAGAAGATAGAAGTGATGTCCTCGCTAAAGAGCTTAGCGATAACCATTATAAGAGAATGACCGCCAATGAATGTAATGGAGCTCTTTCTGATGATTTTGCTACTTTAATTAGCGAACTTGAAAGAGTGGCGGACCACTTAACTAATATCGGCTATTCTGTTATTAACCCAACTGGAGACGAAGAGTAAATAAAAAGGTAAGCATATGCTTACCATTCTACTTCAATTACTTCATCCACTAGATCAAGGATTTCTTGACTAGGAGCTTCAAATTTATTAACAAGGCCCACTAAGATATCATCAGGAACTCGTAAGGCAACCTCTCTTAAGTTGTTATATTTTCTTGATTTCTCTAGGCTATTAGGGAATAGAACTAATATTTTTTTATCAAATTCTGGAGTAGTGGATAAATATTTTAATCTCACAGCGTTAACATCATTAAGTGCGTCAACGATAACTGTAACATCTTCACCCTTAGCAGCGTATTCATGAATTCTTTTTTCAAAAAGTTCCCAAACTTCTTTTTGCTTTGAGTGGTCTTGAAAGTCTCCATGAGTAACTTCCATTCTCACTTCGTCACTATTAACAATATAAGTGTTTGGGTGACTTGCTTGATACTCTTTTGCCCAGGTCGATTTCCCAGACGCAGGTATCGCGCTTAACATAATCATTGTTTTCATATATTTCTCCTTAAGTGTCCAACCTTCAAAAGGAATAAGAACAAATTAAATATAAGGGATAATCTCGTTTCTTTCAATTGCTATTTTTGATTATTTGGACACTTTCTAAACATATTCATTTATTAAAAATTAATAATTTGTAATAATAGTGGTTGAGGTAATTAACTATTATGAAAACATTAATTGTATATTTCTCCCGCACTGGAGAGAATTCTGTTAATGGTGAAATGGAAGTAATCACCAAAGGTTTTACAGAAATCGTTGCAGAAAAAATCGCTGCTAAAACTGGTGGTGAATTATTTAAATTAGAACCAGAAATCCCATATCCAACTAATTATGAGGAATGTGTAAAACGAAGTAGAATTGAAGACCAATATAATGAAAAAGTGGCTTATAAAAATCCACTTTCATCATTGGATGAATATGACGTCATTTATTTAGGTTTCCCTTGCTGGTGGAGAACCTATCCTAGAATTGTCGCTAGCTTTATTAAAGATCATTCTTGGCTAGGTAAAACCGTTTATCCTTTTGCCACTAACGAAGAAGGGGCGTTAGGACTTGCAGAACTTGAACTTAAAGGCTCTTTAAAAGGAGCATTAATTAAAAAAGGATTTGCTTGTAAGGGTAGCGAAGTAAATCAAATTGATGACAAGCTTAATGCTTGGATAGGAGCATAATTATGAAGAATGTCACAAAAGATATTTATTATGTTGGGGTTAATGACCATCAAATAGATTTATTTGAAGGCCAATATGTTGTTCCTTTAGGAATGGCGTATAACTCTTATGTCATTGTTGATGATTTAGTGGTGGTCATGGACACAGTTGACCAACACTTCACTAAAGAATGGTTAGCTAATATTAAAGAAGTTTTAGGAGATAGAAAACCAGATATCTTAGTGGTTCAGCATATGGAACCAGACCATTCCGCCAATATCATAAACTTCTTAAAAGAATATCCATCTGCAAAAGTATTAGGAAACGCTAAAACTTTTAAAATGATGGAACAATTCTTCCATGAAGAGATTAAAAACAGAATTGTTGTTAATGAAGGAGATACCTTAAATTTAGGTAAACACATCTTAACATTTGTTTTTGCACCTATGGTGCACTGGCCAGAAGTAATGGTCACTTATGATAGCTATGATAAAGTGTTATTCTCTGCGGACGGGTTTGGAAAATTTGGCGCTAATGACGTCGAAGATCCTGAAGGATGGGATTGTGAAGCTAGAAGATATTATATTGGCATCGTTGGAAAATACGGCGCCCAAGTTCAAGCTTTATTAAAGAAAGCTTCTACTTTAGATATTCAAATTATTTGTCCATTACACGGACCAGTATTAGATCATGATTTAGGTCACTATTTAAAACAATATGACACCTGGAGTTCTTATAGAACTGAATCTGAAGGTGTGGCAGTTTTTTATACCTCAGTATATGGACACACCAAAAAAGCAGTGGAGTTCTTGTGTGAAGAATTAAAAAGACTTGGCTGTCCTAAAGTTGCGTGTAGCGATTTAGCACGTGATGACATGCCTGAATGCGTGGAAGATGCGTTTAGATACGGCAAGATTGTATTAGCTACAACTACCTATAACGCCGGTATTTTCCCATTTATGGATACATTTATTGCTCACTTAGTGGAGCGTAATTTCCAAAATAAGAAAATTGGCTTAATTGAAAATGGCACTTGGGCTCCAATGGCGGCTAAAGTTATGTCTGATAAACTTTCTGGTTGTAAGAATGTCGAAATTATCGAGCCAAAAGTGAGAATTCTTTCTGCGATGAGCGAGGAAAATAAAGCCCAAATTTCTGCTTTAGCAGAAACCTTATGCGCTGAATATAAAGCTCATAAAGAAATCAAAGAAGAAAAGAAACCAGAACTCGATCCAAAAGCTTTATTTAAAATTGGATATGGCTTATATGTTGTTACTTCTAAAGATGGGTCTAAAGATAATGGCTTAATTGTTAACACTGTTTCTCAATTAACTGATTCTCCTTTAAGAGTCGCAGTTAACATCAATAAGGCTAATTATTCTCATGACATCATTAAAAAGACTGGTGTTCTTAATGTGAACTGTTTAAATATTGAAGCACCTTTTTCAGTGTTCCAAGAATACGGTTTCGTTTCTGGTAAAGACAAAGATAAATTTGCGGGTAAAGAAGTGATTAGAAGTGAAAACGGATTAGTAGTGTTACCTAACTACATTAATGCTTTTATTTCCTTAAAAGTTGATAGCTATGTTGATTTAGACACTCACGGCATGTTTATTTGCTCTGTTACTGAAAGTAAGATTATCAATAACGTCGAGACCATGACTTATAATTATTATCAGGCCAATGTAAAACCAAAACCAGACACCGCTAAAAAGAAAGGCTATGTCTGTAAAGTGTGCGGATATGTCTATGAAGGAGAGGAACTCC
Organism: uncultured Caryophanales bacterium; assembly: GCA_946647665.1. Taxonomy (GTDB): domain Bacteria; phylum Bacillota_I; class Bacilli_A; order RFN20; family CAG-826; genus UBA2450. Next base: position 6,732 of record CAMPCW010000006.1, read on the forward strand.
CAGAAGATTTTGTTTGTCCACTTTGTAAACATGGCGCTGCTGATTTTGAACCAATAAAATAAGAAAGGAAAAACACAATGAAATACGTTTGTACTGCATGTGGATTCGTCTATGATGAAGATGAGGGATGCCCAGAAATGGGAATCGCTCCTGGAACTAAATTCGAAGATCTTCCAGAAGACTTTACTTGCCCATGGTGTGGAGTAGGTAAAGACATGTTCCAAAAATCTGAATAATCTAGACTAACATAGAGGGAACGCTTAAAGCGTTCTTTTCTTTTGTCCGATTTTTTCGATTAATATTGTATCGAATTGTATTCTTTTGTATAATTTTGTTGAAAGGAAGAAAAGTATGATCAAATGGTTTAATGTCAAAGACCGGAATGGCGTTGCTTCTTTAAATATAAATAGCATCGTTTTAAATACAACCGCTATGTATCCTTTTGATAGCGCGTATCGAGTGCAAGTGGGGATTGAAGATAAAAAAATTATTGTTAAGCCTCTAACAAAAGATGTAGTGGATTCTGGAATATTAGATGAATGTTGTTTATTAAAATTAGAAATACATAAGAGTTTTTCAAGAATTTCTTCAACTCAATTGATGAATCAAATTGCTGATGAATTATCGATCAAATTTGATAAAAAGCCGATTAGATTTATTTCAAGTTGGGATAGCGTTAATAACTATTTGATAATTGATACTTCAAAGGAGGCTAATTGATTATGGAACAATATATGTGGATTATCTGGCTATCATTATTCGTTTTGATGATTGTTATTGAAGCAAGTGGACCAGCATTAATCTCAATTTGGTTTGCTTTTGGAGCATTAATATCATTAATCGTTTCAGTTATTCCTGGAGCGCCTTGGTGGTCAGAACTAATTATCTTTATCGTGATATCTATCTCCACCTTATTAGCGTTAAGACCAATATTTAAGAAGTATCTTAAACGGAACACTGTTAGAACTAATATTGATAGCTTTATTGGTAAAAAAGGATATGTAATTGAAGATATTTCATTTCTTCGCCCAGGAGCTATTAAAATTGGAGATATTAGCTGGACTGCGATACCAGCAAACGAAAAAGAAACAATCAAGGAAGATGAAATAGTTGAAGTAGTCTCCTTAAACGGAAACAAAGTTATTGTTAAGAAAGTCGAGGATTAAAATATGATTGCGTTAATTGTTATCTTATCTATCTTAGGAGCGATTTTATTAATTGTTATTCTCAGCTCCATTAAAATTGTCAAACAAACAGAAAAAGTGATCGTTGAAAGATTAGGTGCATATCGTACCACTTGGAATGTGGGTATCCACATGCTTCTTCCATTCTTTGATCGTGTAGCATTGCGTGTTTCTATGAAGGAACAAGTTAAGGATTTTGAACCACAATCAGTTATTACAAAAGATAATGTTACAATGGAAATTGATACGGTTGTCTTCTTTGTTGTCACAGATGCGAAATTATATGCCTATGGAGTTGAAGATCCTCTTAGTGCAATTAGCTATTTAAGCGCTACTACATTAAGAAATATCATTGGTGAATTAGCCTTAGATGAATGTTTAACTTCTAGAGAAATTATCAATGAAAAAATGAGAAAAATATTAGATGAAGCAACCGATCCATGGGGAATTAAAGTTAACCGTGTTGAAGTGAAAAACATCCTTCCTCCAAAAGATATTCGCGAAGCCATGGAAAAACAAATGCGTGCTGAACGTGAAAAAAGAGAAAAAGTGCTTCTTGCGGAAGGTGAAAAACAATCCGCTATTTTAGTAGCAGAAGGTGAAAAACAATCTGCAATCTTAAAAGCAGAAGCTGATAAACAAATGGCAATCTTACGTGCTGAAGGTGAAGCTGAAAGCTTAAGACAAGTCAAGCAAGCAGAAGCTGACTCCATTAAAATGGTGAAAGAAGCAGAAGCTGAAGGTTTAAAATTAATAAACGAAGCAAAACCAAGTGAAGCCGCTTTAAAGCTTCGATATTTTGAAGCCATTACTAAAGTCGCTGATGGCCAAGCCACTAAAATCTTCCTTCCTAGTGATGGGATGAAAATTGGATCTATTGCTTCTATCGTCAAAGAAGTAAATAAAGATTAATTACTATCTCTTATAACGCTCCTCGTGAGCGTTTTTTCTTGCATGCGTATTTATTTCTTGTAATAATATCTCCCGAAGGAAAGAAATTTATTTCTTCTATTCTAAGAGAGCGTTACATTGGTGCAATAACGTAATAGAGAATAAATGGGCCACTCCTTGTCATGTGGGTAATGCCACCGTGAAGTTAACGAAATAACTATTAATTAAGTGTCTCTCCCATATTGGAGAGGAAATAGGATGGTATCGCGGCTTAGTCGTTCCTAAAAGGAACGTTTTCTTATATTTGGAGGAAAAAATATGAAAAAGATGTCTTCAAGTGAAATTAGACAAATGTGGTTAGACTTCTTTAAAAGTAAAGGTCACCACGTCGAACCAGGTAGTTCACTCATTCCTAAAAATGATCCAACTTTACTTTGGATTAATGCCGGGGTTGCGGCTTTAAAGAAATATTTTGATGGTAGTGAAGTCCCACCAAGTAGAAGAATCACCAATGCTCAAAAATCAATTAGAACTAATGATATTGAAAATGTGGGTGACGCCACTCACTTAACTTTCTTTGAAATGCTTGGTAATTTCTCAATCGGTGATTATTTTAGAAAAGAAGTCATCCCTTGGGCTTGGGAACTTTTAACCAGTGAAAAATGGTTTAACTTCCCAAAAGAAAGATTATATGTTACTTATCATCCAGATGATTTAGAAACAAAGAAATGCTGGTTAGATGTGGGAGTAGAAGAATCACATTTGATCAAAAAAGAAGATAACTTCTGGGAAATCGGTGAAGGACCTTGTGGGCCTGACACTGAAGTCCATTTTGACCGTGGAGAAAAATTTGACCCAGAACATATTGGAGTGAAACTATTAGAAGAAGACCTTCCAAACTTTAGATATGTCGAAATTTGGAATATCGTTTTCTCTCAGTTCAATAGTGAAATTGGTAAGAAAAGAAGTGAATATAAAGAACTTCCAAGTAAAAACATCGATACTGGCGCTGGTCTAGAAAGATTTGCCTGTGTCATTCAAGAAACAGACACTGCTTATGAGACTGATTTATTCTGGCCAATTATTCAAAAGACCGAAGAAATAAGCAATAAAAAATATGAGGATAATAGACGTGCATTTAGAGTGATCGCTGATCATATTAGAACTATCACTTTTGCTTTAGCAGATGGAGAAATGTTCTCTAATGAAGGTAGAGGCTACGTCTTACGTAGATTACTCCGTAGAGCCGAAAGATATGGTCATGTACTTGGAATAAATACTCACTTCTTACATAAATTAGTTCCAGTAGTAGCGGAGATTATGAAATCCTACTACCCATATTTATTAGATAAACAAGAATTCATCTCAAAGATGGTGCAAGCTGAAGAAGAAAAATTCTTAAAGACTCTTCAAAATGGTGAAACCTTGCTTTTATCCTTAATTAAGGATAGTAAGTCATTATCTGGTAAAGATATGTTCAAACTCTATGACACCTTTGGCTTCCCTAAAGAATTAACTTTAGAAATCTGTGCAGAAAACGGTGTTATAGTCGATGAAAAAGAATTTGAAGAAGAAATGAATAAACAAAAAAGTAGAGCCAGAGCTGCTCGAGGCGATCAACAATCTATGAATAAGCAATCCATAGATTTGATGAACTTCAAAGAACAAAGTTCTTTCGATTATGAAAAAACTGAATTAGTTAGTGAAGTTATTGGCTTATTTGTCAACGGAGAAAAAGTTGATTCATTATCAGGAGAAGGCGACTTAATCGTTAAAGAAACTCCATTCTACGCAGAAAGCGGAGGACAAGTTTCTGATGTTGGCACTATCTCAAATAAATCAATGGAAGCAAAAGTGGCTTCTGTTTCTAAAGCTCCTAATAAGCAACATTTACATCACGTCACCGTTTTATTTGGCGAAATCAAAGTTGGCGACAAAGTAACTTTAAAGATTGATTCATATAACCGTGAATTAATTAGAAGAAATCACTCTTCAGTGCATTTACTTCAAAGTGCTTTAACCGAAGTCCTTGGTGATCACGTTGCTCAAAAGGGTAGCTATGTTTGTGCTGATTATATTCACTTTGACTTCTCACACTTTAAAAAGATGAGCGAAGAAGAAATCGCAGAAGTGGAAAGAAAGGTTAATAGATGGATCTCTGAAGCTATTGTAGAAGAGACTAAAGTCTTATCCATTGATGAGGCTAAAAAGATTGGCGCAAAAGCCTTGTTTGATGATAAATATGGAGACATTGTTAGAGTGGTTTGCTTTGGCGAAGTTTCTAAAGAATTCTGTGGAGGCACTCACGTTAGTAACACTAGAGATATTGGTGTCTTTGTGATTGAATCTGAAGAATCAGTTGCTAGTGGAGTTAGACGTATTGTTTCTCGAACTTCAATTGGTGCTTATGAATTACTTAAAAAACGTGAAAATATGCTTTTGCAAGCTAGAAATAGCTTAGGTGCTGGTTCAATTAGCGAAGTGAACATTAGACTTAATGCTTTGTTATCAGAGAAAGCTGAACTTAAGAAAACCGTGGAATCATTAAGTCAAAAACTCGCTAATGCAGAAAGTGCTTCATTAGATGGAGAATTCGTTAAGCTTATTGATAAAGAAGTATTAATCAAACACATCAAAGATGCGGATAGAAACGCCTTAGTATCTTTAGTTGATAAACTTAAAGTATCTCATAAAGATTCTGTGATTATCTTTATCGGTGGTGGTAAAGACTCTATCCCTGTTGTTTGTAGTGTAAACGGTAATGCTCAAAAATCTTATAGAGCAGGCGACTTAGTAAGGAATGTTGCCACTATCTTAGGTGGATCAGGTGGAGGCCGTCCAGACTTTGCAAGTGGAGCAGGTAAAGATGTTTCTAAAATTTCTGAAGCAATCGAGGTTGCTAAAGGATTAGTGAAATAATGGAAAAATATATCGGACTAGATTTAGGAACAACAACTTTAGGTGTCGCTAGTAGCGATATCTTAGGATTTGTCCATGGAGTAGAGACCTTTAGATTCCCTAAAGAAGCTTATTCTCAAGCCCGTGATTATGTCCATAAGTTAGTGGAAAAAACTGGCGTTAAAAATTTAGTAATTGGTTTACCAATTAATATGGATGGCTCTCAAGGCTTTAGAGCGGATTCTTCGAAAAGATTTAAAGAAGATCTTCTTAAAGAAGACCCAACTCTAAAAATTGAATTAGTGGATGAACGTTTAACCACTGTCTCTGCCCATAAAACACTTAATCAATTAAATGTATCAGGCCAACAAAGAAAAGGCGCTGTTGATCGAATTGCGGCCTGTGAAATATTAGATTTCTATTTAAGAATGAAAGGAAGATAAAGCGATGATTGAAGATGAAAAACAAATCACTATCCGTGATGAAGAGGGAAATGAACATTTAATGGAAATTCTTTTCACCTATGAACACGATGAAAGAAAGAAAAAATATGTCTTCTTATATAATAAGGAAACTCCAGAAGACGTAATGTGTATGGAATATAATGATTCCGGTGAACTATTTGAAATCGAATCTGATGAAGAATATGAAGAAGTTGAAGAAGTCTTCAATGCTTTTATGGATGAAAACGCAGCCGACTAAACGGTAAAAATTATTATTCCTAGTAACGCAGATAGGCCTAGTAGCTTGATTGCTCCTAGGCTTTTTTTTCTGACTTTTTTATAAATAAAGAGCATACCAGAAAGAATAATAAGGAGGGCAAAACTTCTAATATCAAACTCCCATTCGCCATTAAAAGAGTTGCCTTTTAAGAATATTACTTTAATTAATAACATTAGGGCTGTTGATAAAATAAGTGCTAAAACAATTGGTCTAACTCCATTTAATGCTCCTTGAACATATTTATTCTTCATGAATTTCTTCATGATCATAGCGATGATCAGGATAACGATAATAGAAGGAAGAATTACCCCGATAGTGGCGCATATCGCTCCAAATGTTCCTCCTACTGAATTGCCAACAAAAGTGGAGATATTAATGGCAAATGGTCCAGGAGTGGCCTCACTAACGGCGATAAAGTCAGTTAAATTAGATTCGCTAATCCAACCTTTGGAAACGACTTGTTCTTGAATCATTGGAATCATCGCATAGCCTCCACCAAAGGTGAATAAGCCGATTAGAAAGAAGGTATAGAATAACTCAAAGAAAATCATTCTTTTCTCTCCTTTTTGTTAGCGATTAAAGTTAAGACAATTCCAGTAATTATTCCTAATAAAATTAGGGATAAAGATAGATATTTAAAACCAGTATCAATAAATGAGAAGACTAGCATTAAGCTTAAAGCAATAACAAATAAAAGAACACTTATGAAGTTGACCTTTACGCCCTTTTTAAGTCTAATAACAGCAGAGAATAAAAGAATAATTACTCCAACTTTTAAGCCTTTAAACATTGCTGCAATTACTGGCCACTTCATGAAGTCTTGATAGAAGAAAGAAATAACAAAAATAATAGCAAAAGATGGAATTGCTAAACCGATAGTAGCAATTATTCCTCCAGTAACACCCGCCACTTTATAGCCAACGTAAGTTGCAGTATTGACTGCAATTGGTCCAGGAGTGGATTCGCTTATAGCGAGGATATCCATGATTTCTATTTCACTAATCCATTTTCTTTTTTTGGTGACTTCTTCTTCAATAATTGGGATCATTGCGTAGCCTCCACCAAAGGTGAAGACTCCAATTTTCATGAAAGTCAGAAAGAGGATTAAGAGTTTAAATAGATAACTGTCTTTCTTCATACCTGACTTATTATATACGAAACCAATAGATTAATCTATTTGAACCACTTATATATATTTTGGAAAAAATCTTGGATTATATATCTCGTTATTGCTATAATAACGCTTGACTGAATTTGTGAGGTATTAATTATGGCAGATAAAGTAATCTTAACAAAAGCTGGTAAGGAAGAACTTGAAAGAGAACTTCGTGAATTAATTGATAACACCAGAGAAGAAGTAAAAAGACAATTAACTGAAGCTCGTGCACAAGGCGACTTAAGCGAAAACGCTGACTACGATGCTGCAAGAAATAGACAAGCCGAAGTTGAAGGACGTATTAAAGAGATTGAAAACATTCTCTCTAATGCAGAAATTATTGACGATGAATCTAAATCCAAAAAAGGTGGCAACAAAGTCACTCTTGGATCAACCGTTACCATCAAGTTTGTTGAAACAGGTAAAGAAGGCAAATACATGATCGTTGGTACTGTTGAAAGCGATCCATTCAATAACAAAATTTCTAACGCTTCCCCACTTGGTGAAGCGTTAATCGGAAAAGTTGTTGGCGATGTCATTGACGTAAAAGGGCCTAAAAAAGTCTACAAAGTAGAAGTCTTAAAAATAGGCGCTTAATAAAATTTTTTTCACAAGAAATCAAAAAACCTCCGTCTTTATATAATGTAGGAGGTTTTTAATTTTTATGCTTAAAATCCTAATTGGGGTCGTTGTTGTGACAATCGCCGTCATTGCCGCATTTGTGATGATTGACCCAAAGATGCAAGTCGATTCTGCTGGGACAGTAACCGAAGTTGCAAACTCATTTACCGTCGCTGTTGAAGGCGAGGTATATAAGACTGGCAATTTTACTATGAAAGAAGGTAGTACCATGCTTGATTTAATTGAGACAGCAGGTGGTACAACCGTCAACGCTGATTCTAGAGCGTATTATGAAGAAGCCATTTTGACTAAAGGCATGACTTATTACATTGCTTCTAGATATGACACCAGCGATGTGTGTAGCGCTAGCGAAGTTAATAAAGTTAACATTAACACTGATGATGCGACAACTTTAACCACTGTAAGTGGTATTACTTCTACGTTGGCTAATTCCATTATTACTTACCGTGAGACTAATGGTATTTTTGCTACCCTAGAGGAACTTATGGAAGTTTATGGCATCGGCAATGCGACTTATCGCAAAATTCGTAACTATGTAATTCTCCACGCGTGAGTATATTAGTTCTATTTGTTCTTCTATATCTTGGCATTAATGTCAGGGTGTCAATCGTCTTAGGAGTCATAGAACTAGTTATAGTGCTGGTTTTTGCTTTTTATCGCTTCGGTAAGAAGATATTCATCGCCGGAATGATATCTTGCTTAGTTGGGGTTGGTTTGTCATTTATACGGCCTCAATTCAATAAAAGCGAATATAGTGGAATTGTTGAAGAAGTAAAAGAAAATTACTTCATCTTTAATTCCACCTTTGAAAAGCTTTACGTTTATCAAAAAGAACATTCTTTTGAAATAGGCGATATTCTAGTGATAAAAGGCAATAAAGTTCCTTTAGATTTTGAAATTATTGAATCAAGTTTCAATTTCCAAGAGTACCTCAATAACAAAGGGGTATATTCCCAGATATATCCCACTTCAATTGAGGTTAAATTCTCTAATCCTTTACGAGTGTTTAGTTTTAAGAAGGAATTCTTGTCGCATTTTTCTAGCAATTCTAAAGCCTTAATTGGATCGTTTCTTTTTTCTATGGGGAGTGATGAAGATGTTTATGGCGAGATGCAATCTTTGCACTTAAATAGACTTTTATCTAATAGCGGTTTTTATTTGGCGATCTTATATTCTTTTTTAGCATTTTGTGTTTCTAGATTTATTAAAAAAGACAAATATAAAGATTTGGTTCTTATCTCTTTGTTGATACCTACTTTTGTGTTGTCTTATCCGCGTTTTGTAGTAATCAAATTTGTTTTTTTGAAATTTCTTAGATGGATTAATAATCACCTTCTTAATAAGAGATTCACTTATTTAGAAATAGTGTCTTTTTCTGGCATATTCTTCTTAGTTATTAATCCTTTTTACGCGTATCAAGATGGATTCTTATTGACCTATTTAATCCCAATTAGTGCGCTTTTCTTTCAGAACTCCTTTAAAGGTTATAAACCGTTTCAACAAAAACTTCTTATCAGTGGATTAATTCTTATCGAGTTTATTCCTTTTGCTCTAGCTTTTTATAATGAAGTCTCTATTTTTTCTATTATTTACCACATCATCTTATCTCCATTTTTTGTTTTATATTATTTCTTATCATTATTATCAATAACACATATTCCTATTTATAGTTTTATAAATGGATATGGAGATTTTTTATCTAAAGGAATTAGCTTCTTTTCAAAAATTAACATTACCATTTACGGGATTGAAATGAGTAATTTAACCATTCTGTTATTTGAAGTGTTCTTCTTTATCTTTGTTTATTATTTATCAATTAGATTTAAGCCAATGATTTATGCTTCTAGTGCTTTACTTCTAACTTTAAATTTATTCTATTTTATCCCGTTAAATTGTCTGTTTAACGATCAAGTATTCTTTATAAATGTAGGTCAAGGAGATGCGACTTTAATCAGAAGAAAAGATGTAGCGATATTAATCGATACTGGTGGGCAAAAAAGTATTGATGTCGCTACTGAATGCTTAATTCCATTTTTTAAGAAACACCAGATTTACGATATTGATTTATTATTGACCACTCATGAAGATTTTGATCATTCAGGTGCTGTTAATTCATTAATTGAAAACTTTACAGTGAAACGCTATGAAAAAGATTATAAATCTTTTCCTATATCTATAGGTGGATTTAAGTTAACAAATTACAATGTCTATCCAGATTTATGGAATGAAGAAAATGATCGTTCGTTAGTCATTGGCTTTAACACCAAAGAATATCATTACCTTATTATGGGAGATGCTCCTAAAAAGATTGAAAATAGAATTATGAAAGATAATGTCTCTATTCCTTGCGATATTTTAAAAGTTGGACATCATGGTTCCAATACATCTAGTAGCGATGCTTTTATTAAATATCTCTCTCCAAAAGTTGGTGTGATATCTTGTGGCAAGAAAAACAAATATGGTCACCCTCATAGTGAAGTTGTTGCTATATTAAACAAATACAAGGTGAGAATTAGAAGGACTGATTTAGAAGGAACAATAACTTATTGCTAGTAAAACTGCTAAATAAGTTATAATAATAGGCGATGATTTATTTAGTTTATGGAAATCAATCTCCAACAATTAAATCCCAAATCCGTAAGATTGGGGAAACTTTTTTAGGCGCAGAAAAACCTGATGAACTTAATTTTATTAAGTTAGATGGCCATAACGCTTTAGTTCAAGATGCGATTGATGAATGCAAATATGTTTCTTTAGAATACGAAAAGAAAGTTGTGTCTTTAGAAAACTGTTACTTTCTTTTAAAACCAAAACCGAAAAATAAAATTGAGTCAGATCAAAATTATGATGAGTTAACTGACTATATTGAAAACAATTCCTCAGATCAAGACGCTTGTTTTATTCTTTCAGTATGTAGTTCTGCAGTTGACGAAAAGAGTATCTTATTTAAATCTTTAAAGGAAAAGGCAAAAATTGTTCAAATTGTTGATCCAGATGAAAAAGGCTGGAACGAATACGTTAAAGCCTACCTAACTAAACATGAGGTCTTAATTGACCGCGATGCGATTATGGAACTCGCTGAGCGCACCTCTGGAGATGTGGCGTTATTTCAAAATAGTGTTCAGATATTAACTCTATACACTGACCACATTCGTTATAAAGATGTAATTTTAATGATTAATAAGCCATTAGAAGACAACGCTTTCTTAATCTTTAATTTATTAGTAGATAATAAAAACGCAGAAGCAATTAGCTTATTCCGTGATTTACAGGTGAAAAATATTCAATCACCAACTTTAATCGCGCAACTTGGCAATCAGTTTAGACTTTTATCACAAATTAGTTATTTAAGTAAAAAACGTATTCCAAAAGAAGAAATCGCTAATGAACTTAAAATCAAACCAGGTAGAGTTTATGTTCTTTCTAAACTTTTGCCAATGATTAGTGATAAAGCCATTAAAAAGACTTTAGATGATTTATATCAATTAGATTTAGACATAAAAAGCGGTCTTGTCGACCGCAATTATGGTTTTGAGTTATTTTTAATAAAATTTAAAACGCAATAAGGTTACTTATTTTAATGAGTTAACTAATCTTTGAATCTCGCTCTTTTGTCTAGCAGCAGTGTTTTTGTGTTGAACACCATCAGAGACAGACTTGTCAATTAAACGATAAGCTTCTAATAATGCTTTTTCAGCTTCTTCTTTTTTGCCAGCTTCAACAGCAACTTTTACCTTTTTAATAGAAGTTCTAATTGCGCTTTTAGCGGCTTTGTTTCTTAAGCGTGCTTTTTCGTTTGTTTTGTTACGTTTGATTTGAGATTTAATGTTTGCCATGTGTATACCTTCTTTTTTGCGTCAGCGATAATGATACTAAATGCTTTTAAATAATGCAAATAATATTTGTAATTATTTCTTCTTCTTTTGTAATGAAACAATTTCTTCAGCGAAATCATTAATGCAAGTTAACTTGCCATAAGATGTTTCTGGAATGGTGACTTTGAATTGATCTTGAACAGTGGTGATTAATTCCACATAACTCATAGAATCTCCACCTAAAGCATCAATCCAGTGAGCGTCATCTTCAATCTTAAATTCAGGAAGAATTAAGATTTTTGAAAAAATCTTTCTTAATGGTTCGACAACTTTTTCAATTGTTTCTTTAGAGAAGTTTTTGTTGCCTTTAACTTCTTTTTTGAAATCAAACGGAATATAGTCTCCGTTCATTGTTTCAATGCCTTTTTTAACCACGAAACGTTTGACTTTCATGTTATTGGCGATTGGTAATTTATTTCTTGAGAAATAGAATTCAGTAATCTTGGTACCTTTTGGTAAATCAAGTCCCGCTTTCTTGACTGTGTCTTTTAAAACTTCGATATCATCACCAGAAATGCTGTTATCAATTTCTACGACACAAACAATCTTTTGATTCTTGGTTCCTTTTTGATCAACACCTAAAACACAAACAGCTTGAACGTGAGGTATCTTCTTAAAGAAGATTTCAAGTTCATCAGGGAAGATGTTTTCTCCATCAGCATTGATGATAACATCTTTCATTCTACCTTTAAGATAAAATCTATTTGTGGCGTCAACTTCAGCAATATCGCCAGTAGAGAAATAGCCATCTTTATCAAGTTGAGTTTCTCGTTCAACTCCACCAATAATTTCACGGATATGTGTGATATCAGATTTAACTAATAACTCACCTGTACGGCCTTTACCATTTGTTGGTTTGATTTTATAGGACACGCCATGAAGAGGAATACCGATAGAACCTTTAAGTCTTAATTCCACAATTGGGGATAATTCGACAGAGGTAATACCAATTTCGGTCATGCCGTATCCATTATATAATGGATAGCCAACGCCGTTAATCACTGTTTGAGTCTTGCTATCTAAATAACCGCCACCAGAAATACAGAAACGAATTTTATTACCTAATAATTTCTTTTGGATAGTGTTTTGAACCATCTTCACTGGGCCGGCTTCTTCTTTTAAGATTTTGCCAGTATTGTAGCCAATTAATTTATCTATGTATTGTTGTCTAGTTGGAGTTTCTAAGGCCTTCTTTCTTTCTAAGCCTTGAGCTAAGGAATCCCAGAATAGTGGGACTGAGAAGACGTGAGTCACTTTACATTTTTGACAGACACTTTGGACTTCTGATGGGGCTAAATTACGAACGAAAACAAAGTTTGCTCCATAATAGAAGTACCATAAGAAAGTAGCGATAAAGCCAAAAATATGGTGGAATGGAATCATTGCTAAAACTCTTAATGGGCCCATGGATTTTGGATATAAGAGATCTTTAGAAGTTTCCGCAAAATCTAAAGCTGCTAAGATTTGGTGACATAAATTTTCACCATTAAAGACCATTAATTTAACGTCACCAGTAGTACCGCTTGAACAGAAGATGACTTCGTTTTCCCAGTTAGGGGCGAATTCATAGCTGTGCTTTTCTTGTAAAAGATCTCTTAATGAAAACTTTGGAACGTCATAAGAGAAGTTGTCGTCAGTAATGATAGCAACAGCCTTTCCTTGTTTAATTAAGTTTTCTGTTCCTTCTTTAGAAGTTTTGGCGTCAACTAATAATGGCTTATAGCCAGTCATTAAAATCGCCCAGAAGATTTCTCCCCAGTGTGGTCCGTTATTCGCCTTTAAAACGATTGGAACGTTTTTAGGTTGTTGAATCATGAAATTCGATAAAATGGACGCGATTTCAAATGCGTGTTTTCTAAATCTGGAATATTTGTATTTCTTGGATTTACCTTCATTATTCGTGTAGGTAACCGCGATTCTTTTTAAATTTCTTTTAGTGGATAAGACAAATATGTCTTCCATAGTTCTAGATGTGTTAAGAAGTAAGTTTGCTTCTTCGGCACATGCTTTCACTTTTTTGTACTCAGGATACATAATAATCTCCTTTATTTCCTTGTGTATTTTAAACTATTTGTTCATTTATGAGAACATTTTTCGTTTCAATATCATAAATTATGATAGAGGCTTTCTCTATTTCGATATTCATAATCATGAACGTTCCATTAGTCTTGTCTCTAGGCAAAGTTAAAGAACCTGGATTAAGAAAAACTTTGTTCTGTTCAACATAAAAACTATATTGATGGGTGTGGCCATTAACTAAGAATTTATTATTTTTAATCTGCTCACTTGTAAAACCAGGCTTATGTTTGATTAATAGATAACCAAGTGGGGTATAGATACGTAATAAGTTATCAAAAGGATAATAATCAGTGTTTCCTTTAACTGATTCAAAAGGATATAAAGTGTCCCTATCTAATCCGCTGTCACCAGCATGTAGATAATAATCCATCTGAGGATAGGCTTTCAGTAAATCCTTTAATACCCTTTCATCTCCATGAGAGTCGCTAACAAGTAAAATTTTCACGATAAATATTATACTCTTTTCTCTTTAATATATCACCACTTGAGTCTATAATTATTCATATGAATAACAAACGCATAGTTTTTATGGGAACTCCTGAAATATCTGCTTCAGTTTTAGAAGGGATTATTTCTAGTGGCTATAATGTGGTAGCAGTGATTGCTCAACCTGATCGACCAGTCGGTAGAAAAAAGATTTTAATGCCTGTTCCTACTAAAGAAGTAGCCTTAAGACACAATATACCAGTTTATCAACCTGTAAAGATTAGAAAAGAATATGAATTTGTTAAAGATTTAGAGCCTGATGTCATCATTACTTTAGCGTATGGACAAATTGTTCCGCAAGGTTTATTAGACATCCCTTCTTTAGGTTGCTTAAACCTTCATGGAAGCTTGCTTCCAAAATATCGTGGAGCTGCTCCAATTCAATACGCACTTATGAATAATGATAAAGTGACCGGCATGACTCTTATGAAAATGGTTAAAGAGATGGATGCTGGAGAGATGTATGCGACTGAAGAAGTGCAAATCGCTGAAGAAGATAATTCAACTTCTTTATTTAAGAAGATGGGAGAGGCTGCTCTTAGATTAATTTTAAGAGAACTACCAATTATTTTTGAAGGAAAGTTAGTGGGAGTTCCTCAAGATGAATCTCAAGTTACTTTTGCCCCAAGTATTAAACCAGAAGAAGAAAAACTTGATTTAAATAAATCAAAAGAAGAATTACATGGCTATATTAGAGCATTAAGCGATGCTCCTGGAGCGTATTTATATTTAGAAGGACTTAAATTTAAAATCTATCATTCAGAAATTATTTCTGATGAAATTCTTGGTGAACTTGGAGAGATTGTTAAAGCAGACAAAAAAGGATTACATCTACAAACAAAAAATGGTGTTCTTTCTTTACTTGACGTCCAACTTGAGGGTAAGAAAAGAATGGATTATATGTCCTTTATAAATGGACATCCAAATTTATTGCACGAATTATTACAATGAAAATAGAAAAGAAAGCTCACGTTGAATTATCGGTCCATCAATTGGTGGATTTTCTTTTAAGAAGCGGGGATATTGATAACCGCGTTTTTAATCGTTCTAGTCAGACCGAAGGTAGCCGCTTACACGCTGTTTATCAATCTAGCCAAGACAAAAACTACATTTCTGAATACCCTTTAAGAAAACAGCTCTTGATTGATAATATCGAAATCGTTCTTCAAGGTAGAGCGGATGGCATCATTAAAAAAAGTGAAAAAGAATATATTATTGATGAAATCAAAACCACAGTAATTGAACTAGAAGAATTCCGCGAAGAAAATCTTGAGTGGCACTTAGGTCAGGCTAAATGTTATGCCTACATGTTTGCCGATGCTTTAAAGCTAGACTCTATTGGGGTAAGGCTAACTTATATTAAACAAGGGAAAAATAGCAAAAAGCTAATTGATGAATATTTTTATCAATTTTCAGAACTTGAAAAAGAAATTTACGGCTACTTAGATAGTTATTTAGAGTTTTATAACGTTATTATGCGTTTAAACGAACAAAGAAACGCTTCTATTGAGAAATTATCATTTCCGTTTAAAAGTTATCGCAAAGGACAAAAAAGTTTCTCTAAGGCTGTTTATGAAACTGCACAAAACAAGGGAAAAATCTTTATTGAAGCCCCAACTGGTATTGGCAAAACCATGTCAGCAATCTATCCATATGTTAAATATTTAAAGCTAGATGAGCAGAGTAAAATCTTTTATTTAACTGCAAAGGCAACAGGTAAAGATAACGCCCATAAAGCGCTTAATATCCTCAAGGATAATGGGCTAAATATATCCGATATTATTATCACTTCTAAAGAGAAGATATGTTTTTGCAAAGAGAAGAGCTGTAATCCAGATGAATGCCCATTCACTAAAGGATATTACAACAAAATTAGAGATGTCTTAAAAGAATCAATCATTAGGTATGATGATTTCGATTATGAAACAATTTGTTATATCGCTAATAAAAATGGCATTTGCCCATTTGAATTAGAGCTAGATTTATCGTTATTCTGTGATGTTATTATCTGCGATTATAACTATGTTTTTGACCCTATTTCATATATGAAACGTTATTTTGATGAAGATGCATCACATTATCTTGTTTTAGTGGATGAAGCTCATAATCTAGTTGATCGAAGTAAAGATATGTATTCTGCCTCGGTAGATAAAAAACTATTTTTAAAAGCTAAACAAAGTTTAAGAGGTGTGGCTAATCGAAAAATAAAAAACGCCTTAGCGAAGATCAACAAAGCTTTTGAATACTATGAAGACACTTTTGAGCTTGGTAACACAAAAGTTGATGATTTTTCTTTAGAAACTTATAAGAAATTTAATCAGTTTGTTACCACCTATCAAGAAGTTAGCAAAGAAGAAAACAAAGTCATAACTAAGGAATTGACCGATTTATATATTGAGATCAATAAGTTTATTAAAATTGCCGAACTTATCTCAGACCATTTTTTGACTTATGTAAATAAAGCCGAAGATAACGTTACCTTAAAAATCTTTTGCTTAGATGCATCGCGGTTTTTATCTTCAACTTGCTCTAGAGTTAACTCAACAGCATTATTCTCCGCTACATTATCCCCAATTGACTACTACGTGAATGTATTGGGCGGAGATATTAACAAAAATCAAAGCATGATTTTAGAATCTCCTTTTCCAAAAGAGAATTTAAAATTGATCATTGCACCAAAAATATCTACAAGATATAAAAATAGAGAAAAAAGTTATGCGGATGTTGTAAGTTACATTAAGACTTTTGTCTCTAGTAAGGTTGGCAACTATTTTATTTATTTACCAAGTTATGAGTATTTAGATAACATTCTGCCAATGCTTGAATTTGATGGAAATGTCGATGTTTTTATTCAAAAGAAAGAGATGAGTGAACAAGAAAAGCAAGAATTTATCTCAAATTTTCATCTTGATGATGAAAGAAGCAAGATTGGGCTAGCGATTATTGGTGGCGCTTTTGGAGAAGGAATCGATTTAGTTGGCGACTCCTTAATTGGAGTAGCGATTGTGGGAATTGGTTTACCAAAGATAAATTTTGAGAGTAACCATGTCGCTGAATATTACAAAGTTAATAATGTTGATGGCTTTAATTATGCCTACACATATCCAGGCATGAATAAGGTCATGCAAGCGGTTGGAAGACTTATCAGGACAGAATCTGATCGCGGTGCAGCTTTATTAATTGATGAAAGATATATGTGGAATGATTACAAATCTCTTTTTAAAAAAGAGTGGAGTGATTATGAAGTGGTGATGTCTATTGATGAACTACAAGAGACTCTACAAAACTTTTTCAAATCCTAACATAAATGTTATAATGCTTACCGAATTATGAATTTTGATCAAAAATATACAAGAAATTTCTCAATCATCGCTCATATAGATCACGGCAAGAGCACACTTGCGGATCGTATTTTAGAATTAACTGGTGCAGTCTCTACTAGAGAAATGAAAGATCAAATCCTTGATTCTATGGACTTAGAAAGAGAAAGAGGAATCACTATTAAATTAAATGCGGTCACATTATCCTACAAAAGCGATGATGGAAACACATATATTTTTAATTTGATAGACACTCCAGGGCATGTCGACTTTACTTATGAAGTATCACGCTCTTTAGCAGCTTGTGAAGGAGCGGTTTTAGTAGTAGATGCCACTCAAGGAGTGGAGGCTCAAACCTTAGCGAATGTTTATCTTGCGATTGATAATGATTTAGCGATTTTACCAGTAATCAATAAAATTGATTTGCCTAGCGCTATGCCTGAGTGGGCGAAAGAAGAAATCGAAAAGCGTATTGGCATATCTAGTGAAGAGGCAGTGGAAGTATCCGCTAAAACTGGTCTTCATATTCATGAATTATTAGAGGCAATTGTTAAAGAAATTCCTGCTCCTAATGGAGATGAAAACGCTCCTTTAAAAGCTTTAATTTTTGACTCATATTACGACTCATATAGAGGTGTGGTAATTCTTATTAGAATTAAAGAAGGTTCAGTTAAAGTTGGAGACCATATTAAATTAATGCAATCTAATAAAGACTACATTGTTACCGAGCTTGGTATTAGATCTCCAGACGAGATTAAGCTCAAAGAGTTAAAATGTGGACAAGTAGGCTTTTTATGCGCGCAAATTAAAGACATTCGTGATGTTCGTCCAGGTGATACAGTCACCTCATTTGATAAGCCAGCCTCAAAGGCTCTTCCTGGATATAGAGACATTAACCCAATGGTATTTTGTGGATTATATCCAGTCGATAGTGATGATTATCAAGATTTAAAAGACGCTTTAGAGAAATTATCTCTAAACGATGCATCTTTACAATTTGTTCCAGAGACTTCTCAAGCTTTAGGCTTTGGATTTAGATGTGGTTTCTTAGGCCTTTTACACATGGATGTTATCCAAGAAAGATTAGAAAGAGAATACAACATTGACCTTATTCTTACCGCACCTTCGGTGATATATCACGTTTATCTCACTAATGGAGAAATGGTGCCAATCGATAACCCTTCTAAACTTCCAGATTCTTCAAAGATTAATAGAATTGAAGAACCTTATGTGAAGGCTAATATCATGACTCCAAAGGAGTATGTAGGTCCAATTATGGAACTTTGCCAAGAGAAACGAGGTATTTATCTAGACCTTCAATATTTTGACGACACAAGAATGATATTAGTGTACGAACTTCCTCTTTCAGAAATTGTTTACAATTTCTTTGATAAGTTAAAGAGTTGCACTAAAGGCTATGCCTCATTTGATTATGAGCCATCTATTTATAGACCAAGTGATCTTATCAAAATGGATGTCTTATTAAATGGCCAAGTAGTAGATGCTTTATCTAGTATTGTCTATAGGCCTCAAGCATATAATAGAGGCTTAGGTATAATTCGTAGAATTAAAACTGTAATTCCTCGTCAACAATTTGAAATTCCTATTCAAGCCGCAATTGGTGGAAAAATCATCGCACGTGTAGATGTAAAAGCTGTGCGTAAAGATGTTCTTGCTAAGTGTTATGGTGGAGATATCTCCCGTAAAAAGAAGCTTTTAGAAAAACAAAAAGAAGGAAAGAAGAGAATGAAAAAAGTGGGATCAGTAGAAGTTCCACAAGAAGCATTCATGTCAATCTTATCGATTGACGAAGAAGAAAATTGATAAATATCTGGTAGAAAATTAGTAGTTTTTTAGTTTTGCTGTTGTAAAACAAATCTGCTTTTTTTATAATATAAACAGCAAAGGAGAAAACATATGGGTGTTAACGATATTGCTGTAAGATTTACAGAAGATAAATACGCAACTAAGAATGAAGTGTCCCGTGAATTAAAAATCTCGGTGATTGATGGCGTTTGGGATAAGATTTTATCTTATCGTGCTCCATTCTGCCATTATTTAGCAATTAGAGGAATAGATAAGAATCAATTAAGAGTTTGTCTCTGCCCAACTATTTCAAACAGTTTGAACACTGTTGAAGCTAAATTGTTAAGAGTTGTTAGCGAAGCAAACAAACTAGACAGCGTTAATAGCGATAAGCAGTATTTTAAGCAATCTTGTTTAGTTAAAAATTTACAAAACGTTGCATTAGCAAATTTAGCGGTTTGTGATGAAGATCACGCAAGAAAAGTAGTTTTAGGAATCACTAATGATATAGCTTTAACAAACTACCTTAATGGATTAAAGTACACAGAAACAAAATATGATGAACCTCTTGATGTTGATTTCTTAGCAGATTTATTTAGCAAAGTTACAGGCAATGATGAATTAACCTCTTTCTATCGTACAAAAGAATTAGAAGATAGCGGGGCTAATGTCCTTATCTCTCGTGTTTATAAAAGTGCCCCAACTCATTTAATTGAGCCAATGATGGATTCTTTGTTCAACTTTGTTGAAAAAAACAATATCTCTCCTTTATGCCGCGCTTTAATTAGTTACTATTACATTCAATTCGTCAAACCTTTTGATAAATTCAATAATGAAATCTCTGTTTTGTTCGCCAAAGC
Source organism: uncultured Caryophanales bacterium (assembly GCA_946647665.1). Lineage (GTDB taxonomy): Bacteria > Bacillota_I > Bacilli_A > RFN20 > CAG-826 > UBA2450. Next base: position 26,652 of record CAMPCW010000006.1, read on the forward strand.
CGTGCTTGCTCATTATTCAGTTGGTGAGTTTGCTGTCTATTTACCTTTAGAAACATTCCTAAATGAGAACGAAGGTGAAATGGAGAGAATTTTCCATGATGTTCAAACTAGTTCTGATGTAACATATTTCTTAACTTTTGCATTAAGATTTATTGGCAAAGAATTTGACAAAGTCCTTGATTCATTAGCGGAATATAATGCAAAAGTCATTAAAAATGACTTCTATCAACTTGATGAAGAAGAAAAGATTGAAGAACCTGCTATAGAGGAAGTTAAACCAGAACCAGCTAAGGAAGTGGTTATAGAAGAAGTTAAGCCAGTAGTTGAGCCTACTCCAACAGTGGTGGTCAAAAAGATTGTTAAAGAAGAAGTTGAAGCTAAACCAACTCCTGTTGTTGAAAAACCAGTGGGTCTTGCTGTATCTTATATCCCAGAAGAACTTGATGAGAAAACAGCGACTAGATTAGAAAGACATCTACTTGAATTAGATGTAAGATTATCTAAAAAACAAGCGTATTTCTACGCTAGACACTGTACACTAGGTATGTATTACACAATTGATCAATACAAAAAAGCAACCAAATGTGTCTATGAAACCGCAAGAACTTCCATGGATAAACTCGTAGAGTTTGGATATTATGCAAAAGCACCAGCTGGCAAGAAATTCGTTTATACACCAGTGAAAAGAAATTAGTGAGAAAGTGAGATAAATATTATGGCATTAGCAGCATTAAATGGTGGAATTATATTCCTAATCATCTTAGGCGCCGCAGCAGTTATCGCTTTAGTGGCCTTCTTGATTTATTTATATTTGAAACCAAAACTAAAAAAAGACGATAAGCCAACTGATGAGCAAATCGTCAGAGAAGAAATGGAACGTATTTTAAAACCTATCGATGATGAAGAAACCGCTAAAGCGGTTGAACAATATAAGGATGAGGACGAAGACTAATCAACCTAGCGCCTTATATATTCACATTCCATTTTGTGAATCAATATGTGATTACTGTGACTTTACGAAGTTGCAGTATTTTCATTCTTTCGCTGAAAAATATCTAGTAGCGTTAAAAAAAGAACTAAATGAAAAGGTGACTAATAAAGAATTAGACACCATCTATATAGGTGGGGGAACTCCTACATCTTTAAACGATGAGCAATTTGAAGAACTGCTTAAAATGGTGTTGCCACTAATTAAAAGCGTAAAAGAATATACAGTTGAAGCTAATCCAGAATCTTTAACTTTATCAAAGATAAAATTACTAAAAAAATATGGAGTTAATCGTGTTTCTATTGGAGTGGAATCGACCAATAATCAAATTTTAAAATCTATTAATCGTAAGCATACTTTTGAAGATGTTAAAACCGCTGTTGATAATTTAAGAGAAAACGGAATTAATAACATTAATCTTGATTTAATTATTGGTTTACCAAATGTTTCGTTCAAAATGTTAGGAAAAGATATTTATAATATCTTATCATTAAACCCAAATCATATTTCTTGCTATAGTTTAACAGTGCATGAACATACAGTGTTTTATATCAACAAAATTGAAGAACCTAATGAAGAATATTCCTACGAAGCATACAAAACAATAAATTCATTATTAGAAGAAAATGGATTTATCCATTATGAAGTTTCTAATTGGTCTAAGCCTGGATTTGAAAGTCTACATAATTTAACTTATTGGCATAATGAACAATATTATGGTATTGGACTAGGCGCTAGTGGATATATCGATAATATCAGATATAAAAATACCACAAACTTTAATAAATACATTTCATTTATTAATGAAATAGAACAGGAAGTAGTGACATTAGAAGATAATAGACAATACGAAATAATGCTTCGATTAAGAACAATAGAAGGAATTGATATTGATGCTTTTAAAGATCAATTTGGCTATGACATCTATAGCACAAATAAAGAAGTTATCGATAACTATGTTAAAACAGGGCATTTACAAATAAAAGCAAATAGAATTATTCCAACTTTTGAAGGAATGATGATTCTTGATAAAATCTATCTCGATTTAGTTTAAAAATATTAAATAATATAAGGATTTATAGGCGCGTAATAGCGTCTTTTTTCATAATTTTACTATGTAAATAAAAAAATTAGCACTTATGTGTTGACAGTGCTAACAAACAAGTTATAATAGTATTAGCACTTGAAAATGTGGAGTGCTAAAGGAGGTTACCAAATGTCACTAACAAGAAGCGAAGCCATCCTAAAGATGATAGTGGAATATTTCATTAAAACTGCTGAACCTGTTGGCTCTCACACCCTTATCGAAGAATATCAACTTCCTTATAGTAGCGCCACAATTAGAAATGAGATGAGTGCTCTAGAGAAGATGGGATATCTTGAAAAGCCTCACACAAGCGCAGGCAGAATTCCTTCTTCTAAAGGATATGAATATTATTGCGAACATTTAAGAGACAAAGATGTTGATGATCAACTTAGATATTCGCTTCAAAATGTCTTGTCTAGCAAGATTCAAAGCATTGAGGAAGTAATCAAACAAAGCTGTGAGATTATATCTCATATGACTAATCTCGTTAGTGTGGTTTCTCGAAGTGATGAAGAACTTGAAAGACTAGCGTCAGTACAATTAATTCCAATTAATGAAAACACAATTACCGCGATCTTCGTGACTGATAAAGGATATGTTCAAAACAAAACCTTCATCCTTAACGAGAATATTAAATCTGATGACATTGTCAAATGTGTAGAACTCTTAAATCAGAGACTAAAAGGAACTCCAATTGGTGAATTAGTGCCAAAGATGGAATTAATTAAGCCAATCCTCTCTGATTATGTCATCTCACATGATGCAGTGTATCAAGCGTTGCTTGAAACGTTCGTAAGATTCGCTGGTGATCGTTTGTCACTATATGGTAGAGAAGAATTATTCTCTCACCCAGAATTCAAAAACGATACTGAAGCATTAATTAGAGTAATGAAACTTCTTGATGATGCCTCATTATTCAAAAAAGTGGATTTGAAGGCGATTGGTGAAAAAGAACCAATTGTGAACATCGGAGATGTTGAAGGAAACCCAGATGTCGCTCTTGTCACAGCGAAAATTAAAGTTGGTGATGAAGAAAATACGATCACCTTGGTGGGACCAAAAAGAATGGACTACGATAAAGCGATGTCCGCTCTAGAATATCTCTCTAGTGAATTAGATAAGTATTTCAATGATAAAGGAGGAAATAGCAGTGGAGAATAAAGAAGAATTACACGAAGAACTCCCTAAAAAAGAAAAAAAGAAATTAGAAAAAGCAAACGAAGAAATCGAAAAGTTAAAAGCGGAAGTTAACCACTGGAAAAACGAGTATTATCGAGCCTACGCTGATACAAAGAACTTAAGAAATAATCTTGAACAAGATTACAAAAATGCTCTTAAGTATCGTAGCGAAGGATTTATCGAAGAACTTCTTCCAATATTAGATAGCTTCCATATGGCTCTAGCTAACGAGCCAACTGATCCAACACTTAAGAATTACTTAACAGGATTCCAATATGTTTATCGAAACATGGTGGCGGTATTAGAAAATGAAGGAGTGAGTGAGCTCGTTCCTGAAGTTGGCAAAAAATTCGATCCAAATACCATGGACGCTGTTGATACAGTGGAATGCGAGCAAGACAATCTTGTGACTAAAGTTTATGGTAACGGATATAAATTACATGACCGCATTATTCGCCCAGCGAAAGTGCAAGTCGGTATTGTAAAAAAACCAGAAAGTGAAAAAACCAAAGAAGAAGCATCTTACGATGCATAGGAGGAAATAAATTATGGCAAAAGAAATTATCTTAGGTATTGACCTTGGTACTACTAACTCAGTAGTTTCCTATTTACAAGCAGATGGCACTGTGAAAGTTATCCCTTCTCCAGAAGGAACAATGACCACTCCATCAGTTGTTGCTTTTAAAGCAAATGGTGAAGAAATCGTTGGTAACGCTGCTAAAAGACAAGCAATTACTAACCCAGATACAGTTTCATCTATTAAAAGAAAAATGGGTACTGCAGAAAAAGTTCACATTAACTGTGTGAATAAAGACTTCACCCCACAAGAAATCTCTGCAAAAATTCTTGCTTACATGAAGAAATATGCAGAAACTAACATCGGCCACAAAGTGGAAAAAGCAGTTATTACTGTTCCTGCTTACTTCAACGATGCACAAAGACAAGCAACCAAAGACGCTGGTCAAATCGCCGGCTTAGATGTTGTCCGTATTATTAATGAACCAACCGCTGCCGCTCTAGCGTATGGCTTACAAACCGAAAAATCTGAAAAGATTTTAGTGTTTGATTTAGGTGGTGGTACATTCGATGTCTCTATCCTTGATATTGGTGATGGTACCTTCGAAGTCGTTTCTACCGCTGGAGATAACAAACTCGGTGGTGATGACTGGGATGCCGTTGTTGCTGATTACATCAAAGCACAAATTAAGATTGAATGTGGTGTTGATATCACCGATAAAGGTAGCTTACAAAGAATTAAAGAAGCTGCTGAAAAGGCCAAGATTGAATTATCTTCATCCTTAGAAACAGTGGTTTCCTTACCATTCATTTCTATGACAAGCGCTGGTCCTGTGAACTTTGAACACACTTTAACCCGTGCTAAGTTCCAAGACTTAACAAGACATCTCTTGAAGAGATGTGAAGAACCTGTTAGACGTGCATTAAGCGACGCTAATATGAAAGCTAGCGAACTTGATCAAGTCTTATTAATCGGTGGTTCTATCCGTATGCCAGCGGTTCAAGAATTAGTAAAAACTTTAACCGGTAAACAACCAAACTTATCTGTTAACCCAGATGAAGCGGTCTCAATTGGTGCAGCATATCAAGGTGGTGTGGTTTCTGGAGATGTTAAAGATGTCGTCCTTCTTGACGTCACTCCATTAACCTTAGGTATTGAAACTTTAGGTGGTGTCTTAACTCCTCTTATTAAGAGAAATACCACAATTCCAACCACTCAAAGCCAAATCTTCTCAACCGCTGCGGATAATCAACCAGCTGTTGACATTGTGGTCTATCAAGGTGAAAGACCAA
>CAMPCW010000007.1 GCA_946647665.1 uncultured Caryophanales bacterium
ATGAAAATAGAAAAAATAAAAAACTTCGACACAAATTGTATCAAAGTTTGTAAATCCTGTGGTGCCCGGGGTCGGACTCGAACCGACATGGCTGTTAACCGATGGATTTTGAGTCCATTGCGTCTACCAATTTCACCACTCGGGCATTGGTAATATTATATTACTAATATGATATTAATATAAAGAGTTAATTTGCTTGTTTTCTCCATTTTGGAGCAAGAGAATATCCATAAGTCTTTTGCTTTTTAAAAGTGATAAATAGGGTTTGTATTGCAGATAAAGTTTCCGCAATCACTATTGATATCCAAATGCCATCTACCCCCATTATTAACGGCAAAGTCAAAACCGCCACCACTTGATAGACTAAGGTTCGACAAATAGAAATAAACGCGGAGATAAAGCCATTATTGAGCGCAGTAAATAAGCCAGAACCGAACATCGAAAAGCCAGCGACAAAATAACAAACAGAATAGATCATCATCGCTCTAGTTGATAAATCTAATAATTCTGGATAGTTATTAGCAAATATCATTGACAATGGTCTAGCTAAAACGATTGATAAAGTACTCATTAATACTCCAGATACCGCAACGATATCAAAGCTCCGTTTTATAACATTAGATAACTCAGGTTTATTTTTTGCCCCAAAGTTATAAGCAATAACTGGGGAAATCCCCATAGTAAACCCAGAATATACTGAAAAGAATATAAAGCAAACATAGCCGATTATGCCATACGCTGAAACACCAATTTCACCGATATATTTTAATAGCTGCATGTTAAATAATATGGCAATGAGACTACTAGAGACATTACCAACAAATTCACTACTTCCATTAGTGATGCTTTTTAAAATATCTTTAAAATCAAATTCAGCTTTGCCTAATCTAATTAAGTTCTTTTTTCTAAAAAAGAAATATAGCATTGGTCCAATAGTAGATATAAACATTCCCGTTAAAGATGCAGCAGCCGCTCCCGCTGGTCCATATTGACATATACCAACTAAAATATAATCTAGTAACATATTTACTAAGCCGCTAGATAAAGAAAAGATAAACCCTAAGTGGCTAGTTTCATTAACTGAAAAGAAGCAGTGAAAATATCCCTGCATCATAAATAAAACCACCCCACCCATCATAATGCGGCCATATATTACCGCGTTATCAATCATCGCCTCTGAGGTTTCAACTGAGTTAATTCCTGCAAACCCTTGAGCGATTGGTCGAATCGTAAAAAAGAAAACAAATCCTAGAACTAGTCCTGATATAAATGTGACATAGGTAATTAAAGAAAAAGTTTTATTGGCTTTATCATTTTTCTTTTCACCTAAATATTTAGAAACTAATGCTGCTCCTCCAGCGCCAAACATAAAACCAACACAAGCCACAATCATGATAATTGGGAAAATTAAATTAACTCCCGCAAAAGCACTACTAGAAGCATAATTAGATAAAAAGAAGCCGTCCACTATCCAATAAATTGAAGTGATAAACATCATTAAAATTGGGGCGATAGTAAACCTCAAAATCTTTTTATAGGTAAAATGGTCTGATAAATGTATTTTGCTCATCTTTAATAAGAAAACGGGGAAACCCCGTAACTAGTTATTGGTGTGGCTAAGAAGACTTGAACTTCCACGGATCACTCCACTAGCGTCTGAAACTAGCGCGTCTACCAATTCCGCCATAGCCACATAATGAATTATGAATTAGGGATTTGACGTTTCTTATTTTCTTCCTCCTGAACTTTCATATAGTTAACTTTGTGATATTTAGTGTATGGCAAAGAATCAACAAATTCTATCTCTTTTGGAACAGCCCAAGAAATTAATCTTCTTTGACATTCCGCCACAATTCTTTCTTTGTTTTTATTTTTACCAACAATTATCGCCTTAGTAGCGTTAATTAATTTCTCATCGGGAATTTGAATTACACATACTGCACTAATTCCTGACATGGAAGAGATAACAGCTTCAATCTCGCTAGGGAAAACCGCGACACCTGAGACTTTAATCACTCTTTTTTTACGCGCTTTAAAATATAAGAAGCCATCGCTATCGATATAGCCAACATCTCCAGTTTTTAAATAGCCGTCTTTGGTATATACATTTTTAGAAGATTCTTCGTCTTTATAATAACCAAGCATATTATTATCACTTTTAATCGCGATTTCACCAATTTCACCTGGTTTTAAAGTTTTATTATTATCATCTAGAATACGGAAACTAACTCCAGAAATCGGATATCCAATTGAGCCATATTTATGATGTCTATGGGTATTAACGCAGCACACCGCTAAAGCCTCGGTTAAACCATATCCTTCAAATAAACGACATTTGGATTTTCTTTTGATCATCGTTGCATCAAATGCTTCTTTAATCGCACTATTTAAGCTATCTCCACCAGAGAAGCAACTGCCTAACATCTTTAAATGTTTGTTCTTAGTAAATGATTTGTCATTTAATAATGCTTTAAATACCGTAGGGACCCCACAAATACAAATCGCATTTTTACATTTATTCATCATTTTGCTGACCATTTTAGAAGAGAATTTAGGAATAAGCACCACTCCAAAAGAATTTGAAAGTGGGGCGTGCATTGTCATACATAAACCAAACCCGTGGAAACTAGGAAGAACAGAGATTAAAGACTTGCCAATAAATTCACTAGGAGACATGCACATAATTTCCGGAATTCGACTCGCGGTGAAATTAAAACTACGAGAGCTTAAACAAATAGTCTTACTTTCTCCAGTTGTTGAGGCACTATGTAAAAGGACACTAGTTTCTTCTTGTAAAAGAGGTACTTCCACTCCATCAATCTTGATGCGTTTTAAATCATCATAGAAGAAAAATTTCTTCTCTTTTCTGAGCATCTTAGTGGCCCAAGAGTTTTTAATCTTATAGGCCCGCTTTTGATAATGAGGTAAAAAGCTTCCGGCTTGGCACACCACAATATGTCCATTAAATTTACGATACTCAATAAGTTCATTATAGACTTTTTGGTCAAATAAGAAGGCGAGTTTACTATCCGCATCATCATAAAATTTTTGCATCACTTCACATGGTGAATTAGGATGCACCATATTAGCAATCGCCCCGATTTTATTAATCGCATAAAATAAAATTATTGTTTGAGGGATATTAGGTAAAGACACTAAAACTGTTTCCCCTTTTTTAATTAAGAATTGGTTTTGAAGTATCGCCGCCATTTCATCAATTTTTTCTAAGAGCCTAGCAAAAGATATTTTACTATTAAAGTAGTAAATCGCAGTTTCTTTAGGAGCTTTTTCTGCTCCTAATTTATATGCTTGATATAAAGTTAAATCTTCTAGCATATTAGATTAAGGCTCCTATTAACATAAATATACCAGTAAATATCACTTCGTGAGCAATGTAAATTATTAAAGTGTGCCTTCCTAAAAAACAAATTGGTTTTTCCCAACTTCCTTTTTTATGTATTACACTCTTCTTACTTTTATAGATGAATCGAGCAAATATCACTCCTAAAAATAGGAAGATGACATATGGAAATAAAGGCAAATAATCGCCAACATATCCTGCTTTAATTGGATTAAATGGACAATATAAAATTGCGGTAAAAGGATTATAAGTTCCATCATTATAATAGTTAAATGTGACAGTTATCATTACATAGAATAATAGGAGCAATCCCACAACAAAGAATAAATTCTTTGTACTTAATCTTTGACAAAGTGCGTATAGCAAAATCGATAAGGCAATCACTCCAAGGATATTGATATCAATGATAATCACTCTAGTAGCAAAAATGGGAGTTAACTGTAAGATATGAGTCCCAAACATCACTAAAACGGAAATAATTAAAAGTAGAAATCCTCTTTTTTTATTGTTTCTAGATAAGTGACAAGATACTCCACAGGTAAACATAAAAAGCATCAAGACGATTTGACGAACAATTAATCTAAGATTACTATTCCAATACCAAGTTAAAAAACCACTACTATAGTGAAAACAGTAATAGTTAATAAACCACATGAGATGATCAAAAATCACAAGAAAAATTAAAAATCCACGAAGTAAATCAATCTCATGGATACGAGATTCAAATTTAGAATTGTAAAGTTCTTTAATTTTTCCCATAAATTAGTTGGTCGGGAAGACGGGATTTGAACCCGCAACCTCAAGTACCCGAAACTTGCGCGCTACCAAGTTGCGCTACTTCCCGAATCAGAAATCTCCAAAGTCAAATAAGGAAAGTTGGTCACTTTCATTTAAATTATCAAGAACGCCTAAATCTGATAAATCTTTCACATTAGTAGAAGTTAACTTCGTTCTTCTAAGTAAATCTTCTTTTGAGGTAAATGGTTTCTTTTTTCTTTCTTCTATAACGGTAATAGCGTTATTTTCACCTAATCCGTCAATGGTAATAAATGGAGGAATAAGCGCTTTAGCTTCATGATCCACCACAAACTTAGTCGCATCACTTCTATAAAGATCGATATTTTCAAATTTATAACCTCTTTCAGTCATTTCTACGGCGATTTGTAGGGTTTTATATTGTTCTTCTTCTTTTGGAGTTAGTTTTTCTCCAGTAGTTTTTTCTTTAACTCTAAGCTGCTCTAAACGGTTAATAATCGCATCCTCTCCTTTAATCATTGGGATGATGTCATATTGTTTAGAACGGACCGAGAAGAAAGTGGCATAGAATTCTAAAGGATAATGGACTTTAAAATATCCCACTCTAATAGCCATAGTGACATAAGCCACCGCATGTCCTTTAGGGAACATATATTTAATTTTCTTACAAGAGGCAATATACCAAGAAGGGACACCATGTGCTAACATCGCTTCTTCATATTCCGGTTTTAAGCCTCTACCTTTACGGACATCTTCCATGATGGCAAACGAGACTCTAGGAGGTAACCCCTTAGAAATAAGATAACCCATAATATCATCACGACATCCAATCACTTCTTGTAAGGTAGTAGTTTTATTATCAATTAAAGTTTCAGCGTTGCCATTCCAAACATTTGTACCATGTGATAAACCAGAGATAATCACTAAATCTGAGAATGTTGTTGGACGAGTTTTTTCTAAGATTCCTCTAACGAAGTCAGTGCCAAATTCTGGAATTGCCATCGCTCCTGTAGATTGATTTAAATAATTGTTATTCAATTTAAGAGAATCAGTTTTAGAAAATAACGCTAAAACTTCTGGATCGTTCATTGGAATATCTTTAATATCGATATTTGTTAAATCACACATCATTTTTAAAGCAACTGGGTCAACGTGACCAAGCATATCCAGTTTTAAAATCGTGTCATGAATAGAATGGAAGTCGAAATGAGTAGTTTTCCAAGCACTATCAACTTCATCTGCAGGCCATTGAATTGGGGTGAAATCATATACTGTATGGTCGCTAGGAATAACAACGATACCGCCTGGATGTTGACCTGTAGTACGTTTAACACCAACGCATCCACTAGCTAAATAATCTAATTTCACTTTAGGATATTTCATCGCGGCTTCTTTAGCGTCTTCTTCACTCATTCCATTAGCGATGAATTTTCTTTCTATATAGCCACGCGCAAATCCAAAAGCAGTCTTATCAGCAACCGTTTCAATGGTGCCTGCTCTAAAGACATTGTCTTTACCAAGCAAAACTTTTGTATATTCGTGAGCGGTAGCCTGATAGTCTCCTGGGAAGTTTAAATCGATATCAGGAACTTTATCAGCTTCAAATCCTAGGAAGGTTTCAAATGGAATGTTTTGTCCGTCTCTAATTAATTCTTCTCCACATACCGGACAATTTTTAGGAGGTAAATCAAAACCACTTTTAACATCAGGATTATTTTCTTTTCCCCATTCTAAATAGTGGCAATGTGGACAAATATAATGTGGAGGAAGCGGATTAACTTCTGTAATTCCACTCATTGTAGCGACAAAGGAACTACCAACAGAACCACGACTACCAACAATATAGCCGTCTTCATTAGATTTCTTCACTAATTCGTGAGCAATATAATAAATAACTGAATATCCATTAGAAATAATACCGTTAAGTTCTGTATCTAAGCGGTTTTGAATGAATTCAGGGAGTGGGTCTCCATATAATTTATGAGCATTAGAAAAACATAAATCTTTAAGTTTGTTTTCAACGTTTTCAATTTGTGGAGTATATAGGTGATCATTAGGAACAGGTAAGATTGGATCAATCATATCGGCAATCTTATTAGTGTTGGTAATCACTATTTCTTCCGCTAACTCTTTTGGTAAGAATGAAAAGCACTCAAGCATCTCTTCGGTAGAACGATAATGCTGATCTGGATTTTCAAAAGGTGGAACATCTTTTCTTGAATACGGATTAAGTGGGTGATTAACTTTGCCTACTTGAGGAGCAGAGATATAGACATCCCTAAAAACTTTTTGCTCTTTAGTTACATAATGCGCGTCTCCAGTAGCGACAACAGTCTTATTGATTTCTTGAGCAGCTTCAATTATATCTTTGATATAAGTTAAAACATCATCTTGAGTTAATTCTCCCATATTCACTAAGAAAGAATAATTTTCTGGAGGTTGAACTTCGATATAATCATAGAAAGAGCAAACCTCTTTAAGTCTATCTTTGTTATAGTATCTTGCAGTTTCAAATACATCCCCATTAAAACAGCTAGAACCAATTAATAAATTCTTACGATATTCATTAATAATCCTTCTTGGAATACGAGGAAGATTAGCAAAATATTCGATATTTGAAATAGAAACTAAACGATATAAATCTTTTAGTCCGTCCAAGTTCTTTGCTAAAGCAATCACATGTTTTGGTCTTAAATGAACAATACCTTCTTTGACTAATTTCAAATCTTGGAGTTCTTCATGTTTAAGATGAATATTTTCTTTAGTGAGTTGAACAAGTAAAGCTTGCCACACTTCGCTTAAAACATAAGCATCGTAGTCCGCTCTATGGGCGCTTTCTTCGTCATACTTAACTTCTAATCTACGACATAATGAACCTAAATTATGTGCTCTAGCGTCTGGATAAGCATATCTAGAAAGCATCAAGGTATCCACAACTCCGTTTGTGATTTCTTTTTGACCTAACGCAATTAAAGCTTCGTTTAAGAAGGAAATATCAAATGATGCGTTATGTGTAACTAAAATAGAATCACCAATAAATTCTAAAATCTTTGGCATCGCTTCCTTAATTGTTGGAGCGTCTTTAACCATCTCGTTAGTGATGTTAGTGAGTTTAGTAATTTTTGGAGTAATTTCTCTTTCAGGGTTAATCAAAATGTCGATACGATTGGTGACTGTGCCATGCTCAATTTTCACCGCACCAAATTCGATAATCTTTTCATATCTAGCGGATAAACCTGTGGTTTCAAAGTCGAATACAACATAGCTAGCTTTATTTAACTCAACTGGTTTTGGATTAAAAACATATTTGATTTGGTCATCGACCATATAAAATTCACAGCCATAAAGCATTTTAATATCATATTTTTTGCCTGCAGCTTGAGCATCTGGGAAGCCTTGTACACAGCCATGGTCTGTAATCGCCATAGCGGTATGACCAAGTTTTTTTGCATAAGCACAATAATCATTCATTGTGCCGATGCCGTCTTGAGTAGACATATTACTATGTAAATGGAGTTCCACTCTTTTAATTGGAGTAGAATCAGGAACAATTTCTTTAGGTGGAAGTAAATCGATATAGTGAGTTTTAATCACCAATTGATGAGAATAATCATCAACATAGGCAACCCCTCTAACTCGAACGTTAGCGTTTAACATTTGAGAGACAAATTCATCATCGACTTGGGCGTTTTGATACATGTTGCAGGCAATAGCCCCACCATATTCATCAACGACTTCAAAATTTAGACGTTTTCTTTCGCCTCTTTCAATTACCTCTTTAGCGAACACTTTGCCGTTAAAATCTACGTGGTCGCTTTCAGGAGTAATATCTTCAATACGCTCAACATATTCATATTTACCGCGTCTATTTAATCTCGCTCTTTCTCTTTCTTTAAGCATGATTTCGCGGTTCTTCTTCATCTCTTTTAAAAGCTGATCTTCCACTAAAGCGTTTTTCTCGCTTTGTTCTTTTTCTACTAAAGCAGAAACATCATTTCTGTCTAAGATTTCTGGCTCTTCTTTAGCTTGTTCAATATCTTCAAAGGCGGTTTCAGCTGCGGTCTCAGCGGTTTCTTTTCTAGTTTCTTCATCAGCGATGACTCCCACTTCTTTTGTTGGAAGAACATCTTCTTGAATGTCAATAAAGTCATAGCTAATAAAGCTTAAAAAGTCTTTGAAATCATTAACAATTGATTCGTTTCTTTTTTTAAACGATTCATCCAAATAATTGATTTGAATGGTACCATCATTAATAGGAACAAGTTCGATATCACTATCGCTACGATATAAATATCTAAACCAATCATCAAAAAGATTAATCGCATCTTTAGAAGTTGGTCGAGTTTTATAAGAAAAATGTAATGTATATGGATAAGAGATGGTATTTAAGCCATCTTGAAATTGTCTAAGAAGTTCATAAGTCCAAGGAACTTGCTTAGAGATAATCATATCGATTTGTTGATAATTGAAACGGTTACGTCCCACCATTTCAAAATCAATATCAAAATCATCGATATTCTCGATATGGATTGAATTCAAGAAGCTTTTCATCTTTGCTTGCATGCTATACCACCATAATAATGTCTTTAATCACAATCAAAATCATCAGACCTAATAAAAGGAAAAAGCCAATGGTAGACATGGTATTTTTCACTTTTAAAGGAATCTCTTTATGGGCTACTCCTTCTACAATTGTAACTAAGAAATGCCATCCATCTAATCCTGGGAATGGGAGTAAGTTCACAATTCCTAAGTTCACCGAGATCATCGCCCAAATATAGATAAAATTACCAAAACCATTTTGCTGTAAAGTTTGAGTGGTCACTACTCCAATAGCAATAATGCCACCAACATTCTTCCAGCCTTCTTTCGTGAATAATTGTCCTAAGCCTCTAAAAATAAGGGTTGTAGAATTACCAAAATCCTTAAAAGTATTAACAACTGCTTCACCATAATTATTACGGCGTTCATCTAACTGCATGAAAACGCCAAGGTCGCTAGATACGCTGTTATTTTTTATCTCAACATCAACAGGATGTAAGCCTAAAGTAGATTCTTCAAGATTTCCTTTTTGTACAACATCATAATCAAATTTGACTCTACTTGGAGATAAGTTTGTTTGTCTAATTAAGTTATCTCCATCGACTTTTGGATAAGAAGTCTCATATTGTAAGATTTTAATCTTGTTTGAGATTTCTCCTGTTCCTTCTTTTTTAGTAGTTTCAATATTACCAACAATGCTAATTTGCTCACTAAATGGTACAAATCTATAGAATTTGTCATATTCATCGTCAGTGTACTCTTTATAGACAATAATATTTTTGCTTTCGTCGTCTAAATAGTTTTCGCTGATTTCTAATTGCAAAATTTTGTTTTGAGTATCAAATGCAAAAGATTGAATATATCCAGAGAGGGCGAATTTATCGGTGTTACCAGTATAATCAGTAGTTTTAGCGTCATCATAGCTCACTTCTACATAATCAGTGTCACTATAAGTGATTTCGCCATAATCCACTCTAGAAAATGCTACCGCTCTAGGAGCGACGCTTTGATCTTTAATAGTCATCTGATTGAAATTAAATCCGACATAAGAATTAACATCGCTAGAATCCAAATAAGAAACCACTCCATCATTATCGTAGAAGACATAATAGTTATTTCCATACTGCAAAATCGAAGAATAAACAAAGTCGTGACTTCTTAATCCTGCTTTATAAGAAATAGAGTCTTTTGCTACTAAAATATGACCCACTCTAGCGCTATAAGATGGGAAACCAATTTCGTAGATGAAAAACACTATCAAAGCAAGAACAAAGTTCATAATGATACCAGCGGTCATAACAATGGCGCGTTTCCAGTGCTTGATGTTATTTATCGATCTACTAGGATCAATTTGCACTCCTTCTAGTTCTTTAGGAACCGCATCAGCTTCTCCATACATCGAAACAAAACCTCCAAAAGGAACAGCCCTTAAAGAGAATCTGGTTTCTCCATTTTTGCGTTTGAAAGAAACTAATCTAGGCCCAAAGCCTAAAGCGTATTCAAAACAATAAACTTTAAATATTTTTGCCGTAATTAAGTGTCCAGCTTCGTGAACCATAATTAAGGTTGATAGACAAACTAAGAAAAGAAGAATATATAGAAATGTCATTATTTATTACCTCCAAACTCTAGAATGAGTTTTTGGCTATATTCTTTAGTGAGTCGATCCACTAGTAGGATGTCTTCTAAAGAAGGATTAGCGATATATTTCATGTTTTTTAAACTAAGCTCAATAATTCTTTCAATATCTAAGAATTTAATTTTATGGTTTAAAAAAGCATAAACAGCTTCTTCATTACTACGATTTAATATCGTTCCCATAGTTCCTTTTTTATTTAGAACAGTTTCAGCGAATTTAATTACTGGAAATCTTTTCATATCAAAGTCATGAAAATGTAGACCTTTTAAATCATCTAAGGATTTGAAAAAAGATGTCTTAAAAGGAATATTTCCTTGATATAAGGCAAATTTAATTGGATTTCTCATATCTGGTTTAGAGATTTCCCCTCTATAACCACCACTAGATAAACTTACATAGCTATGTAGATAAGATTCGTCATGAAGAGTAACGCCAACTTTAGAATATGGATAGTTAAATAGATAGCCAGCCTCAATAATTTCAAAACACTTATTCACCATAGTAGCACTATCGATGGTGATTTTATTACCCATTTTCCATGTTGGATGATTTAAGGCTTCTTCTGGAGTTACATTATTTAATTCTTCTCTAGATAATTTTCTAAAAGAACCTCCAGAGGCTGTAAGAATAAGTTTATTAACATCGCTAGAATCCACTTTTAAACATTTCCATAAAGCAGAATGTTCACTATCAATTGGGTATAATTCACCTTTATATTCTTTTAATAAAGAATTAATTAAGTCTCCTCCAACTACTAAAGACTCTTTATTAGCTAATGCTAATTTCTTATGACATTTAATGGATTCGATAGATGGGAGTAAACCAACAAACCCCACTAAAGCATTAACGACCATCTCGGCGTTAGAATTTCTAATAAGTTCTAATAAACCAGTTTCTTCACTATAAAATGTGATGTTAGGATACTTTTTTGAATATTCTTTAGCCTTTAATCTATTTGCGATGCAGATATGTTTAACTTCAGGGTGTTGTCTTAAAATATAAGAAATACATCTAGTTCTATTTCCAACGGAAAAAGCCACTAAAGAAAAATCTTTAGGGTTCTTATTTATGACATCAATAGTCTGACTACCAATGGATCCAGATGCCCCGAGTAAACAAATTTTCATATCGTTAAATTAAAAATCCAGCCCAATCGAATTTGCCGTCCGAGATCTTTGTAAGCATAAAAACAAAGATTGAAGCGACAATTACTGAAAATAAAATTGAATCTAATCTATCTAATACACCACCATGTCCTGGGATGAGTTTGCCATAATCTTTAATTCCCCAATATCGTTTAATAGAGGAGAAAACGAAGTCTCCAAGAGTAGCAAATAAAGGCACAAGCAAAGATAAGATTAAAATAAGATACCAGTTATTGGATAAATTATATGTTTCACCAAATAATGGGCAACCAAAATAAGTGGAAATAATACCGATAACCGAAGATAAGATGAAAGATATAACTACTCCACCAACAAATCCTTCCCAAGTTTTCTTTGGAGAAATTCTTTCATTCATTTTATTTTTACCGAAGAAGACACCAACAAAGTAGGCTCCTGTATCAGTCATGAAAGTTGAAATGATAACAAATACTAATAACATTGAAGGCTTAACGGTGTTACTAAAAGTAAATTTCCAAGCCACAACACTAGCGTCAGAGAACTGTGTAATTGGGAAATATCTCAAATAGAAAAGACATTGGAAGCCAAATCCCACTAAAAACGCCATAGCAATCATAAAGCAAGCATCATGAACAGTGAAATCTTTATAAATAACCGTTAAGAAGAAGGCGAAGAATGTTCCAACAATAGTCACTAAAATTGGAAGGACAATTTGCTGGTAATAATAGTCAATCTTACTGATAAAAGCCCCATCTTGAAGCATTTGCTTAAATAGCGGCCAATAAGCAATTGACGCCACAAACAGAAAATAAACAATAACAGTAATGAATGTTCTTTTGTTTGTACAACCCAAAATCTCATAGCAAGCAATAATCATTGCAAAGGTAATGACAGCAAAATAAATCCAGTCGCCTAAAAAGATTGCAGGAACTACAATTGCTAAACCAACAATCGCTGAAATGATGCGAGTGCGCATTGATTTTTTAGCGCTACTAGATAATTGGTTCTTTTCTAAATGTCGATGACTGTTTTTTTCTCTTTTGCTGAAGAATCCCTTTCTCTCAGGAAGCTCAGCATCATCAGAATTAATAGCAATAGTATCAACGTCGATTGTGACTGATTCTATTACTTCAGCTTTATCATTTTTCTTTTTCATTGATCGTTCCAAACCTCCTGTTTCTTTCATAATACGTATTGATACATTTTCTAAATTCTTCTTTTGTAAAATCTGGCCAAGGTGTCTCTGGGAAGATGAATTCCGCATAGGCTAATTGCCATGGCAGATAATTGCTAGTTCTTAATTCTCCAGATGTTCTAATTAAGAGATCTACAGGAGGAAGACCAGCGGTATATAAATAGTTTTCAAATAAGTCTTCACTTAATTCTTCAGGTTTTCTTTTTCCTTCTTCTACTTCTTTAGCAAAGAGTTTTGCAGCTCTAACAATTTCAGCCTTGCCGCCATAATTTAGACAAATATTGAAATAGAATTTTTTAAGGTCTTTAGTTTTATTTACTGCATCATTAATAACTTTTTGAGTTCTAGTAGGAAGTTTAGAGATATCTCCTGAGATTCGGATACATGATCCATCTTTTATAATGCGATCAATCTCTTTCTTAAAGAAGATTTCCAAATACTTGAATAAGTGATTGATTTCACTTTTTGGACGATTCCAATTTTCCGTTGAAAAAGCATATAAAGACATCACACGAATATCTTGAGCAAGACATTCTTCATAGATATCAATTATGCGGTCACAACCAGCTTTATGTCCTAAATGACGTGGCAATCCTCGCCTTTTGGCCCAGCGTCCATTGCCATCCATTATGAAGGCAACATGTAATAATTTATTTTCACTTTGTTCCATACTATTAAATATAGTATACAAAAAAGTGCGTCGAAACGCACTTATTAATGTAATTTTTTTCTTTAAAGAAACTGGCTACATTAGATTGCCATGATTTCTTTTTCTTTTTCCGCGAGGATATTATCAATACTTTTAGTCGCTTCATCAGTGACTTTTTGAATATCATCTTGGGCTCTTTTTAATAAGTCTTCAGAATAAGAATCATCAATTTTTAAGATATCCATGTAGTCTCTTCTGATGTTTCTAACCGCAACTTTTGCCTCTTCTGCGTATTTATGAGCTTGCTTAACAATCTCTTTTCTTCTTTCTTCAGTGAGAACAGGAATAATTAAACGTACACAAACACCTTCATTGATTGGATTTAATCCCAAATCAGATGCATTAATCGCTGCGACCACGTTTTTAACATCATTTTTTTCGTATGGTTTAATTAATAATTGTCTTGGTTCTGGAACAGAAATTGAAGAAATTTGATTAAGAGGAGTTGGGGAGCCGTAATAATCCACTTCAATGCCATTAAGCATAGCTGGAGAGGCTCTGCCAGTTCTTAAAGTTGATAAAGTAGAGCGATATGAATCGATACTTTTATTCATTTTTTCTTGAGCTTCTAATGCATAAGCATCCATAGTTTTATTCTCCTTTTTTGCAAACAGTGCCTACATTAATTCCACGAGCAGCCTTGTGGAAGTTATCTAAATCTTGCATGGAAAACACCAAGATTTGGATATTTGTATTCTCTATTAATTCTATCGCAGACTGGTCCATAATTTGAACATTTAATTCTCTCATCTTTTTATAAGTGATTTCTGGATAGAATTTTGCATCATCATAAATAGTTGGGTCTTTATCATATACACCCTTCACACCATTTTTTGCCATTAATATGGCATCACAGTTTGTTTCAATAGCTCTTAAAGTAGCCGCAGTGTCGGTAGTAAAAAATGGTTTACCTGTTCCACCCGCTAAGAAACAAATCTTGCCTGCTGATAAGTCTTTTTTAACTTTATCAACATCATAAGGAATAGTTACTCCTTCGATTGCAGGAATAGCGCTATAAACAGCGGAATCTACTCCCATTTTCTTAAGGGCACTACTCATGGCAACTGCGTTAATCACAGTGCCTAACATACCCATAAAATCTGCAGGAACGCGTTCAATTCCAATTTTATCAGCGACTTTGCCTCTCCAGATGTTACCTGCTCCAATAACAATTGCCACTTCCATTCCTTCATCGTGGAGAATTTTTACTCTCTCACAAATGGCGTTTAATGACTCAACGTCAATGATGTTATCAGAGGACTTAATTCCAAGGGCTTCGCCACTTAATTTTAGTAAGACTCTTTTATACATTTTGGGCCTCCTTTTTTTAAAAAAAGAAACACGAAACCGTGCTTCTTAATTTTTTAATTATTTAGCTTGGGACATGACTTCAGCAGCGAAATCATCTTTTCTTTTTTCAATACCTTCACCAACTTGGTAACGAACAAAGGATAAAACTTTCGCTCCTTTTTCAGAAACTAATTGACCAACGGTTTTGCTATCATCCTTTAAGAATGGTTGTGCTTCTAAGGTCATTTCTGCGAAGTATTTGTTGATTTTACCTTCTAAGATTTTCTCTAAGACAGGGGCTGGTTTATTTGCGAGTTTTTCATCGTTTTTAGCCGCTTCTTTTTGAACAGACATTTCATGTTCTTTAACTTCTGAAGGAACATCCGCCATTGTTAAATATTGAGGATTATTAGCAGCAACGTGCATTGCTAAGTCATGAGCTAATTCTTCATTACCACCACTGATTTTCACAGCAACAGCGATCTTACCACCCATATGGATATAAGTACCAATGGTTGTGCCTTCTTCTTTTGGCATGATAACGAATCTTCTTAAATCGAATTTTTCGCCCATTTTAACAGTTGCATCAGTGAATAAATCTTGAGTTAATTCTTTAGCTTTTTCCACTGATTCTGGTTCGTTCTTTAAGATCACACCAGCAACATTTTCCACTAATTCACGGAAAGCATCGCCTTTGGCGACAAAGTCGGTTTCACAGTTAACTTCTAAAACGACAACTTTGCCACAATGTCCACAGACCTTAACAACAGCTAAACCCTCAGCAGCAATTCTATCTGCTTTTTTAGCAGCTTTTGCTAAGCCTTTTTCTCTTAACCAGTCTGTTGCTTTTTCAATGTCGCAGTCATTAGCAAGTAATGCGCCTTTGCAATCCATTAATCCAGCACCAGTACGGTCTCTTAATACTTTGATTAAATCAATTAAACTTTCACCCATGATTATTTTTCCTCAGGTTTTGCTTCTTTCTTAGCAGCTGGTTTTTTAGCAGGAGCTTTTTTGGCTGGAGCTTTCTTTTCTTCTGCTGGCTTTTCGGCTTTTTCAGCAGCAATTTCTTGTTGTTCTTTAGCAACTGCAGCAGCCTTATCGTGAGAGGCTTGTCTTAAAGCTTGTTCTTTTTCATAAGCTTCTTGTCTAGCTGCTCTTTCCGCTCTAATTCTTGCTAATTTTTCAGCGTTTTCTTTATCTGTTTGTTTAATGACTTCTTTCATGGTGATGTCTTCGCCTTCATCTTTGAGGTAAGCCACCACTGGAATTCCACCTTTAGATTCCACTACTGCATCAGCGATAACCGCTAAGATTAAGCTGACACTTCTAATGGCATCATCATTTGCAGGAATAACATAGTCAACTAAGTCTGGATCACTGTTAGTATCGATGATACCGAACACTGGGACACCTAATTTTCTAGCTTCTGCAACAGCGTTATGTTCAATATTTGGATCGATGACAAATAATGCATTTGGCACCTTTCTCATTTCTTTAATACCTTCTAAGTTTTTAGAAAGTTTTTCTTTTTCTTTTCTTAATTGGGCAGCTTCCACTTTTGGTAATAAGTCGAGTTCGCCTTCTTCGTCTCTTCTTTCTAATTCTTTGAGGTATCTAATACGACTTTGAATAGTCTTGAAGTTTGTTAAGGTTCCACCTAACCATCTGTTGGTGATGTAGAAACTTCCAGAACGGAGAGCTTCTGCTTCCACTGCTTCTTTACATTGTTTTTTAGTTCCAACAAAGAGAACTTTTCCACCATTATCGACGATTTCTTTCATTGCCTTATAAGCAGTGATAATTAAATCGACAGTCTTTTGTAAATCGATAATGTAGACACCGTTTCTAGCTCCATAGATGTATTTCTTCATCTTTGGGTTCCATCTGCGGGTTTGATGACCAAAATGTGCACCTGCTTCTAAAAGCTTTTTCATGGTGATAATTGGTGCATCAGGATCATGCACGACTGCTTCCATTGGGTTAGCAGCCACTTCGGTAGCTTCTGCTACTAATTCTTTCTTTTCTTCGCTCATTTGAGCCTCCTTATGTTTAGCCTCCACCGCTTCTAACAACTACCCTCACATAAATGTGAGACAATGGGGTTGAATTCACGGTGTGTGTAGTCTCTATATTTTATAGAGCGTAGTAATCATAGCAAACTAAAAGAAGTTGTTCAACGGAAAAATATTTTATTTTTTCTTTTACTTCTTATGGGCTCGAGGATGAAAAGAGGAATATGCCTCTTGCATTGCTTCTTCAGTAACGTGGGTATAAATCTGAGTGGCGTTAATGTTCTCGTGGCCAAGTAGTTCTTGAATCACGCGAAGATCTGCTCCATTTTCTAATAAATGGGTAGCGAAACTATGTCTTAAAATATGAGGATGTAAGTGTAAAAACATTCCCGTTTTCTTTTCAATAGAATCAAGAATATATTCAAGCCCTCTAACAGTTAGAGGCTGACCCTTGTTATTAAAGATAAGTTTTTGTCCGCTTTGAAAGTCAATGATTGGGGTTCTACCAACTAATTTTGGACGGCAATATTTTAAATAGTTTTCTAAGTCTAATTTACATTCTTCACTAAATGGGACGATTCTTTCTTTTCGGCCTTTACCATAGACTTTTACTAGCCTTTGTTTAAGATAGACATTTTGAACATTAATTCCACATAATTCGCTGGCTCTTAGTCCACAAAAATATAGTAAAGAAAGTATAGCTTGGTCTCGATAGGCTAGCTCATCAGTTCTTTTGCGATTTTCTTTTAAAATATCTTCTACTTGTTCTTTATAAAGAACACGTGGAAACTTTTTCTCAACTTTTGGAGAGTCGATAAATAAGAACGGGTCATCTTTTATAAGCTGTTGTTTATATAAATATTTATAGAATTGTCTTAAAGCAGTAAGCCTTCTTTTACAGCTTCTTTTGGAGACTCCGTTTGTCATCTCTTCGGTAAAGAAATTACGAATAACAATTTGGTCCACTTCATCCATATTAATATCTTCTTTTAAGAGAAATGCGAAAAATTTATCGATATCTCTTCCATAAGATTCAACAGTTAAATCAGAACAGTTTCTTACATACTTTAAATAATCTAAAAACTCTTTTTCAGGCTTATTCATAACATTGTTATTTTAACAAAAAAGGCGCTTTAATTGCGTCTTTTTTTCAAAAGTTTTTCCATATGGTTACATGTTGGATAATTAGTACAACCCAAGAAATAACCATATTTGCCTTTCTTTTTAATCAGTTGTCCAGTTTCGCAATCAGGACATTTCTTCACATATTCTGCTTGGGTATCGATAGGCTTTTCTTCCTTAACGATGTATTTACAGTGAGGATATCCGCTACAGGCGATAAACACTTTTCCTTTAGCGTCTTTTCTTTCTACTAATGGCTTTCCACATTCTGGGCAAGTCTCTCCAGTATAAACCACTTCTTTCTTTTCTTTTTGAACATACTTACATTCTGGATAATTAGAACAGCCAATAAATTGTCCGTTTTTCCCTTCTTTAAAAATTAAAGGGGCACCACATTTTGGGCATAATTCTCCAGTAGGAATTGGTTTATCAACATACATTACTTTTTGGACTTTATTAAATTGATCCATAAATTCATAATAGAAGTTAGATATAATATCTAAAGCAGAAGAATCACCTTCAGAAATAGTATCTAATTTACTTTCCATTTGAGCGGTATATTTCGCATTAACAATGTTAGGGAAATATTTTTCTAAGACATGCGCGGTCTTTTTACCTTGATCGGTAATAATTAAAATACCTTTTTCTTCATCAACATATTTTCTTTTCTTTAGTGTAGAAATAGTTGAAGCGTAAGTTGATGGTCTACCAATACCAACTTCTTCCATGAGTTTAACGATTTTAGCTTCACTATATCTACTTGGTGGGGTGGTAAACTTTTGTTCAATCTCCTTCTTAACTAGAGTTAATTCATCATTAACGTTAATAGAAGGGAGGTTTTTATAACGTTTAATCTCGTCTTCATCTTTATAAACAATTTCATAGCCAGGGAATAAGGTTCTAGTAAACTCTAGTTTAAACTTCACACCATTAGAAGATAAATGAACCACTAATGTTTCTTCTTTCTTCCCCTTCATCAAGCTTGCTAAAGTACGATTATAAATTAATTTATAAAGATTATATTGCTCTGGAGTTAAGAACGCTCTAACAGATTCTGGAGTTCTATGATTACTAGTAGGTCTAATAGCTTCATGGGCGTCTTGAGTTAATTCGCCAGCTTTAAAAGCTTTTGGCTTACCTAAATAGTCTTTACCATATGTCTCTAAAATATATTTACTAGCACGTTCCACAAATACAGGAGAAAGTCGAGTGGAGTCAGTACGCATATAGGTAATTAAACCAACATGCTCTCCATTAACAGATATACCTTCATATAAAGACTGAGCAACTCTTTGAGTTTTATCGGTTTTAAACTTTAATCTAGAGAATGCTTCTTGCTGTAAAGTTGAGGTAGTAAATGGCACTTTTGATTCAACAGTTTTAACCACAGTTTCAACAGAATCAACCATCATTTTATCTTTTAATAAAGATAATATATGTTCAGCTTCTTCTTTAGAATCAATATTTTTCTTGCCGGTTTCATCACTAATAAAAGTGAGTTCAAATTCTTTGTTATTTAATAAAATTGAAGCATTGATTTTCCAATATTCTTCAGGAACAAATTTATCAATTTCAACTTCTTGATCATAGACTAATTTTAAAGTTGCGGACTGCACTCTGCCTGCACTTTTAGAATGGATTTTTTTGTTTAATAAAGAAGATAATTTAAAACCAATAATACGGTCTAACATTCTTCTTGTTTCTTGAGAGGCAACTAAATCTAAATCAATGGTTCTTGGAGATTTTAAAGCCTCGTTAATTGAATCTCTTGTAATTTCGTGAAATTCTAACCTTTTATTTGTTTTCACATCTAAACCAAGAACTTGGGCTAAATGCCAAGCAATAGCTTCTCCTTCGCGGTCTGGGTCGGTAGCAAGAATGACTTCTTCAGATTCGTCTGCAATCTTTTTTAAATCATACACTACTTTTCTTTTATCATTATTAATAACGTACGCGGGCGCGAAGTTGTGATCGATATCAATTCCTAGGCCACCTTTACCTTTAGTTGCAAGGTCTCGTATGTGACCATACGAGGCTTTAACAATATAGTCTTCGCCTAGATATCTTTTGATTGTTTCACATTTGGTTGGGGATTCAACGATTACAAGTTTCATGATATAGCCTCACAATTATGTTTATTTAAACGAATAAAGTCAACGACAAAAATCCTTATATATATTCTTAAATAAACATTGTTATTTAACTTCACATAATAAAGTTTTTTTCTCGTCATCAAGGTAAGTGTAGACATCTTCTGGCTCAGTTACTACCGGACTACCTTCTTTAATGAATAGATCCGTAAGTGATTCTTTAATATTTCCTGATGGTATCGACATTAATACGCGATTTAAGTTCAAGGTATAATTCGCGGTAATGAGGGTTCCACTAATCTTTTTTGATTCTCCAACAATTGTTCCTTTTGAAAACGCCGCAATCAATCGATTCCTTTGATGGAAATGATTTTTTTCAGGCGGAACTGTTCCATAATATTCAGAAATTACTAGATTTTTCTTTTTAATTATTTCATATAGTTCTGAGTTTTCACTTGGATAACAATAATCTATCCCATTAGCTAATACCGCTATTGTTTTACCTCCATTTTCTAAAGCCGCTTTATGAGCGATAGTATCTATGCCTCTAGCTAAGCCTGAAACAATGTTATAGCGATTACAGATTTCTTGAACAATATAATAGACATCGTTAGCTCCTTCTTCTGAAGGCTTTCTTCCGCCCACTACTGCAACATTATCTTCTAAATTAAATAATAAAGATAAATCTCCATAATAAAATAAGACAAGCGGGGGTAGATAAGTTTCCTTTAAATATTTCGGATACCATGGATCAAGGATTGTTAAAACTTCACTTTTCACACTTTTAAGATGACTCTCAGCAAGTTCGTCGCTGATAAGATCTTTATTGCACAAAGCATGGATCATGGCGCGCACATCTCCTTGATAATGCACCGCTAATGCAATCAATAAATTTCTAGAATTCATAAAAAACACCTCTCATATATATAAGGAGTGTCTTTTTTTGAAAACTTGCGAAAAAAATTAAAAAAGTTTTATTTTTTCGATTGTAAATTCCTTAATTGGCGCATAGCTAAATCGGTACAATCCTTTGATTGGGCCATACTTTTTTAACAATTCCATATGTAACTTAGTGCCATAACCTTTATGTTTGGCAATTTGATACTCGGGATATTTTTTATCTAACTCATAGCAAATATGATCACGTGTTACTTTTGCCATAATTGAAGCAGCGGCAATACACATAGCTTTAGCATCTCCATGTATTATTGCTTCAAATGGTAAAGGAGTTTGCATTTTTACAGCGTCAGTTAAAATCATATCAATTTTATGATTAAGCTTTTCTAACGCCATTATCATTGCTTTTCTAGAAGCATTTAAGATATTAATTTGATCAATTTCTTCAGGAGAAACTTCCGCTACTGCCCAGGCAATCGCGTTCTCTTTAATAATAAGATAAGCTTCTTCTCTTTGTTTTTCGCTTAGCTGTTTAGAGTCGTTTATTAAATCACACTTAAAATCTTTAGGAAGAATAACGGCCCCAGCAACAACTGGTCCTAATAAACATCCTCTACCAGCTTCATCGCAACCGGCAATGTATTTTATTGTTTTACTATAATATTGTTGTTCGTAATCTAAACTCATTGTGCGTGTTCTAAAGTGATACGTCCAAGTTTACCGTCTTTAAATTCTTTTAATAATAGGAAATAAGCACGTTCATAATCATTTAATAATGCACGTCTAACACAAATTTGTTTAATGACTTCTTCAAAATCTTTAAGGTCAGTAATTCCAAATCTCTCTTTTAAAGCCTCTGGATAGAACTTGTTTAAGTATTTTACTAGATAAATAGATAAATCCTCGTTAGGAAGAATATTTTCTCTGATTGAGCCTAAAAGCGCTAAATTAATGGCCTTAGTTTTATCTTCATAGTTCATTGGTAAAATACCAGGAGTGTCTAATAAGATAAAATCATTATTAACTTTAATAAATTGTTCTCCTCGAGTATATCCAGGTTTATTTTGCACTCCTGCAGCACTTCTTTTAGCAAGGCGATTAATCAAAGAAGATTTGCCAACGTTAGGAATACCAATAATCATAGTTTTAAGAGGTTGAGGTTTCATTCCTTTGCTAATTTCTTTAGCGTGCTTTTCTGCCCCCAATCTTTTCACTTCATTAGCGATAATTTGAGTTGCTTTCTGCTCATTAAGATTCAAAATGAGAAGGGAATCTACGCTTTTTTTGAAATAATCTTCCCATTTATTGGTTTCTAGTGGATCTGCTAAATCGCTTTTAGATAAAACAAAAATACGTTTCTTGTTTTGCACTCTTTTTTCAAATTCAGGATTAATAGAGCTTAATGGGGCTCTAGCATCCAAGATTTCAATAACAATATCAACTAATTTGATTTTAGCCTCAATTTCATTTAAGGCTTTTTTCATGTGCCCAGGAAACCAATGTATTTGACTCATATTAGAAATCATACCTCTCTGGGATTTTATGCATATTAGTGGTTTCTGAAGTGACGGAATTATAAGTAACATATGCATTAAAACATATCACTCTACCTTGTAGCTCGTTAGCGGTTAATCTATTAGGATTTGTCATATTGTCATAAGAGTCTGTACTACCTTGCCAGTTATCTCCCATCACAAAATATTCATCATTCTTTAAATCTTTATGGAAAACTCTAGGAGGTTTAGAAGATCCACCAGTCGGATTAATGTGTGATGTTCTAAAAGTTTTATTTGGTAAAACAAACTCATTAACTGAATAAGTAAGGGAAGATTCTTTATATTTAGTTTGACCTTGTTCGGTGTAAAAAGTTTCAAAAGTTTGGGTAAATTCTTTGCGAGTAGATTTTATTTCAAAGGTAGGATGACCTTGCTTATAGGCTCTAAAGGTATATTCGAGTGTTTCTTCGTTATAAGTTAACGCCACCGTCTCGCCAGGGAATCCCCAGACTCTTTTAATCTTGTAGTCATTACTGGATCCACCCCATCCTTGAGGATAATAAGTAACCACTACATCAAAGCGATGTAAACCATATACCGAACTTTTATTAATGTCAGCTAGTCCATAGTGATATCTAAGGTGATATGTTGTGCTATCTTCTGAAATAATTCCTCCACCAGAAAGGGTTGGCCACATTGATTGTCCATTAACAACAATTGGTTGATAAAACTTCTTTTTGAAGATAAAACAGCCTGTAATAACGATAGAGACCGCTAACAAAAAATATAGAATAGGGAAAAACCACACTTGAAATTTTTCATTTTTGTAAAATTTCTTTGTCATGTTTTAAATTATACTTTGCATATGCGCATTAAACAAGAAAAAAGGAACCGATTAATCGATTCCTTTTGTTGCTACAATTTTGGAATTATAAAACTTCCTTAATACGAGCAGCTTTACCTGAACGTTTACGGATATAAGTGATTTTATTTCTTCTCACTTTACCTTTTCTCAGCACTTCAATTCCCGCGATACTTGGAGAATGTAATGGGAAGGTTCTTTCCACACCGATGCCACTAGACATCTTACGAACGGTAAACGTAGCATTAACACCGCCACCTCTTCTTTGGATAACAACACCTTGGAAAACTTGAATTCTGGATTTGTTACCTTCGATAATACGAACAGAAACTTTGATTTCGTCACCAGATTTGAATTCTGGAAGATCTGTTCTGAGTTGGGATGCGGTAATTTCTTCAACTAATCTGTTGTTCATTTTGTACGCCTCCTAATAGAAATTTGGTCTCTTGGTGTTCATTCTCATCAGACAGCGGAGCACCCGTATCATGTTTAAAACATGCTTGATAATAATACCATAGTAAACACTCTTTGCAAGCATTAATTATATTAATTTAGAAAAAATATTTATCTGTAAAGCAAAAATACTTGACACGTAAAAAAATAATACTTACTATAGTAGAGCAAAATTTGGAGGATACAAAAAATGGCAGTTAAAATTAGATTAACAAGAATTGGTAGACATAAAGATCCATTCTTCAGAATTGTCGCCGCTGATAGTAGATACGCTAGAGATGGAAGATATATCGAACAAATCGGTTACTTCGATCCAGAAAAAGGTGTTGAAAACGCAGTTATCGACGAAGAATTAGCATTAAAGTGGTTAGCTTTAGGTGCGACACCATCCGAAACAGTTAAAGCAATGTTTAATAGAAAAGGACTAAACGCCAAAGCTGTTGAAGCCAAAAAAGGAAAATAATTTATGGATTACGAAAAAATAGTCCATACCTTAATCGACGATATTGTTGATGATCCAAAATCAATTTTAATAAGAGTATCTGAAGGAACTACACCAAAAGATGTTCTCATCATTATTGCAGCAGAAAAAGAAGATACCGCTCGATTAATTGGTCACAAAGGAATTATTGCGAATGCCTTAAGAGAAGTTGTGGGTGTTGCTGGTAAAAGCGAAAATAAACGCATTCACATCAAATTCGAGTCATTCGAAGACGAAAAGGTGGATTAATATCCTCCTTTTTCTTATTATAGAAATATGGAATACGTTAGTTTGGGTGTTATTAAAGATTCATTCGGTTTAGACGGAACAATGAAAATCTTTAGCACAACATCAAATCAAAAACAAAGATATAAAACTGGTTCTAGAGTGTTTTTATATAACCCACAAACTAACGAAAGAACGGAATTAAATGTTATTAAATTTAGACAAAACGGTCCTTTTGATTTTCTAAAGGTAAATGAGCTAAATACACCTGAGGAAATTAAATCAATAAAAGGATATGAAATTCATGCAATTAAAGATGAAATTTCATTAGAAAAAGGCATGTATTTCTATTCTGACTTAAAAGGTTGTGAAGTAGTCGATATTAATAACAATATATTAGGTATAGTTAAAGAAGTTGAAGAATATCCAGCCCAGCTTACCCTCAGAGTTGGTCGCGAAGGAAACAAAGACTTTTTTGTGCCTTTTGTTAAGCAGTTTATCAAGTCCGTTGATATAAAAAACAAGCGGATTTTGATTGAAATTATTGAGGGTTTGCTATGAAAATTACTATTTTAACTTTATTTCCAGAAATGTTTGCTGGCTTTCTCACTAATTCAATTATTAAGCGAGCTATTGCTAAAGAAATTGTAGAAGTAGAAGTTATAAATATTAGAGACTACACAAAAGATAAATACCATAGAGTTGATTCTGCTCCAATTGGAGGAGGAGCTGGTTTGATAATGAAGTGTCAACCAATTGTCGACTGTATAAATGATCATAAAGAAGAATGTTCAAAAGTTATCATGCTTTCTCCACGCGGAACAACATATAATCAGCAAAAAGCAAAAGAGCTTTCAAAAGAGAATCATATTATCCTACTTTGTGGTCATTACGAAGGAATTGATGAGCGCGTAAATAAATATGTAGATGAATCAATATCGATAGGAGATTATATCTTAACAGGTGGCGAAATCGGATCGATGGCAATTGCGGATTCAATCATTAGGTTACTTGATGGGGCTATTGCAAAAGAAAGCATTGAATCAGAATCTTTTGATGACAATTTATTAGAATATCCTCAATACACAGAACCATATGACTATAAAGGCGATAAAGTTCCAAATATTTTATATTCAGGCAATCATCAAGCCATTAATAAATGGAGAAGAAAGAAATCTCTTGAACTAACCAAGGGACATAGACCAGATTTATTTAAAAAAGTTGAATTATCTAAATCTGATAAAAAATTATTAGAAGAAGACAAAGAAAAAGCAGCAAAGTGGGAACTCGCTGCTATTGAGAAAGGTAAAAAGTTTATAAAATAAAATTATCTCATTCCGCCAAATCCTGGTGGCATTCCTGGTGGCATCCTGCCACTTTTTTTATATTGCTCCATTTGTTTCATCATGTCTTTCATTTGCTCAAACTTCTTAAGGACACGATTAACATCACTAACTTGTTTGCCACAACCATTAGCGACTCTAATCTTTCTTGAATATTGGAAAATAGATGGATTTTGTCTTTCTTCAAAAGTCATGGAATTGATTATAATTTCAAAATTACGCATTTCTTTTTCGGCAATAGCCTGTTGTTCTGGAGAAATTTTAGGTATACCAGGTATTAATTTAAGTAACCCGCCAAGTGATCCTAACTTTTGTACTTGTTTCATTTGCGCAAGCATATCATCTAAGCCAAACTTACCACTCATCATCTTATTAGCGGCTTTTTTAGCTTCTTTTTCATCAACTTCTTCTTGTACTTTTTCAACAAGAGTCATGACATCACCCATACCTAAAATACGGTCTGCCATTCTATCAGCGTGGAAAATATCTAAATCAGATACTTTTTCACCAACACCAGAGAATTTAATCGGAACACCAGTCATGTGCCTAATACTTAAAGCGGAACCACCACGAGCGTCACCATCTAATTTAGAAATAATAACACCAGTTAACGCTAATAAATCGTTAAAAGCCTTAGCAACATTAACAGCATCTTGACCACTCATTGCGTCAACAAGGAGTAAAATCTCATCAGGTTCCACTTCTTTTTTAATTTGATTGAGTTCTTCCATTAGAGCTTCATCAATAGCAATACGACCAGCGGTATCAATAATTAAAACATCGTAATGGTCATTAAATGCCAACGCTTTAGCTTCTTTTGCGATTTCTACAGGGGAAACATTGGTGCCCTTCTTGAATAAAGGAACATCAATAGATTTAGCAATTTGCTCTAATTGATCAATAGCGGCAGGACGATAAATATCTCCAGCTGCTAAAAGCACTTTCTTATGGAGCTTATTTTTCATTAAGTATGCAAGTTTACCTGCTGTGGTTGTTTTACCACTACCTTGTAGACCAACAAGCAAAATAATAGTTGGCTTATTAGCTTGGTATTTAATTTCATTTTCACCACCACCAAGAAGTTCTTCTAATTCATCATGAACAATCTTGGTAATCATTTGACTAGGATTTAACTTAGTATAAACCTCTTGTCCAATAGCTTTTTCTTTGACGTTATTAATAAATTCTTTAACAACTTTGTAGTTTACATCAGCCTCTAAAAGAGCAACGCGAATTTCCTTTAACATTTCATCCATATTGGATTCAGTTAAACGAGCTTGTCCACGCAACTTTTTAAATATTCTAGAAAGCTTTTCGGTTAGATTTTCAAATGCCATAATCTAACTCCTTTTCTATTTCTTCAATTTCTTTAATTTCACTATCATTTAACGCTTTTTCTTTGAGTTTTGACGAAATTTTTGCTAATCTTTCAGTTTTATCTAATAAGTGAAGTCTAGATTCGCATTCGTCCAATTTTAGGCAAGATTTTTTTATAGCGTCTTCTACTGCTGCTCTAGAGATTTCTCTAGATTCAGCAATCTCGCTCAAAGATAAATCAGCTAGAAAATAATCTCCTATCACTTCAATTTGTTTGTGGGTTAAAAAATCCTTATAGATATTAAAGAGTTTAACATATCGAACTGTCTGCTCAATCTTCTCCATTTTTATCTCCTATACACAAACCATAAATGTAACTTTCAAGATCGAATTCTTTTAAATCTGTCATCTTCTCGCCTAAACCAATAAAACGAACTGGAACACCAAGTTCTTCTCTAATAGCCAAAATAATTCCACCTTTAGATGTACCATCCATTTTAGTAATAACAACACCAGTTAAATCGGTTACTTCTGCAAATGCTTTTGCCTGAACTACACCATTTTGTCCGGTTGTCGCATCAATAATTAAAAATGTTTCATGAGGGGCACCTGGAATGCATTTATTGATAACACGTTTTAATTTTGATAATTCATCCATTAAATACTGTTTGTTATGTAATCTACCAGAAACATCAACAATCACTAGATCAATATTCTCTTTTTTTGCTTTGCTGAGTCCATCAAAAGCAACTGAACTTGGATCTGAATTGTATGGGCCGGTTACTACCTCTATATTTAATCTATCTCCCCAGATTTTAAGCTGTTCACTTGCGCCTGCTCTAAATGTATCGGCAGCTACTAATAAAATAGACTTGCCTTGATTCAAATAACGATGTGCGAGTTTAGCAATTGTCGTTGTTTTACCAACACCATTAACACCAACAACTAATAAAACAGTTGGTCCATTATCTACAAATCTTATATCGTTAATAGATTCTCCTTTAGCCATGTATCCACTAAATAAGTGATCGATTAATAATTCATTTAATTCATCAGCGTTATTAATCTTTTTTTCGCGGCTTTCTTGAAGAAGCTCATCAATAACTTTCAAAGTTAAGTTAACGCCAACATCGCTTTCGATAAGAATTTCTTCTAATTCTTCAAAATATTCCTGATTTACTTTCTTATATTTCTTGCTTAAATCGTTAAGTCTGTTAGAAAAGTTCTGACGCGATTTACTCATTCCTTCAGAATAAGAATCAACGTTAGTATTTTTCTTTTTAGAAAATTTATCTTTTAAAAAAGATAATAAACCCATTATAAACTCCTCTTACTTAAAGCATCTTTAGCGGCAGCTTCTTCTGCAGCTTTTTTAGATTTGCCTTGTCCTTTACCTAAAATTAACCCATTAAACACAACTTGAGAAACAAAGGTTCTATCGTGTGGTGGACCAAATTCATCAATTAGTTCATATCTAACTGCTTCACGATATTCAGATTGCATCTCTTCTTGTAATCTGGTTTTAGCGTCAATGATATCATCTAAATTAGTTTGTTTGACATCATCATAAAGGATTCTTTCAATTACTCTATAAGCAACTTCAATGCCTTGATCTAAATATATAGCACCTACAAAAGCTTCAAAAACATCTTCTAAAATTTTGTCGCTTTTGGCTAATTGCTCTCGAGAAATTGAGTGACCAATACGAATTAATTCGTATATGTTATATTTTCTTGAATAACTCGCTAGTGATTTAGAACAAACTAAATATGATCTAAGTTTAGACATATAGCCTTGATCCATTTCTGGATGTAATTTATAAATTAAATCAGCAGATACAAAGCCAATTACTGAATCACCAACAAATTCTAATCTTTCGTAGTCTTGGTGTTTAGTGTTTAAATCAGAATTACACGAAGGGTGAGTTAAAGCAAGTTCGTAATAACTTACATCATTAGGATTAATTCCAAAAGAATTAAGTAATTCTAATAATTCCATTACTCTTTAATCCCTTCCTTAATTTTATTAATGATATTTGCTTTTACTAACTTATATGCAACATTAATAGCACATTCAAAAGCATAGCTATCAGAACTACCATGCGCTTTAACTACAACACCATTAATTCCAAGTAACATTGCTCCACCAGTAGACTTATAATCCATTGTTTCAGTCATTTCTTTAATGCCTTTTCTAACAAATAGATATCCAAGTTTAGAGAAGAAACTACGTTTAAAGGCTGCTTTAATCATATTGGACATCATTTTTGCCATACCCTCACTACTTTTTAAGAAAGTATTACCAGTAAAGCCATCGCAAACAACAACGTCACATTCTCCACTTAAAGCATTTCTTGCTTCAATGTTGCCTTTAAAATAAGGTTTATCTTTTAGTAATTTATAAGCAAGCTTCCCACTTGGAGAACCTTTACCTTCTTCAGTGCCGTTACTTAATAAACAAACAGATGGATTTTCTACACCTAAAATGTATTTAGAATATAAAGAGCCAATAACCGCAAATTGAGCTAATTCTTCAGGAGAATTTTCATTGCTTGCTCCTATATCTAAAATAACCACTTTTTTACCTTTAATCTTAGTTGGAAAAGGAGCAATAAAGGCTGCTCTATGAACACCTTCGATAGTTTTTAAAATAAGAGTGGATAATGACAAAAACCCACCAGTAGACCCCGCGGATACCATAGCATCCACTTTTCCTTCTTTAGCATATTGACACATTTTATAGATGGAAGAATCCTTCATTCTCATAGCTTCAAGAGGTCCAGCTTCCATTGGGACAATATCAGGAGCATGAACTATTTCACAAACACCTTTAAGTTCTTGTAATTCTTTTTCATTACCAAAGGCTATAAATTCTACATCTTTATTTTTTTCTTTAAAATTTTTAATAGCAGGAACAATAACAGAACTTCCGTTATCTCCGCCAGTGCAATCAATACCAATTCTAATCATAATAATTCCTTATTCTTCATCTAAATTATAAATTTATATTCACAATAATATGTATTATACCTTAATTATAGGATTATATTCTATACTCTTTGAACAATATGACAATAAGTAACGATATTCTTCATTAGTTTTATTAGCAATAATCTTTCTAGCATCGTCTCTAGCGACTATGAAAATTTTTATATCATCAATCATATTCAAATATCTAAAATCAGGAATGCCAGATTGCTTAATTCCAACTAATTCACCAGGACCACGCAATGCTAAATCTTTTTCAGCAATTTCAAAGCCATCGTTACTAGTTGTTAAAATATCTAACTTTTCCTTATCTTCGATATCATCAACTGCTAATAAACAAATAGATTTAGAGCCATCTCTACCTATTCTTCCTCTTAATTGATGTAAAGAAGCTAGGCCAAAATTATTAGCGTCATAAATAACCATAACTGTCGCACTTTTGACATCAATTCCTACTTCGATAACTTGAGTGGAAACTAATATATCAACACTTCCATTAGAAAAGTTATCTAACACTTCTTCTTTCTCGTTTTGCTTCATTTTTCCATGCAAAAGCCCTACTTTTTCTTTATATCTCAATAAATAACGAGCGTAAAGTTTTTCCACTGAATACTTATCATCTTCATTAAATTCAATTAAAGGAGCGACAATATAAACTTTCTTGTTGTTAGCTAAAGCCTTATCAACAACCTCAAATATTTTCTTATCTTCACTACCGACTATTTTTGTAACTACGTCCCTTTTAATATTTGGAAACATATATAGTGTTGAAATTTCTAAATCACCATAGATAGATAACGCTAAAGAACGCGGAATTGGGGTTGCTGACTTCATAAGTAAATCAGCGTGTTCACCCTTATCCATCAG
>CAMPCW010000008.1 GCA_946647665.1 uncultured Caryophanales bacterium
ATAATAGTACTTGTATTAATAAGAAAGGACCCAAGCGACAAGCGTTAGGGTCCAAAACCTACATCTAAAAGATAACTGCTTGACGCTTGAATGTCAAGGTTCAAAATCAATAATCTAGTATCAAAATGAAAATACAATATAAATATTATTTATTAAGAAATGGTATTGGTATAAAATTAAATCATCGAAACGTTTGTTTGTTTGTAAAGTCGGTGATTACATCGATTTTCTAATGGAGGATTTTTTATGAGAAACACAAATGAATTTAGAACACTAGCCAAAGACGAAATCGCAAAATTAGAGAAAGATGTCTATGGTCGTGACATTAGTCACGAAGAGATTGAAATTGTCTTCATGTCCTATGTTATGGGATATATTAAAGGATTATTCGTTGTTGCCAGAAACACCGAAGGAAGAATATACGAGGTTTCCTCTAACCCAAGTAATGGAAAATTATATATTGACGTTTATAAAAAAGAAGGCAACAAAGTCGTTACTCTTTAATAAATAGGAGAAATATCAATTTATGAAAACTGAAAATATCCGCAACATTGTCATCCTTGGCCACCAAGGAAGTGGCAAAACCTCTTTAGTAGAATCTTTAGCATTTGTAGCTAAACTTATTCCTGCTAAAGGCGAGGTTGAAAAGAAAAATACATTATCTGATTACACCCCTGACGAACAAAAAAGAGGTGGATCAATTCAAACATCTATTATTCCTTTGGAATATGACGGTTATAAAATCAATTTAATTGATATCCCAGGCAACGATGACTTTATTTCTGAAACCATCGGTGTTACTGGTGTAGTTAAAGGTGCAGTCTTAGTAGTAGATGCCTCAGTCGGTGTTCAAGTTGGCACCATCAAACACTTCAATCAATTAAAGAAAAAAGGCGTTCCAACATTTATCTTTGTAAATAAAATGGACAAAGAAGATGTAGAATTCGAATTAGTCTTAGAAGAAATCCGAGAAAAATTAGGTAAAGAAGTTATTTCCTTCTGTTACCCATTAGGTCATGACAAAGCATTTGATGGCTTTGCTAATGCTGTCGACTTAAAAGCTCATATTTATAATGGAAAAGAATGCGTTGATGCAGAAATCTATCCAGACAAGAGAGCAAAGATTTTAGAACTCCATAACACAATCGTTGAAGAAGTCGCAAAAACAAATGATGAATTATTAGAAAAATTCTTTAATGGGGAAGAATTCTCCATGGAAGAAATTAGAGAAGCATTAAGAGTTGGTGTCCTTAAAGGAGAACTCACTCCATTAATTGTTGGTAGCGCCACAAAGAATATTGGTGTGCAAACATTGTTGAAAATGTTTATCAACTATTTACCAAATCCTAATGACCTCAAACCTCTTGAAGCTCATGATGAAGCAGGAAATGATAAAGTGGTTCCAACTGATGTTAATCAACCATTCTCTGCTTACGTCTTTAAAACCATCGTTGATCCATACGCTGGCACAA
The DNA here is from genome assembly GCA_946647665.1 of uncultured Caryophanales bacterium. GTDB lineage: Bacteria > Bacillota_I > Bacilli_A > RFN20 > CAG-826 > UBA2450. Next base: position 1,473 of record CAMPCW010000008.1, read on the forward strand.
TCAATTTATTAAAAGTATGCTCAGGTGTATTAAAAGTTGGCGATGAAGTCTATGTTAATGGATCCACACAAAGAGTTAGCATGCTCTATCAAATGACTGGGAAAAAACTAGACGCTGTTAATGAAATTATAGCTGGAGATATTGGTGCGGTTACTAGATTAGAAAAAGTCTCTTCTGGAGATAGCTTATCTTCTCCTAAATCTGTTACTATTTATAAACCAGTTAAATATCCAACTGCTGTTATCTTTAAGGCTATAGTTTTAGTCAATAAGAACGATGAATCTAAATTAGGACCAGCACTTGCTAAAATGCAACTTGAAGATCCTGCTTTAGAAGTAAAACGTAATAATGAAACAAAACAATTATTATTAGGTGGCTTAAGTGATTCTCACATCAATTACGCATTAGAAAAATTAAAGAGTGTCTATAAGATTGATCTTACTACTGAAAAGATGAAGATTATTTATAGAGAATCTATAAAAGGTACTGCTGAAGGCGATGGAAGATATGTTAAACAATCTGGTGGCAGCGGATTCTATGGCGTTGTTAAGATGAGATTCGAACCATCAGAAGAAAATGTCTTTACTGAAGAAATCTTCGGTGGCTCAGTTCCAAAGAACTACTTCCCTGCTGTTGAAAAAGGATTCTTTGAAGCACTTCAAAGTGGCTTACTTGCAGGCTTCCCAGTTATTGGCGTCAAAGGTGTCTTAGTTGATGGAAAATACCATCCAGTTGATTCTAATGAACAAGCCTTCAAAATGGCTGGTATCTTAGCCTTTAAAGATGCTTACATGAAATGTAGACCAATTATTTTAGAGCCAATTATTAGAATTAAAGTTAATATTGAATCTAAATATACAGGTAACATTCTTTCTGATTTAAATACCAGAAGAGCAAGAATCCAAAACATTGAAGAAAAAGAACATGGTTATCAAGAAATTGAGGCTCTTGTCCCAGAAGCAGAAATTATCGACTACGTGACACAACTTAAGTCTTTAACTCAAGCTAGTGGCTTCTTCAATAGAGAATTTGTTGCCTATGAAGAATTACCAGAATATTTAAAAGACAAAGTGATTCAAGAAAACGCAATTAAACAATAATAATATCAAACAAAACTAATACCGCTTCGGCGGTATTTTTTATTATAATAAAAAGCCTAATCAATATTGACTAGGCAAATTAACTATTCAAATTTGAAGTGGTCTTCAATTAATAAATTAATGTAATTTGTTTTTAGTTTTCGATATGGCTTCCAATCACTACCACATTTACGAGTTAATTCATCACGGAACTCGTTATAAAGTTTAACTAAATTTTCATGTTCTTTAAGCAATGTGATAAATGCATCATATCTCTTATAGATTTCTGAAGCATATAACATCACTTTAATAGTGACTCCATATCCAAGAACTTTTTTAGGAACAACAAGTGTAGAACATTCATGTCCTTCTTCATAATTAATAAGTTTATAGCCTTTAGATTGTAAACGCACAACAATGGCGTTTAAATCCGCTAGAGAGTTAACAGTAATTAAAATATCGACATTTCGATTGCTGTGGCTATTTTTATATGCAGTAGCACCAATATGGTTAATAGCAGCTTTAAATCCCTTCAAATAATATTGAAGATTGTTTTTTTCTTCTTGATAAGTTAAGCCCCATCCAGTTGGATCAAATCTAAGCATATTATGCTCCATCAATATGATTATCACAGATATTTCCATCATCTGCGACTTTATTAAATTTATTAGTTCCACAAGTAGAGCCAGAACTATAACCAACTCTGCGATTAACATATTGATGGAATGTCTCAACTTCCTCTAAGGTTTGGAATTTTGCCATGAAAAATCTGTCACCCATAACACCAGACAGCACTTTTGGATATCTTCCAAAATTACAGATGTTGTTTTTATATGTTCTTAAAACGTCTTCATCAGAATAAAAATATTCAACGTTATCTCTTCTGGCACCAGTTGGTAAATAAAATTTAGGTTCCATTATTACTTCTGGATGATTGTCCGCCATAACTTGACCATAAAGTTCATAGCAATCTATCGAATTAGCAAAGTTATGCATGTCAGGGGAATATCCACCAGGTGATCTAACATTAATTTCCAAACCTACAATATCACCAACATTAAATAAGCCTTTTCTAGCCTTTGTCACTCTAAAATATTCAATATGGAAAAATCTTTTCTTTAAATTAAATGCTTTAATTGTGGCCTTGCCAAGTTCGGCAAACTTTTTATCTAAATATGGATTGCAATAATAAAACATATCTCCGCCTTCAATTAAGATGTCACTAATAGAAGGAGGACACTCTAAAGAAGTGAAATAAACAGCTTTACTATCACTATCAGCTAGTCCATCAAAAGTAACAATGTCACCAGAGACAAATGTTTCACAAATAAATTGACAATTTGGATCTTTTTTTTGGTAAAAAGCCTCTAATTCTTCGATATTTTTAATTTTATAGCTCTCTTCAGCGCCAACTCCTATATCTGGTTTAACAAATAAAGGATAGCCGTATTTTTCAGCAAATTCTTTTACAGATTTTAAATCATTAACAAGAATATACGGGGCGACTTTTACTCCAGCTTCTTGGAAATGTTTTTTCATAAAAGATTTTCTTTGATAATCATCTAATTCAGATGAATGTAAACCAGTATCAATAGAAAATAGATCTCTTAAAATAGAATCTTTTCTAAGCCAATATTCATTATTGCTTTCTAAATAATCAATATGGCCATATTTTCTTTCAAAATAACCTACTGCTTCTTTTTCTTCGTCAAAGTTATCTAAGTTAGAAACTTTATAATATTCAGTTAATGCATCTTTTAAAGCAGGATTAAGTTCTTCAAAAGGTTGATCACCAACACCAAGAACTCTAAAACCAGCTTTTTTTAGACCAACACAAAATCGATAATAAGTTTCTGGGAAATTTGGAGAAATAAAGACAAAATTTTTCATGTGTTTATTATAATCCTCTGCTCTCTATTTGTTTAGTTTCAATCTTAATTTTAATTAAAAGATTTTGTTGAATAAATTTTTATTAGTAATATAATACCTTCGCTGACAAGATAGTCAATTAAAAATATGCCACGCACACATGAACAATTTGAACTTATTCGAAGCGAGAGAATGGACGCTATTCTTACAAGCGCAATGTTTTTATTTGCAACTAAAGGATATGACTCCACAACTTTAGATGAAATTGCTAAAGATGCAGGCTGTTCACACGGCCTTTTATATCATTACTTTAAAGATAAATACACGTTATACGATTATTTGGTAAATAATGTTGCCTTCCCTATGATTGTTAAGTTAATAGAATCAGTTAATTTCGCCCAAAAAGCTAAATTTGTTTTGTATGATTGCTTAAACGCTATTTTGAATGCCTTAAAATCTGAAGATGATCAGTATTCTTGGGCGACAAACTTATTAATTAGTATTGATTTAAGCATCGTTGAAGGCACTAAATCCATTAGAGTCTCTAAATACGCTAATAAAAAAGTGTTCTCATGGATATCTTCATGCATTGAACGTGGAAAATTAGAAGGTGACTTCTCTACTGATAAAAGTACTAGAGAAGTAACCGGGGCAATTCTTTGCTTTATTAAGGGTCTAGCTTATGCTAGAGTAAGACTCGGCTCTAAAAAGTTTATTTGCCCTAAAATAAATATCGTCATGGACATGGTGTTATAAGATGTTAAAGAAATTTAAAAGAATCTTAAGAAGCGTTAGAGAATATAAGAAATATGCTATCCTTACTCCTATTTTTATGATAGGTGAGGCAGCTTTAGAATGTGCTATGCCATTTATTATGGGTATCTTTGTTGATGAAATTAAATTATTAACTTCTCCAGAAGGATTCTTTCACACTACCGATAAAGTAACATTTCCTATTTTTTATATCGCTTTAATTTTGCTTGTGATGGCAATTCTTTCACTTTTATGTGGATGGTTTGGAGGAAGAACCGCTTCAAAAGCATCAGTTGGATTAGCGTGTAATCTTCGTGAAGATTTATATAAAAAATTAAATAGTTTTTCTTTTGAGAACATTGATAAATTCTCTACCTCAAGTTTAGTCACTAGAATGACCACTGATATTAATAATGTCCAAATGGCCTTCCAAATGATGATTAGAATTGTTGTAAGAGCTCCTTTAATGCTTATTTTCTCCGCTGTTATGACTTTCGTAGGTGGAGGATTAATGGGATTCATTTTTGTTGGTTTGGTGCCAATTGTCGCCTTTGGTTTATTCCTAATTATTAAGCATGCAATGAAAATCTTTATGCAAATCTTTAAAAGATATGACAATCTCAATCAATCTGTACAAGAAAATGTTTCTGGTATTAGAGTTGTCAAATCATACGTTAGAGAAGATTATGAAAAAACCAAATTTGCTAATGCAAGTGACGCTATTACTACCGACTTTATAAAAGCAGAAAAGATCGTTGCTTTAAACAATCCATTAATGAATACTTCAATTCATTTAAGCAATATCTTAATTATTGGCCTCGGCTCATATTTAATTTACACAACTGGTCACTTTGAATGGACTGAAAAAGGTGGCGACTTTATTGGTGGCACTCTAACTTTAGGGCAACTATCTGCTTTAATTACTTATGGTATTCAAATCTTAATGTCATTAATGATGATTTCTATGATCATGGTGATGATTGCAATGTCCATTGAATCTATTAAACGTATTTCTGAAGTATTAGACGAAGAACCAACAATTGAAAATGGTGACGCTCCTATTATGGAAGTTAATAACGGAGATGTTATCTTTGATAATGTAAATTTCAAATATCGTAAAGATAGTGACAGACAAGCTTTAAGCGATATCAATTTAGATATTAAGTCTGGCCAATTCATTGGCATTTTAGGATCCACTGGTAGTGGCAAAACCTCCGTAGTTAACTTAATTTCTAGATTATATGATGCTACAGACGGCTCTGTTAAAGTTGCGGGCCATGATGTAAAAGAATATGACTTAGAGACATTAAGAAATAATGTCGCTGTTGTATTACAAAAGAATGTTCTATTTAGTGGCACCATTGAAAGTAACCTCAAATGGGGCAATTTAAACGCTACTGAAGAAGAAATGCTTAATGCTTGTAAAATTGCTCAAGCCTTAGAAATAGTTAATGCTAAACCTGAAGGATTAAAGTCTAGAGTAGAGCAAGGCGGAGCAAACTTCTCTGGTGGACAAAAGCAAAGATTATGTATCGCTAGAGCAATTTTAAAACAACCAAAGATTATGATTTTAGACGACTCCACAAGTGCGGTCGATACTAAAACTGATAGATTAATTAGAAAAGGCTTAAAAGAAGATCTTCCAAGCATGACCAAAATTGTCATTGCGCAAAGAATTTCTTCTATTGAAGATGCTGACCAAATCATCATTATGGATAATGGCAGAGTTAACGCTGTTGGAACTCATGATGAATTATTGAAGAACAATCAAATCTATCAGGAAGTCTACTATACCCAAAATAGAGTAGGGGGTGATAATTAATGCCACCTGTTCGTATGAGAGAAAGAGGAAGAGCGAAAAAAGGCACCATGAAGAATCTTTTGAAGATGCTCTTTAAGCTTTACCCTGCTCAATTAATTATTTCCTTAATCTGTTTAATCTTTAACGTTATTGGTAACTTATGTAGCTCTATATTTGTAGCTTTATGTACCACTGCATTAACGGCTGCAGGAATGTATGGTTTAAATCCGTTCGTGGATACTTATCCAGTACGTACTATTTTTGGATTTAACGTCACCACTAATGTTAGCTATTTGTTAATAATTTTAGGATGTATCTATATCGTTGGAATTTTTGCTGCTTGGACATGGAATAGAACCATGGCAATAGTCACTCAAAGATTTATGAATTACTATCGTAAGTCTATGTTCTCCCATATGGAAGATTTACCAATTAAGTATTTTGACACTCACGCTCACGGAGCAATTATGTCTTTATACACCAATGATATCGATACCATTAGACAATTTATCTCTCAAGCATTACCTAGTTTGATTCAAACAGGCTTAACAACTATTTTTGTCTTTGTGATTATGCTGACAGCATCAGTATGGATGACTTTAGTCATTATCGGTGGCTTTATCATCATGTTATTTGTGGTTAAAGTTATTGGAGGTAATGCCTCTAAATACTTTATTAAACAACAAGCCTCTTTAGCAAAAGTTGAAGGTATGATTGAAGAATCAATCAATGGTTTAAAAGTTATTAAAGTGTTCTGTCATGAAGAAAAAAGTAATGAAGAGTTTAAAGAACTTAACGAAGAATTTAGATATAACTCCACTCAAGCTAATATTCACGGTAATATCATGATGCCAATCATGGCCAATATTGGTAACTTCTTATATATCTTATGTGGATTAATGGGCGCCTTTATCTTTGTCTTTGGTTGGAGTAATTTATCTCTATCAGGATGGGTCAGATTTGAAGGCACAGAAGGAACTGCTCTATTTGCGGGTATGATTGCCTTATTCTTAATGCAAAGTAGAATGTTTGCTAATAACGTGAATCAATTCTCTCAACAAATCACCTTCATCGTTATGGGTATGGCAGGAGCCTCTAGATGTCTCGAACTCATGGAAGAAGAGAAAGAAAAAGACGATGGCTATGTCTATTTATGTAACATTATTAGACACGAAGACGGAACTTTTGAAGAAACAAGCGAGCACACTCATGATTATGCTTGGAAATATCGTCATAAAGACGGACATTTAGAATATCGCGAACTTAAAGGCGACATCTTACTTGATAACGTTGATTTCTCTTATGACGGTAAGAAGCTTGTTTTACAAGGAATTAATATTTACGCTCATCCAGGTCAACAAATCGCTTTAGTGGGTGCAACTGGAGCAGGTAAAACCACTATTACTAACTTAATTAATAGATTCTACGATCTTGCTGACGGCAAAGTCCGATATGACGGAATTAATATTAATAAGATTAAAAAGGCTGACTTGAGAAAGTCTTTAGGCATTGTTTTACAAGACACTAACTTATTTACTGGTACAGTAATGGAAAATATCCGCTATGGCCGATTAGAGGCAAGTGATGAAGAATGTATCAAAGCCGCCAAAATCGCTAACGCACACGACTTTATTATGCGTTTACCAGATGGATATAACACAATGCTAACAGGAGACGGGGCAAACTTATCTCAAGGTCAAAGACAATTATTATCTATTGCTAGAGCAGCAGTTGCTGATGCACCTGTGATGATTTTAGATGAAGCAACTTCTTCTATTGATACTAGAACAGAAAAGATTGTCCAAAAAGGTATGGATCAATTAATGGAAGGTAGAACCGTCTTTGTCATCGCTCATAGATTATCTACAGTTCAAAACTCTGATGCGATTATGGTCTTAGACCACGGCAAAATCATTGAACGTGGAAGCCACGATGATTTAATCAAACAAAAAGGTGTATATTACAAGCTATACACCGGTGCATTTGAATTAGAATAATTATAAGTCGTGTTTTTTAAGAAAATCTTTAATTATTGATAAAGTTTCCTTACATGTATTGTATGGAACTTTTTCATATAATAATTGATAAGTTAGCGACTAAGAATCACTTTTGAAAGCATCATAATTAATTATTGATTCCATATTATCAAAAAGCTTATTATCATCTTTTGCAGATACACAAACTGGAATGTTTTTTCTTAAATCACGAACTTCCTTGAAAATTAACGCAAGATTATCGTCTAATTTTATTTTGTTGATAATCTTTGTAAGGTCATACAAATGACGTGAATGTTTCTTAACTTTTCCAGATAAGAAATAATCACAAATAGCAAATGTTTTATCGATGAATGTTCTTTCTAAGGATTGGACAGTTATTTCAAATTTCTGAAGATTATATAACTCTAGATACTCGATCATACCTTTTCTTTCTACATATTCACCAATAAATGATTGAATTATCATCTTGTTGGTAGGAAAGGAGGGAGTCTGTCCAGCAAGTTCTACAGTAACGTGCTTTTCAATCAGAGAATTAGGGAACATACTTTCATATCCACACAAAAATTGATTGAAATAGGCGCTTCTTCTTAATTTATCTTTGTTTATTAATTGTAAGCCAACTTCATTAATTGCAGATGTTATGCCTTTAAATTTTTTATTAATTTTACTAACTCCTAGTTCGGAATAAGGCTCGATATAGGAGATATCAATATCCTCTGAAAACCTATTGATTAAATGGTAACACTTCGATAATGACATGCCACCTTTAAATACATATCGTGAACTTACTCGGCAATTGAATTACCAAGCATCTGGGTTATGGATTGATTAATCAAGTTAACCAATTCATATCCATCTGGGTAGTTCCTACCCGATATCCCTACGTTGTCAGCTTTACCATTCCAATTAATATAATCTTCATTTAAAAACTGATCTGTTACAGGAATATATTCTCTAGTTGGATTAGAGAGACCTTTAATTGGGATTTCGAATTTATTTCCACTTATTTGTCTATAGACTCTCATTATGTTATAAGCTCCAACTGAATCTGAGTTAAAAATATAGTTATGACACTTCAATAAACCTCTTTTAACTCGATATTTCTTATTTGAGCATTTTTCCGACACTTCTTTACTATTAGGAAGGCAAGAAGAAGTATAAGCTTCTTTTACCTTAATTAGCTCAATACCGTTTAGTTGAAGCTTATAAGAGAGTAAGCTATAAATCTTACTAAAACAAACAACTCGAATATTTTGGTTATAGCGGTGTTTCTTTTCGTTACTAACAAATTCTTTTTTAACATTAAGCAGTCCAGAAAGATCTCCAACAATAACTCTTGAAATATCATTAGATAAACAATAATCAACAATCTTCTTAGTCGCGCGGTGAAGGATGAGATTAATCCTCTTATTCTTAAGCTCATATAAATGTTTAATCCTATTAGTAGAGACTCCTTTCTTATGATGCGGATAACATTTATCGTAGTTAGACTGATAATAAGCAATCTTTTTAGAAAAATAGTAATTGGTGTTTAACAAAGATTGACCTGAGACAATAAATGAAGATCCGTTATTGTCATAGACTGTTAACAGGTTCTTTGTACCAATATCGATACTTATATAATGCTTATTATCTTCTTTTAATGGTTTAGTATCTTCTTCATAGATGATATAGACTTTATATCTATTCTTATCCATATATACGAATTCGACTTGTTTAATAATAGAGAAAGTTCTTTTTAAAGAAATATAGAAGAAGTCTTTCTTTATGTTATATTTTTCTTCTAGGTGTTCTTTAAGCCTTTTGGGTATAGATAGACGAATCATATTATCAATAATCTTAAATTGTCCGTTTAAGTATTTGATATTCATATGATATCCATCTTTTTTATAATAAGGAGCTTGTGGTTCTCCGTCCTTTTCTTTTAGTAGACCAATTTCTTTTTTCTTTTTCCATTTATAGTGAAGAGCTAAATAACTCCTCCAAGATTCATTAAGTCTAGCAAGAACGTCTTGACTAGTTTGACTAGGAAGAGATTTATACCAGAAAGAATCTTTAAGTCTTTTCTTTTGACTATACCAATCTGGCATCTTCTCAAACCCTAGAGACTGATATTCTTTTCGTTCGTAATTACCAACGTTAAACAATTTACTAGCAGCGTAGCAAAGATGACCCAGAATTATGGATGTCTTTTCATCTACATTAAGTTCAAATTGGTAAGTTAGTAGCATATTACTCCTTTTCTTGATTTTGAATATATTCTTTAATTGCTTCTTCTGATATAGAACCAATTGTTTCTACGTAATATGAAGGATTCCATAATTCTCCATTCCATAACTCTTTAGATATTTCGGGAAATTCTTTTAATAACAATCTTCCAGATATTCCTTTCATCATCTTAGCAATATACGAGATTGATATTTTCGGTATAGCGGAGACAAATACATGAACATGGTCTTTCATCCCGACTTCAATCTCTGCGATTTCAAATCCTTTTTGTTTACCAACATCAATTAATATTTCCTTTAATCTTTTCTCAATATCAGTATTTAATACTTTCCTTCGATGTTTCGTAGACCAAACAATATGATAGTTAATGTTAAAAACACATGTTCGTCCATGCCTCAACTCACCCATATCTATATCCTCTATATATAGTATATCAAAAAAGTGGCATTAATACCACTTAATATTTATATTATTTCCACATATTTACATCACATATGGTGAGGATGACGTTCTTATTGAATAAGGCTCATTTTCATCTCGGCAGTTGAACAACCGAGGATTCCGTTCATATCCTAAATCATTTTTAAATAATGTAGAAAGAAGCAATGTTTGTCAGTAATCCTTTTCAATATATTCTTCATTAATATCAAAATGGTTTGATGCTTTTTCAATCAATTCTTTAAATAATGATTTATTGCTATCTAGCCGCACTAAATAATCCTCCAGATAAAAATCTATTAACAATAGAGGCTGGATAATAAAGTAGATATCTTTCTAAATCTCCTTTAGATATATTTTCTCGAACATATTTACATAAAACATTATAGTTTTCTTTTATTTCCTCTAAATCAAGTAAATATAGGCAATCTATAAACTGCAAAGTTTTGTAATTAAACCTATTAATAGGAATAATCGGCTTTCTAATAATTGCTTCTCTGCCTTTAATATTTATTATTCTTTTACAGCTTGTGTTATTTGTGACTATTTCTGGTACCGCAGGAACTTGCTGTGTCAGACCCAAAGAATGTAAAAATCCTAGTCCAGTTTGGTATCCGTAAATATCTAAATCAAGGCCTTCTATGCCATAATCATTTTTTAAATATTTAACAGTAATAATTATATTAAAAGTAACGGTATCATCGTCTTCGCCTTCAGGCTTAAGACAATAAATACCTTGTGCCTTACGAATTAGAACACCTTTTTCCACTCCACGAGAAAGATCCTTTCTAATCGACAATTTGCTTTTTTGACCAATACGAATGTCTTTTAGTAAGATTGGAACTCCATAACCGTAGATTTCTTTTAAATAACTAATCGTGTTCATGCTTCAATTATAACTTATTTAATGTAAAATGTAAATTTTGTGACAAATAAATTTTATAATAATATTTATTAATAAATATTTTATAATTTTGTGACAAAAATATATAAAATAATACACTCACGAGGAGTGTCTTACTTTTTATTCGATTGAGAATAAGTAATCGTAGACGTCTTGTCCTCCATCCATCACACCGCATTCAAGTTGTGGGAAGGAATCGGACAACATTTCTTGAAGTGATTCTTTTTCTTCTTCAGAAACGTTTTTGCCACACAAGATAATCAATACTTCTTTTTCGTTAATGTCTTTAACTTTACTAATTAAAGATTTAAGAGCTTCAAGTTTATCTTTGTTACTCACTAAGAGCTTGCCGTCTAATATACCAATATAATCACCTTTTTTGATTTCTACTTTATTAACGGTAGTATTTCTAATAGAGGTGGTTATTTCTCCACTACTAACACGGTCAATCGCTTCTTTGAAGTTACCAACAATAATTGTTAAGTCATCACTAGAATAATCAAGCATTGTTAAGGCACTATAACATTGAGGAATGGTTGTAGAACCAATTACTTCTACATGGCTTCCTTTATATAAGGCTGCAGCTTGTTTAGCAGCCATAATAATGTTCTTATTATTTGGAAAGACAATAATATTTTCGGCATCTAATGATTTAAAGGCTTTAATAAAGTCTTCAGTAGATGGGTTCATCGATTGTCCACCATCGATAATGGCATCAACTCCAAACTCTGTGAATTGTTCTTTAATGCCGTCTCCTGTAGCAACCGCAACAAGCGCATATTTTTTATGTTCTTTAAGTCTTTCCGCTTCAAGTTCACTATCACCAATTTGTTCGTTATGTTGAAGAGCCATATTTTCAATCTTAATGGTGAGGAATTCACCAAACTGACGCATATGATCTAACACTTTTCCTGGATCTTTAGTGTGAACGTGAACTTTAACTACACTATCATCACATAAGGCAACAATAGAGTCACCTTTAATATCATCGCCATTTAAGATATCAATGACTTTTTGAATATCAAAATTATCAATATCAACTTTAGAGTTTTGAAGTCTTAAAATGAATTCAGTGCAGTAACCAAATTTTAATTCATCATCTGGACCAAAAGCAGAGAAATCAACTGCTGCAGCAGTATCTACACTAGACTCAGATTTGCTATCTTCAATAAAGGATAAATCAACTTCTTCACCTTCTAAGAATTTAATCATTCCTTCGACAATTCTTACATATCCTGCTCCACCAGAGTCAATAACGCCGGCTTCTTTTAAAACAGGAAGTAAATTTATAGTATTTGCTAAACTTTGAGCGGCTTTTTGCAGGTGAAAATGATAAAAATCATTAATTGTGCTGCTAAAGTCGATATGTTCAGCGGTGTATTCAGTAGCTTCTCTAAAGACAGTTAAAATTGTGCCTTCGACCGGAGTCACAACCGCACCATAAGCTTGTTTAACACCAAGCTCATAGGCTCTAACTAAATCAATAGCAGTAGCTTCTTCTTTATCTTGGAGGCCTTTACAAATACCTCTAAAGATTTGGCTTAAAATAACGCCAGAATTTCCTCTAGCTCCGAGTAACATTCCACTACTCATTGGTTTGCAAATGTCAGAGAGTTTGTCAGAATTAACACCTTTAGCAGATGCCACTCCTCCTTCAATGGTGTGACACATATTAGTGCCAGTATCACCATCAGGGACAGGGAAAACATTTAAATTGTTAACTTCTTCGATATTATCTCTTAAACATTTAGCGCCAGAAACAACGAGTGATTTAAATGTGCTTCCGTTTAATGTTTTAGTGACCATTTTAATTATTCACCAACAACTTCGACTTTCTTACCAAAGAAATAGACACCAATGGTACCTTTACCAGTAGTACCACCAATAATTGGTCCCATAGGAACAACGTTGATTTCTTTGAATTTGACAGCACTCTTTAAGTTGGAAACTAATAAGTCAATATCTTCTGGTTTACATTCTGCTTCAGAAATCCAGCAAACATTTTTAGTTGGTTCAACTGCTAATTCTTTAGCCATTTCCACAATTCTTAATAAAGCGTTTCTTCTACCCTTTTGTTTTTCAATAGCGTAGTTGTTACCTTTAGCGTCGCTAATTAACATTGGTTTGACACCAAATAAGTTGCCAAAGAATGCTTTAGAAGCTTTAACTCTACCAGCGTTCTTTAATGTGGTTAAGTTTTCCACAGTAGCGATTTGGTTATATTCAAGTTTATGTGCTTCAAGCCATGCAGCAGTTTCAATAATGCTCTTGCCTTCTTTTCTCATTTCATCAGCTTTTAAAAGCATCATACCTTGGCCCATACAAGAGTTAAGTGGATCAACGATAACCACTTTTCTTCCTGGATATTGCTTTTCATATTTAGAAACTAATCTAGTAGCGAGTTGCACAGAAGCACTTAAAGCAGAGCTACAAGAGATGTATAAAACGTCTTCTCCAGCTTTTAAGTGACGTCCAAAAACTTCATCGTATTCTTGTTCGCTGACTTGGCTAGTAAAGACTCTAGTTCCACCAGCAAGCATATCAAAGTATTCTTTATGAGTAATGCCTTCGCCCCAGTCTAAAGAAGCCCAAACTTCGTGTTCTTTCTTATCTTTTGAGGTCCATGAGACTCTCATTCTTGCATAATCAATATCATGTTCTTTTCTTAATTCAGGTGTGAGATCACAAGTTGAATCTCCAATAATTGCAAATTTTGACATATATGTCCTCCTATCTTGCACAATGATTATTTATATATAAATATAAGAGATATATCAATAGACAATAATTAGCATTTGCCTATTAAGCGACATTTATAGTAAAATGCCTAGTATGGAAGACTTACGAATTAGAAAAACAAAAAACGCGATTGAAAGTGCAATGATGGAGTTAATTGAATTAAAAGGTTACTCCAAAGTTAAGATTATTGATATCGCAAATAAAGCACAGGTTAATCGAAATACGATTTACCTTCACTACGAATCAAAAGAAGATATCGCTTTGTCTATTATTAAAAACACCTATGGAGAAAATGCGTTTATCAGCGATATCGATTCTTTGTTTGTTAAAAGGATTCATAAGTCTGACTTATATAACCTTTTTGAAAAATTAATTAACAAAATCGACGCCAATATCGAGTTATACCGTATCTTTTTAACTGATAATAGTCTTAGCGGATACTCTATTAACATCATTTCTAATATTCAAAAGCATCTAAAAAATTATTTAGTGGATTCGCCTAATAACACCAACAGAGTAATATATATTCTCTCTGGAATTTATGGTGTGATGTCTAGGTGGATCGTATACGCCAAAGGCAACAAAGAAGATATTGTTAAAGAGCTAACAGATCTCGCTTATTCAAATATCTTCAAATTAGAAGTTAAAAAATAATCTCGCATAAAAGTGAGATTTTTTTATACTTCGTATAACTATAAGTTTTTTGTGTTACAGGAAACTTTTTTTCACAAATTTTGCCAAAAAGACAGTCTTTATATAATGTAGGGACTTATCATAACTAGACGTAGTTAGAGGGTTTCTATTCTTCTAGGTTGATCTAGTATCGACTTAAGAAAATGTTCTTTGATGGCTTCTATTATATCTTAGGAAGATACAATGTATCGACTAGGAGGAATGTGGAAGGGAGGTTGATAATGGAATACATTATTATTCTGGCCCTATTATCTATACTGGCTGCCATAATAAAAGGCCTATCTAGGTAGGCCAACACCACATCATTAAAGTAAACCATCGCCAGCAAAATGTCAATAAAACTAGTTATAAATAAAACTCCAGGTTAGAAACTAACTAGGAGTTATATTGTGTGATAATACTGTACCTATTATGTCTGCTCTTTGAATGTGAAAGGAAATATTATCACATTGATAATTTAGATTATTGGAGATAAATAGTCAATAACGCAACAAAAAACTCCCAACTATCATGCTGGGAGTTATATTGATTAATATTATTTACCAACTGCGAGCTTAACGCATTCATAGGCTCCGTTATAATGACCTTGTTTCTTAAGTTCATCAATACGGTCACATAAGTGTGGAATGAGTTCTTTATCGTTAATCACACGGTCAAGCATCTCATTAGCTTCTTTTTTAGTTGGACATTCTGGAGTGGAATCTCCATTTTCTTGTCCATTAACCGCTCCATAGACTTCATGTCCACCGATGTGGCGCATAAAGAGTTTAGGAATTGGGTAATAGGCTAATTCAGATGGTTTAGTGACTAATAAATCGGTAACAGGCATTAATAAATTTGTAGAATAGACTGCTTCGAAGATATCTTTGTTATAAATACAGTAAATACCTTCTGCGTCGCCTTCTTTGATGTCTTTGACTAATTCTTTTAATTTTGCGTATTCATTAAAGAAGTTTTTAGTCTCAACATTTACTTTTTTGATCATCTTTTCATATACATTTAAGTGATCACCAAAGTTGATAAATAAGGCCACTTTCTTTTCCTTAACGTAAGGTAAGAGGTGTCTCACCATTGATAAGAACATATCAAATCCAGCACCTGCTCCACCTACAGTCATAAGGATTCTAAGTGGTTTACCGTTAGATATTCTTGCTTTTCTACGCTTATTATCGCCTTCTAGATCCACTAAAAGTTCGTGGTCGATAAAACAGCCCACCATCTTAAGTTGGTCTTCAGGGATTCCGTTTAAAGGCTTTTTATCAAAGCCTCTTAAAGTCTTATATCCAAAATAGGCAAACGGGGTTTGAACAGTGTGAATTGCTCCTTCTGATAAATGTAAGCCCATTGGCCAGTTATCTGGAATGGCGTTCACCACGTGAGTCATACCTGCATGGATTGCTCCTTGAGATGGCCAGACGTGAGTGGCGATATAAGGAATATCTTTTGGAATATTTCTAAATATAGGCACTAAGAGTTCACTATTAGCCTGGTCTTTGGCGTTATAGCTAATCTTTTTAAATCCTTCAGAGTTAAGTGGTTCCCACACTAACTTATTGAATAACTTAGATTTTTGAGAGATGCGGCTTGCTAAAGAATACATGTCATTTTGTTTTCTAATCATTTTAGAGCCAGTAGCATCAAAGCTCGCTAAGTCTAACCAATAAGGTTTATAGCCAAGCGCTCTAGCAGCGCTAGCCATCGCAATAGAAATACGGTAATGACCAAATCCCATTCTGATATTTCCAACAATTAATGCTTTTTTATCAAATTCTTGGTTTTGTTCACCAAAGACAATATTAGAGGCATTAATAAAATCTAAAGTAGGAATTTCTTTAAAGGAAATCTTATAGTCTTTATTTGTGTCATCACCATAAGACTTAATAAATTTCTTTTTGCTTTTATAAGCTTTTTTGACAACCTTTTTAGGTTGAGGATTGTTAAAAATTGAACTTGTTTTACTCATGTAACACTCCTTTTTTGGTGTTGTACACCATATGATGGATTTCGCCATATAATTCATATTCGATAGCGATTTTCTTTTTATTTAAACGGTTAACATTAATGACTTTTCCGTTTTTAAATAGATGTAAAGCCTCTTCTAAGATTTCTTTTTTCTTATTGTCATAAGTCGCGATATCGTCGCTAGTCATAAGGACACTACCAAATAAAGCATTAATCTTAGTTAAAGCATACCTTTGTTTATTTGAAAGTTTGATATTGTCGTCTCTAAGAAGGAAGACATCTGGGTCATTGCCAAATAAACGTTGGTCAAAGATATGACGATATATCGTATTTTGAAGAGTAACTTTTGTAGAGATTCTTTCTCTATGGAACATTCTCATAAAAGCGACATCATCAAAGATTAAAGAGACGTCTGGTCCGATTCTTAAATAATCAAAGTTCTTATAAGAGTTAATAATATTAGCCCCACACCCTAAGATTAATTTATCTTTTAAGGTGTCTCTTAGTAATTTATAGGCATCTAATTGATTTTGACATCTACTCTTTCCCTTACAAGGGATTAAGCTAGAAGCATATAAGAAATCTAATTTAAAGAATTCAAAGCCCATATCCATATAATGTTTCAAGCATTTTTTGATATAGTCTCTAGCCTTAGGATTATAAATATCTAAAGAATAAAATCCAGACCAGTTACCGCCAGTTTTTATTGGTTTGCCTTTAGAGTCTTTAACTAACCAATCTTGATGTTCTTTAAAGATTTTAGATTTAGTCTCAACCGCAAAAGGAGCGAGCCAGATACCAGGCTTAAATCCTTTTTCTTTAATTTTATTAACGATAGGTTCTAATCCATTAGGGAATTTAGTTTTATCAACTTCTAACCAATCTCCAACATAGTTTTCATAGCCATCATCAATCTGGAAGACGTTAAACCTATTATCTAAAGCGTCCAAATCTCTTAATATGATTTCTTCATTGATGTTTTGATAATAATTATACCAAGAAGTATAACCAAAGATTTTTTCTTTATTTAAGAGTGGGAAGTCCTCATTAAATTCTTCTATCCCTTCTTCATATGAATTAAAGAAACGATAATCAAAGATGGTGACTTCTTCTCCTTCTTTAACTTCAATCCCTTTAACATCAGAGATAAGATGTAGACACCTTTGATCTTTAAACACTTCAATGATTAAATATGCGGTCTCATAGTTTAAAGAATATAAGAATGATTCATATTTACCTTTACAGTAGAAAATATCGTAACCATGGCTTTTTCTAATAGAATATCGATAAAAGGAAGAGTCTCCATATTTATCCATCGCAAACATATGAGTAATGATATGCGGGGACTTTTTAATGTTTCTTTCTCTTTTAGATAAATAAAATTCTGCAGTGTCAGTCCAAGATTGATAGCCGTTTAAGAAATATTTATCTTTATGATTTACATAGAATGCAATCTTGTGGTCTGCTTTTAATAAAGTGAGATCCTTTTTAGCTTTAATTTTCACTACATGACGATTATGTTTATGTGACGAAAGGACTTCCATATCCTTGTTAGATATAGAAGTCTTCATCTTCTTATTTTTAATCGAATAATAAATTTGCATGTTATTATTCTTTTTCGTTTTCGATTGCTTTTAAGAAGGCCGCATCTTCTTCTTTAGCGATAATCTTCATGACTTTCTTTTCTCTATAGAACATGAGGATGACAGCGCCTAAAACACAGAAGGCCACAGCAACAATCGCGGCGATTAACATACCTGTTTTAGCAGGATAGATATCGTTTTCAATTTCAATACCACCAATTAAAGCGATAGATGTGAATAAGATCATGGCGATGGATTGTCCAAATTTCATCGCGAATGTACGAGCAGCAAAGAACATACCTTCTCTATTTTGTCCGGTCGTCTTAGCTTCAGCTTCGGCAACATCAGCGACAATTGATTGAGGAATAATTCCAAGTAAGGCCATTGGTAAAGCAGAAAGAAGCATAATAACAATACCAAATACCCAGCTTAAACCATTAGCTTGACCTTCTCCAGGAAGTAAACCTGGGATAGAGCTAATCGCAGTAATCGCATAACATGCCGCTAAACCTAAGAAACCAAAGATAACGAGTTTCTTTTTGCCCCATTTCTTCACGAACTTAGTAACAAATGGATAGAACACTGCCGCTAATATGGACATACCGCCCATAAAGACAATAACTAGTCCCGCGTCAAATCCCATTGAGACTTTAACGAAGAAAGGTAATCCGGTTTGGAACATGGTAAGTCCAACCCAGTACATAATGTCACTACCAGCAAAAACTCTGAAATCTTTATTTTTGAAAGTAGAGACTAAAGATCTGAAGACTTTTTCGTTTGTTGGTTTTGGATCAATAAATTCAGTTTCTTTAAGTTTGAAAGCTGGTAAAAGCATCATAATGGCAGCAATAACCGCTAAAATGATGAAACAAATTCTAAAGCTCCAAGTATAGGCTGATTGATAATCCATACCAGCTTTAAAGAGTAAACCTGTAAATAGTTTTGGAGTTGGATTGCCAGTAACTTTATCAACTCCACCACCAGCAAGAACGAATGGTAAATAAGCAAATAAGGTACCAAATAAGTAGGTAAATGAAATAGAAGTAGAAATGAACATTCTGTCTTCTTGGTTTTGGCCAAATTCAGAAATTAAAGCATTATATGGAGTGCAGTACATTGTCATAAATAAGTAGAATAAGACAATCATAATGGAAACCCATAAAATGTTGGCCCAGCTACCAGCACCAAAGTCGATACAGAATAATAAGACTGTAACTACTGCAAACGGAATGGCAGCAATTTGCATAAATGGAATTCTTCTTCCACGTTTATTAGTGCTTCTATCACTTAAAGAAGCAATAAGAGGATCAGTCACTGCGTCGAAAATACGGCTTAAAGCAGTAATTAATCCGATGATGGTTAAAAATCCTCCGATGACAAGTCCACCAGTGATGAATTGAGTTGCGCCTGCAGTTCTATCAGCAGCGGTAGGCATGAAGAAGGTAACTAACCATGCAGAGATGATACCGCCTAATAATGACCAACCAAATTGGCCAAGAGAGAAGATAATCATCTGTTTTTTCGTTAATCTTTTTTTCATGATGTTTATTGTGCGTTTAGTCTAAATTCCCGCACTCTCCTTTTAATTTAATTAACTCGCTTAGACTACGAGTTTTTAACAGTAGCTAAAAATACATTAATTAAGCATTTGATTTCGTTGGTTTTCACGATCTTTTCATCTTGAGGAAGTACTCCCTTAGAGTAAGATAGCTTTTTACAGAGCTCAATTAATGCATGAGTGGAAGTGAAATAGAATAATTCTAAATCGCTCACTTCCTTCACACTTTTATCTTTAATTCCAGTGTAATAACTAGAAAAATAAACGTTTTTAAATTTATCTAGTTCTTCTTCATAATCTTGAAGTAAAGAACTATCTTCATTCATCATATAAGCATCAAATTCTTTGATAAATTTGAAGAATTCTGGTCGATTAGTAAATACATTTAAGAAAGTGTTATAGAAACTTTCTAACATCTCATAACCAGTCTTAGAGGTATCAACTTTAAAATAATCAGTAAAAACAACATTTTGAAGTTGCATAACAGCTTCAGCGACAATACTAGTTTTCTTACCAAAATAACGATAAATAGTCATCTCTCCCACACCTGCTTCACTAGCAATGTCTTTGATGGTGACTTTATCGATACTTTCAGATAAGAAAAGCTTAATCGCAGTGTCGATCAAAAAATTCTTTTTAACATCTTTCAATTTCAAAATGGTAGTTTTACTCCCAATATGATATTAAATCTACCATTATCTTATTCTATATATTTATATATGACAATAAAAAATTTTTATTACTTTGTAATATGGCGTTAGTAGAAATGTTTTTTAGAAATGTTTTTTCGCAAATTTTATCAAAAAGACAGTCTTTATATAATGTAGGGACTTATCATAACTAGACGTAGTTAGAGGGCCTTTACTCTTCTAGGTAAGTAAGTAGCTTACTGAAGAGAATGTTCTTTGTTGGTCTTACTTCTATATCTTCGGTAGTTAAAACTGCTTAGAAGAAATGTGAATGGAGGAATGACGTATGGAAACATTACTAATTCTGTACCTATTATGTCTGCTCGTCAGCATAATTAAAGGCCCTAACCCAAAAGGCTAAGGCCGCAAACACATCATTAAAGTAAACCATCGCGAGCGAATTGTCAATAAGCCTCAAAAAAACAGCATCTATAAAGACACTGCTAATTTCATTATAATTTTATACACCAGCCCAGATAACCTGATTAAAGAATTGATATATAACTTCTACATATACAAGTACGGATATCCCAATTCCTGCAAGTGGAAGAATGACATCCACAACACCATTTTTATGACTCCTTGTGTAACTATAAAGCATAATAAACGGTATTGCTAAAACTAGAGGAATAACTTGGCCAATAGATAAGTTATATATATGCAAGATAGTAACATCATAACCAAGTTTTACCGCCATAATACCAATAATAATAATTTCTATAACCGCTACGATACCGATTAAACTAGAAAGCATTATAGAGAAAGATAACGAATTACGATTAGTCTTTAAATATTCGTGATATTGAAGTCTAGATAAACCAAGTCTTTTAAATTTGTATTCACGATATTTAAACCATAATGAAGCAAAAACAAATAGCATAAACACCATTGGAGGTTTAGTAGCGACAAAAGGAACAATAGCAAACGGAACATCAATTGTTCCATAACCTGCTAAAGCTTTAAGAATATAAGAAACTAAAACGAATGCTAATGGGAATATAATAAATGAACGGAAAATATATATTTTCTTACCAGTAAAATATTTCTTTGGATGATAAGTAACAAAAAAGTGAAATAAACAGAACGCTAATAAATCACCAAAGACATTAGCCTTCATAATAAATCCAATTGAAGACACTACGCTAGTAGCAGCGGCGTTAGATCTTAATATGCCTAATAAATATCGATAGTAAAAAATATTTAAACCAACCGCCATGCCAACATATGCCACCGCATAAAACATGATCATGCTCTTAAAGGTTTTACTTCTACTTAATACTAGTCCAAAGGCAGCAATAATAAATAATGGGGTTCCTAAATCAGCAAAAATAGTAAGCATTTGGAAAACTGGATTAGGAAGGAATTTCCAATCAAGAATAGGATTAGAGAAAACATTATATAAAGAAACTAATTGCGCCATAGCAAAAGCAATCCACGCAATAACTCTTAAATATCGATAAGTCAAAGGTCCGCGATATTTAATATCTTCAGTGCTAGTGTATTTAGCAACCAACTTAGCGTTTCTTTTCGTTTTGATCTTTAATAATTGCTCTTTTGGTACGCCGACAAATATCCATTTTAATTTGGTTAAGAATTTCATACTTTTGATATTATAGCACTATAAAACTAGATGGTTTCTTCTAAAATTTCTATTTCAAATGGTTCAGCGGAAACTCTAGTAACTGTGATAATAGAATTTTTATACTTTATAGATTTTGAATAGAAATAATGTTTATCAAAAAATTTAATGTTGTTAAAAGGTAAAGAAGGAACTTTATCCATCGAAGACTTCATTCCTAAACCAATACACTTTAAAAGTGATTCTTTATTAGTCCAAATCATGAAGAATGTCTCATCGTCATGAATTAAATTCTTTTCATCTTTAGAAGCGATAAATTCTTTAAAATCAATATCTACTGGTCTAATTACTTCTAAATCCACTCCAACATCTTTATTAGACGTTGCCAAGCAGACAATTCCTTTAGAGTGAGAGATATTAAAGTGTTTACCTTTCGCTAAAGGTTTACCTCTACTAGAGATCGTGCATTTACCAATATATTTATTTCTTAATATATTCGCGACCGCTCTTTCTTTTTTGTTCTCTGTTCTTAAACGTTTTAAAGAATCAGCTTCATCTTTTTCAGATAACAAAGGATTATTTAAAAGTTCATCTAACTTATATGGTTTAGAGTCCACAATTCTAAGTAATACTTTTTCCATAAAAAAATGATAATCCAAATTATATTTTAGTTCAATGAATTGAACAAAAAATGTATCATAATGTCTATGAAATATTTATTAGCAATCTTTAAAGGTGTTTTAGCGGGTCTAGCGATTGGATTAGGTGGATTTTTATTTACTCTTATGACTTATGCTTTACCTAATGAACTTGGAAAAATATTAGGAGCCTTGCTGTTCCCAATTGGATTAAGTGTTGTTTGTATATTTAAACTCTTCTTATTTACTGGAAAGATAGGTTTAGTGTTTGAGTCAAAACAAAGTAAAGACTTTTATATCAATCTTCCACTTATGTATATCGGTAACATTATCGGCTCTTTAATCTTAGGTTATCTTTGCTTTGCAATATTTAGAAACACTGACTTGTTCTCAAGAATCAGTGCGATTGCCGTAAATAAGACTAACTTTGATTTAGGATATGAATATTATCTAATGCTTATTGTGAAATCATTAATCACTGGATTATGTGTTTATTTAGCTGTGAAATCTTATGGATTAATTAAAAATAAAATCATTGGTGTTTTCTTAATCTTTGTCTTCATCTTTATTTTTGTTTATATCGGTGGAGATCACTGTGTAGCGAATATGTATTACTTTAGCTTTGCTAACTCTTGGACTGGATATGCATTCTTAAATATCGCCTTAGCGACAATCTGTAACTCTATCGGCACTATTCCTGGCGTATTACTATTTAAAGCATTCAAAAAATAGTTTTTGCTACATTAGAAAATATTCAGGGTAACACCGTTTTTTTTATTTATAAAAATTACATTATGATAAAGTTATGATAAAATTATGATAGAAAAAGAGGAAATAGGTATGATAGATATTAGACCAGTATCAGACTTAAGAAACAAATATCCTGAAATTGAAAAAGCAGTTCAAGCAAATGGACATGTTTTCTTAACAAAGAATGGTTACGGAAGTATGGTTGTGATCTCAATTGAAGAATACTCAAGATTAGTTAATGGAGTCGAATTGGCATTAGATGAGGCCGATAAGGCTGCAAAAGCCAATTCAAAAAGATTAAGTCACGAAGAAGTGTTCTCACATTTTAAAAAATAACATGAATGAACCAATAATAAGATACTTACCATTGTTTTTAGATGATTTAAATGAAGCGGTATCCTATATTCGCGATACTTTACAAAACGAAAAATCAGCAAAAGAGTTAGTAATCGCAGTAGAAGAAGCGATTATAAATAGAAGCAAGAAATTTGTAAAAAATTAAATAATTATTATAATTAAAGAAATATGAAAGCAAGAAATAAGTTTAGAAAGCGTTCTGAATTTCTTTATCCACATCGGGTTATTAAAAATAACCATTTTTCAAAGAGAGATTTAAGAATTATTAAAGATAATATTTCTTTAAATATGACAGTTATTAGATTAATCGTTGCGATTTTATTAATGCTTGTTGCTTTCGGCATGTTCTTGATGATGAATCTAAGAACAGGCTGGAGACAAATTGAAGTTTATGGAGTAACTAGTGTTGTCGCTCATGCCTCATCAATGCTATTTTGTTTTATCTCTATTATCTTAATGGTTGCCTCCTACTTTGTAAAAAAAGATAAAACATCAATTATCTTAAATAGAATTGCAGGATTAGTTTTATATTTAGGCGTTGCGCTTCAAATGTTTTTTGGAATGTACGCTGACTGCCAAATGGGTTTCACCTCACAAAGTGAAGCTTTATCAGCCTCAATTATCTTTTTAGCAGCCTTGCTTGTTATTCAACCTGCTTATTGGACTGAAGCCTTAATCTTAGATTTAGCCACCACTATTTCTACCATTGGCTTAGCAATCTACTGTAGTATCGCCATGGGCATGACTTCCTTACATTACTACATCATCATCGCTTTAGCGTTCCCACTTTGTTCATATTTCATTATTACTTTGCTTTTCTATGCTGAATCTCAAAACTATAAAGAAGCAGTAGAAAACGAAAGATTAACTAATAAAGCCTATTACGATAGCCTGACACTTTGTAAAAATCGTCACGCTTTAAAAATGTTTTTAGATGAAAACGTTCCTGAATGGGAAACTAGTGATGACCTTAACTTATTAATTGCGATGTTTGATATTGATAACTTTAAAGACTATAACGATCAATTCTCCCATCTAGCGGGTGATTACTGCTTAAAATCTATTACTGACGCCATTAGAAAAGCATTCCCTTCTCCAGATTTAGACTTCTTTAGATATGGCGGAGAAGAATTCATCCTCTTCTTTGAACTAGATAACCCTATGGAGGCAAGAACTGTTTTAGAAAAGGCAAGAGTCGCAGTTGAAGAATTAAATATTGAAGCACCTAAAGAAGCACCAAAGAAGATGGTCACTATCTCTATAGGTGGTAGCCTAATTAAAGAAGTTGAGAAATTCGATTTTGAAAAAGAAATCGCTAAAGTTGATAAATATCTCTATGAGGCAAAAAATAACGGCAAAGATGTTGCTTGCTTAGATGGAAAGCTAATATAAAACACTGCATGTTCGCAGTGTTTTTTGTTAATTCATCTATTTATTTAGCTTCTGGCTTGACTTTAGCCTTAAATCTTAAGATGAACTCCATCACAAATAAGACAATCGCCAATAAGAAGAAGATTGAGAATAAGATAAAGTGAACAGTTGCCCCATTAACAATAGCAGCGTAAACACTAATCAAACTACTAGCGGTAATTGAGGCAATTGAGAAAATAGAAAACACAAAAGATAGAGGTTTATTATCTAAAAATCTTTCAATTAAGATTGAGATTACAATTGACATTAAACCTAAAGCTAACACCACAATGTTAACTATGTTAGTGATAGAAATATTAACATCCATCGTTCTTTTTATAGCAATACTAGTCGCGGTCACTAGATAAATTCTTTCTAATATCGCTAGTCCAATGCATAATAAAGAAACACTAAATAAAGGCATCTTTTGTTCTTTGTTTATTAATATAAAGCTCACTAAACAAGACACCATAATTAAAGCGATAAAGAAATAATCAATCTTGTAAATCTTTCCTAACGCTAAAAAATAACTACTAGGATCAGTTAAAGAGGCAACAGCCTTCACATAACCATTAACTTCAAATAGTCTAAAGAAATAAGCGGCGAAGACTAATAAGACGCCAAAGACAGAGAAATATTTAAATAATCTATTCATAATGCAAATAGAATACTACAATATCTATGGAAAAAGGAAGATATATACATATGTTATTTGGAAAAGAACTCGCTCATGATGAATCCTATATTAAGGAATATGGAGACTATAAAATTGTTGCCTCCTATACAGTCTATGAAGCTCATATTGAAGAAATGCACGATAAAGAAGGCAAATTAATGACTAATAAAGATGGGTCTCCTCGATATCGCTATATCGATGATAGAGATTTATCTACTGTCTTAGAAGATAAGGAAGTAAAAGAAATTAGACCTAACTTCTATAAAGATGTCTATCAAGTTAATGGAGACTATGTCGAAAAAGTCGAAAAAGAAGATGGCAAAAGAATCTACTTTGTTGTTGATCCTGCTAAAGTTAAAAAGTTAGAAAAAGGCACTAGAGCAATTATTAAAAATGGAACCTATAGGGTTTTAAAAGAAGTTGGATATGTCTTAGTAGATGATTACGATATCGAAAATCCAAAAGTTATTACTGTAAGAAAGTTTAAAACCGAAGACCATGAATCTGAGGCTAAAGAAATCATTAGAAATAAGCTTAAAAGGTTTACAGGCGAAGATTAAAAAGCTGGGCATTATCCCCAGTTTTTCTTTCTCTTTTTAGTATGCATAAGTATTTACTTAAAAATGATAAACGATTAGAATATCAACTATGAAAAAATATGATTTTATCAAGAAAAAAGGTTTTACCATTGTTGAACTTGTAATCGTTATTGGGGTTATTGGTATTTTAAGTGCCATCTTAATTCCAACATTTATTAGTATCGCAGATAAAGCTAAAAAGAGTAATGATCAAGCTTTAATTAGAAACTTAAATAACGCAGTCGCAATCGGTAAAGCAGATGGACAAACCTTTGATACATTTACTGATGCTCTAGAGTATGTTGAAGACTATGGCTATAACGCTAGAAATATAAAACCACAAGCTGGAGGAGAAATTCTCTGGGACACCACTATTCAAGATTTCGTATTAATCGAAAATATAAGTAGCATCACTGATGGCTATAAATACTTTAAAGTATATGAATCTATTCCAGAGTTAGAGGAACAATTCTTCTCAATTTACTTATCTAATTCTGAATTAACACTTGATGATGTCACTGTTAAAGTTGGTTTTGACGCTGGTAAGAACACCAACATTAATGCAATTACTTATGAACAAAATATAGAAGAACAAGAAGTCATCATTCGTACATTAGGAGAATGTGATATCCATATTAACGCTCCACTAGATAAAGTCCATCATTATGGAGATAGTAAATATACATATATTGATGAAGTGTCATCATCTTCATTTTATGAATATGGAACAAGCGAATTTACCACAATCACAAGCGGTAGAATCGTCATCTATCCAGAAAGTGAAGTAGATGGAATTTATCTTAAAGGGAATGACGCAATTATTGCTAAAACTAAAGATGCTTCTTTCCCTAAGATTACTAGAAATAATGCCGTTAATTCCACTTCTATTCAAATTGTTGATGATAGAGGTAACATTCAGAATGAATCCTCAGTTTCTATTAGTGGATCCACTGTTACTACAACTGGAGATGTACCTGAAGGAACTATTGAAGATGCATGTAACGATTTAGATACACCTGTAGATGAAAATACGGAAAAGATGGCCACTAAATATGTTATGAGAGTGGGCGCTGCAGTTGAAGGTGATGAATCGAATTACTTCCATAGTGTTGAAGAAGCAATACAGTCTATTTTAACTGCTACAGCAGCGAAAACATTATATTTACTTAAAGATCTCGTAGTAGATGAACCAATCGTTTTAACTGGTAAAGCCAAAAAAGCTCCTACTACCATCAACTTACAAGGACATTCAATTACTGGTAATGGTTGTTCTCCTTTAAACGTTAAGATGAACTCAAGTTTAGTCATTTCTACTGGTAGCTTAATTGGTGATAGTGAGCATCCTGCAATAATATTTGAATCTGCCACCGCATCTATTTATATCACTATGACAAATGTCGACACTATTGGTGGAATTAAGAATATTTGTACCTCTACTGGATATATTCGCCTTAACGGAGGCAAACACACTCTTAATTACTTAACAGGTAGAGTCCTTATTAGTGTTGCTAGTTCAACAACATATTTTGATAATGATCCTTCAAGCCATTTAAATACATTTAGATGTGCACTAGCTCAAGAAAAAGGCTTATATAAGGTTACAAGAAAAACTCAAAACACATCGAACTATGTTTTAAGCGCTAATGACACTTTTACTAGATACGCATCTATTGCTGAGGCAATTCAATATGATGATTTCCCAGGGGTTGCAGTTAGATTACTAACTAACATCACTGAAGATGTTGTAGCTAGCACAACCAAGACATTAACAATCTATACTGGTACAACCAAAAGTAATACCAATAAATATTCATTTACCGGTACAGTACAAACTTCAGGTAGCTTATCCCTTGGCTATGGAACATTTAATTTATCAAATATTAATGTAAAAACATTATCTGTTGGTGCTTCCTGCACAGTTAACGTTAACAGTGGCAACATGACCGCAATTAGCGTTAAAGGTAGCACAACTTCAGGAGCTGATGGGACATTAAATATGTATGGTGGTACAAATGCTGGAAAGCTTACATATTATAAGGCATATTACTGCCACACAAATATTTATGGTGGTACATTCAAAAACAACCTCACATCAAGCGGAAGTGGCTCCAAATTTACTATCCAAGTAATGGGTGGCACTTATAAAAATGCTTCCGTCTTTGGAACGTTTGACGATTTCATACCACAAGAAGGATATAAAACAATCACTAATACTGATAAAACGATATCAGTAGTAGCAGATGAATAACATATGAAAGATTTACCGAGTTCGCTCGGTTTTTCTTTTACCCGTTATAAATAAAGCTCTTTTTATAATTAATTAAAATTGTGTCGCAATCGTGATACAATACTATCGAGGTAATTATTTATGGCAAAAACAGAGACAGTACACACTAGAGTAACTCATGATATCAAAGAACAAGCTGATGCAATTTTCTCTAGACTTGGGTTAACAACCAGTCAGGCAATAATGCTATTTTTAACAGCATCTGTAAATAAGAATGGGTTACCTTTTGAATTGACTGTGCCTTCAAAAGAAGAGGAAGATTTGATATTCGCAACCTCAATTGCTACTGTCGATGGCGTTGCTCCATCAGAGAAAGCACAAAAGATTATGAAATTATACTCTCGAGGTGAAATAGATTACGAAACTGCAGAATATGCTATAGAGAGGATATATAAACAATTGAAAAAACCATCCGATTGGAAAAAATAATTGTATGCCTAAAAGATATCCATCTTGACAGGATGTGTGAATTTTCAAACAGGTG